>ONPY01000081.1 GCA_900319835.1 uncultured Eubacteriales bacterium | reverse complement strand
TGAGATGCACGAGATCGGCATCGTGCGCCAGCTCCTGCGGACGGTCACGGCCTTCGCGGAGGCAAACGGAATTGAGGAGATCCACGAGGTCATCGTGGACTGCGGGGAGCTGTCCCTGGTGATCCCGGAGTATGTGCGGGAGCTCTATCCGCCGGTGGTGAAGGGCAGCATCCTGGAGCATGCCAAGCTCACGGTAAATGTGGTCCCGGGCCTTGCCGAGTGCGAGGAATGCGACGAGATCTTCAACGTGGTGGAGCATAAGGGCTTCTGCCCAAACTGCGGCAGCTTTGAGAAAACCGTCCTGAGCGGGAAGGACTTTACCGTTCGGGAGATCATCGTACCGGAAAAAACAGCAGAGTAAAGGAGGAAAAGCATGCAAAAGTACGATGCAATTGTCGTCGGCGCCGGCAACGGCGGTTTGTCGGCGGCGACGTATCTGGCCAATGCGGGCAAGAAGGTGCTGGTGCTGGAGAAGCACAACCTGCCCGGCGGCTGCGCCACCAGCTTTCGGCGCGGCGCCTACGAGTTTGAGGCCACGCTGCACGAGATGTGCCAGATGGGCGACGGCAAGCAGGGCCGTCCCCGGGGCGCTGTGCGCAAGCTTCTGGAGGACCAGTACAAGCTGAACGTGGACTGGTGCCCGGTGAACGAGTCCTTTGCCTCCATTGCTACCGACCCGGACGGCTTCCGCGTCTACATGCCCGCCGGGGTGGAGGCCTTCATCGACGAGATGGAGCGCCAGGTGCCCGGCAGCCGGGAGTCCATGACCACAGTGATGGAGCTGGCGCGGATGCTGGAGGAGGGCGTCAACTGGCTGGCCGCCCACAACAACGAGCCCTCTCCGCCGGCGAAGGTGGAGATGCTGCTGAAGTACTACGACCTGATGCGCACTGTCCCCGTCACCACGGAGGAGATGCTCGACCGCATCGGCGTGCCCGAGAAGGCCAAGCGGATCTACGAGTCCTACTGGACCTACGTCTCCGCCGACTCCACCAACATGAGCTTTGCGGTCTACGCCTTTATGACCTATGTGTACCTGACCCAGCTGCCCTGGGTGGCCAAGGGACGCAGCCACGAGATCTCCATGGCCTTCGACGCCCGCATTCGGGAGTTGGGCGGCGACATCTGGTACAACACCGAGGTCAAGAAGATCGATATTCAGGACAACAAGGTCCGCGGCGTGGAGCTGGACGACGGCACCTATATCCCCTGTGAGTGGGTCATCTCCAACCTCATGCCACACGTGGTCTTTGACCGTATGGTGGATCCCAAGGAAATCCCCGAGCGGAACCTGAAAATGATGAACGCGCAGAAGATCGCACAAGCGGCCTTTATCGTCTGCCTTGGCCTGGACGCCACGGCGGAGGAGCTGGGCCTCAAGGGCTACGACACCTTCCTGCGCTCCAGTCCCGACAACCACAAGCAGTATCTCGCCTGCGACAGCATCGAGACCCACAAAGACTTCTCCTGCACCGTGCTCACCAACGCCGTGCCGGACGCCGCGGGGAAGGGCCGTGCCTTCATCCAGTTCTCCAAGTTCTATACCGGCGATCCCTTTGCGGACGTGACCGAGGAGGAGTACTTCAAAATCAAGGACCGGATCGCAAGAGAGTGCGTGGAGCACTACGAGGAGGTCACCGGCTGCAAGCTGCAGGGTCACATCGAGGAGATTGTGGTGGCCTCGCCCGTCACCTGGGCGCGCTATCTGGGCACGCCGCGCGGCGACGTCTACGGCTACGAGCCCGCCACCTGGGACGGCATGTTCCCCCGCGTTCAGTCCGGGCACCATGAGGACTACACCATCCACGGCCTGCGCTTTGCCGGCGGCCACGGCACGCAGATGGACGGCTATTCCCAGGCCTATCTGTCCGGCGCGGAGCAGGCGCGTTACATGCTGCTGGACATGAAGAAGGAGGGCAAGTAAGATGGCGAAATTCTTTTACGATAAAAAAGCCCTGAAGGGTCTGACACCGTTCCCATTCCTGGGTGAGGTCAAGACCCGCAACGCGGTTATCGAGGCCGCGCCCACCACGCCGCCCAAGTCCATCTACAACGCCAACATCCTGGCAAAGAGCCTGCACCCGGCGGCGCAGCACTGCATCATTCAAAAGGTCGCGAACCACGGTGACGCCAAGAGCTTCACGCTGGTGCCGGACACGGAGAAGGGCACAAAGAAGCTGGCCTACTTCCGGGCCAGCCAGTATGTGTCCGTGGCGCTGAACATCGACGGCGCCCCGGTGCGCAAGCCCTACACCATCCGCTCCAACCCGAAGGACGCCCTGGGCGCGGACAGCAGCTACACCCTCACCATCAAGCGCACCAACCCCGCTTACGCCTCCGCCTGGATCCTGGAGAACTGGAAGGAGGGCGACGCGGTGGAGATCTCCGGTCCACTCGGCGACTTCTACTACCAGGATCTGCGGGACGCAAAGCAGGTCATTGCCATCGCGGGCGGTTCCGGCATCACGCCGTTTTACTCCATGGCCGCCGCCATCGTCGACGGGATCGAGGACTTCAATCTTACCATTCTCTACGGCTCCCGGACCGCGGATGGCATCCTGCTCAAGGGCGAGATCGAGGCTCTGGCCGAAAAGAGCGAGGGCAAGGTCAAGGTCGTCCACGTCCTCTCCGAAGAGGAGAAGGAGGGCTACGAGCACGGCTTCATCACCGCGGAGCTGATTTTGAAGTACGCGCCAGAGGGCGACTACTCCGTCCTCATGTGCGGCCCGAAGGCCATGTATGTCTTCGGCGAGGAGCAGTGCAAAAAGCTGGGCTTGCCCAAGCGGCGCTACCGCATGGAGATGAGCGGCGACTACATGGGCGCGGTGAACAACGCGGATTACCCCAAGGACCAGATCGGCAAAACCTACACCCTCACCGTGGACATCCGCGGCGAGAAGACCGTCATCCCCTGCAAGGCGGAGGAGAGCCTTCTCTGGGCCATGGAGCGCGCGGGCATCAAGGCCCCGGCCCACTGCCGCAGCGGCGAGTGCGGTTGGTGCCATTCCCGCCTGGTGAAGGGCAAGGTCTACATCCCTGCTGAGGCCGATGGGCGCAGGCTGGGTGACATCAAGTTCGGCTGCACAACACCCCGGGCTTGTTCAAGCCCGGGGTGTTGTGATACAATCCCCGATAGCAGGCCGCCTTTTCGGGAGAAAGCAATGCTGGAAGCGAGGGAAAACGATGCGGCTTTACAGAAAAACGTTCGCTGAACTGACAACAGATGAACTCTACCGGATCCTGAAGCTGAGAGTTGCCGTCTTTGTCGTGGAGCAGAATTGCCCCTATATGGAATTGGACGGCCTTGACCGGAATGCCGTTCACGTATGGCTGGAGGACGCGGATGGGATCCAGGCATATCTGCGCGTACTGGACAGGGGCGCGGAGAGCGAACAGGTCTCCATCGGCCGTGTGATCGCAGTACAGCGACGCTGCGGGCTGGGGAGCCGGATTCTCTCAGAGGGCATCCGCGCGGCAAAAGAGTGCTTCCGGGCGGACAGCATTTATCTGGAAGCCCAGGTCTACACCAAGGGGCTGTATGAAAAGCAGGGCTTTCGGCCCATCTCGGAAGAATTCCTGCTCGACGGCATTCCGCATGTGAAAATGCTGTTGGACGGAGCGGTCTGGCAGGCCGGGGGTGGAGACCGCTGTGCGCCTTGCCGGTATGAAACGGCTGCTATGAAGCGGGAAAGGAATTCTTCTGCTGGAAATCCGCCCGGTTTTGTGACAAAATGAAATCAGACTTAAAACAATAGAGAAGGGAAGAACCCGATGAAAGCGATCATTCTCAACGCAAGTCCCCGCAAAAACTGGAACACGGCGCAGCTTTTGAAAGCCGCGCAGCCTGGCGCAAAGCTGGTGCAGCTGGCAACGCGAGCAAGCTGAAAGATGTGAAATTTTGGGTATGTGACAGTGCTGTGATGGTTCCCATGCTATGCTGTAGCCACAAAAGGAAACCAAGCATAATTCAGGATACAGGAGGAAATCAAATGAAAAAGCTGCTGCTCCAGATCGTCCTGTCGATTTTTGCCGTAAACGCTTTTCTTTTCCTTGGAACCTACGCCATCGGCAGGCCTTTTATATACAATTTCTTTCTCAATCTGGCCATCCCGACTGTAGCCGTGCTCGCGTGCTGGGGAGCGGAGCGGGGAGGTAAGCCCGGCCTTCTTTGAAAAAAATCGAAATAACAAATAGCCGGCCCGAGGTGAGGAGCTATCCCGCTTCGGGCTGCTGCTTTTTCACGGAAACAGAGTATGAAAAGAAAAACCCGGGACAATCTATCTTTCGAAAGACCGGGATGCGTGGTATAATCCTTCTCGACAAATGCAGATCATGCTGGTACAATAAGAGCAACCGAAGGACTCCCCGTGGTCCTGGGCAAGGGTGCAGGGGAGACAGACAGAAAGGGAGCATTTTAGATGAAAAAGAGATTGCTGCTCATTGTCCTTGTGGTGCTGCTGGCACTGCTGGCCGGCATCGTTTTTCTCAGACTGCTGGCGCCGGGAACGGATTCAGCTTCCGCTCCCACACCGGCGCCCGTGGCGGCGGAACCCACGCCGGAGCCCGTGCCAGAGTCCACACCTGAGCCGACCCCGGAGCCCACGCCGGAGCCCACGCCTGAGCCCACACCCGAACCGACCCCGGAGCCCACGCCCGAACCTACGCCGGAGCCGACCCCGGAACCCACGCCCGTGCCGGCCAATTACCCGCGGGTCACCAAGGATCCGGGCAGTGAGACGGTGAAAGCAAACGGCTCGTGCCAGTTTGTCACCAGATTTGAAAACGCCAAGTGGGCGGAGTGGCACTTCGTGAGCCCGGACGGGACCCAGGATCTCAACTATCTGGAGATGAAAGAAGCTTACCCCCAGCTGATCATTACCGGCGGCGGGTCCAAGGATATCACGCTGATGAACATCCCCGCGTCGCTCCACGGCTGGAAGGTGTACTGCCGCTTCACCAACGAGTATGGCTCCACGGATACGAAGACCGCGACCATCTCCATTCAGGGACAATAAACCCGGGATACCCGGTATAGAAACAAGCAGCCCGGAAAACCGGGACACTGAAAACAGGAAAAGGACAAACTTGAAAAGAATCAAAACATTGACAGGAATCATCGCGCTGTTGCTGGCGGCGCTGCTGCTCACGGCATGCGGTAAATCCGAATTTGGAATGGCCGAAAACACGGCAAAGCGGATGACGATCGCAGCGGACAATGCCGACAAGAAGGATTTCTTTATGGTGGGCTCTCTGGAGGTCGAGGACGGCGAACAGATCGTCGTGACCTCAAATCTCAAAAAGGGCTCCATCCGGGTGGAACTCGTCGGCACCCCGGCCGAACAGAGCATCGACCAGCTGCCCGAAATGAACGGGGAAGCGACGCTGACCGCAGAGCTCACCGGCACCGATGGGGTGTCCGGCACGGTGCCCGCGGGGAGCTATCTGCTGCGGGCAACCTGCCTTGAGAAGGCAAGCGGCACGGTCGAGATCGAAGTCCAGCCCGCGTAAAGAACACCGGAAAAAGAGCGAACGGACCCAGGCGTCTGCTCGCTCTTTTCCCATATGCGACATGCAAGGTCCTTTTTTCGGGAGGATACGGGCATATCCTGTCATGAGCTTGAACTGTGGACGGATCAGAGATAGCGGGAAAGGAAATTGAGCGTGGAGATCTTTTCTACCAGTGATCGCGCCGCGTGGCGGCGGTACCTGACGGAGCACTTTGAAACGGCGCAGGAGGTCTGGTTCGTCTTTCCGACCCGGGCGGCCGGGGAGGAGAGCCTGTCCTACAACGACGCTGTGGAGGAGGCGCTCTGCTTCGGCTGGATCGACAGCACAAACCGCCGCCTGGACGATACCCACTGCATCCGGCGCTTTACGCCCCGAAAGAAGGGAAGTTCCTATTCCCAGCCGAACATCGAGCGGCTGATCTGGCTGGACGCGCAGGGCCTGATCCACCCGAAAATCCGGGAGAGCATCCTGCCCGTCATTGAAAAGCCCTTTGTCTTTCCGGAAGATATTCTGGACATTCTGCGGCAGGACGAGACCGTGTGGGCAAACTACCAGTGCTTTTCCGAGCCCTACAAGCGCATCCGTATCGCCTATATCGAGGCGGCGAGAAAGCGGCCGGAGGAGTTTCAAAAGCGGCTGAACTGTTTTGTCGAAAAGACGCGCCGGAACACAAGGATCATGGGCTACGGCGGGATCGAGAAATATTACAATTAAAAGAGGGAGATTTCTGCTTTACCGGCCACAGCCACCCGGTACGGCGGCAAAACCGCAAAGCACGGCTGCTGTGTCAATCCCATTTTGAAGGGAACGGGGCGGCAACCCAAAAAACAGAATCAAAGCGGGCTGTTATGGAATGAACAAACCGTACAGGAGGGAGAAACGTGAACACCATCTATCTGGCAGGCGGATGCTTCTGGGGCATGCAAAAGTTTATCGACCAATTTGACGGGGTGACAGAGACAGAAGTGGGCTATGCCAATGGCCCCGATCAGGCACCCAGTTATCAGGATGTCTGCAGCAACAGCGGGCATGCGGAAACCGTGCGGATCGAATATGACCCGGCGCGGATTTCCCTGACAAAGCTGCTGGAATACTACTTTATGGTGATCGATCCGCTTTCCGTCAACAGACAGGGCGGCGACCGGGGCATTCAGTACCGCACGGGCATCTATTACACCGCCCCGGACCAGCTGCCGGAAATCGAGGCGGTCTATCGGGCGGAGGAGAAAAAGGCGGGGGCAAAGCTTGCTGTAGAGCTGCAGCCGCTGTGCAACTTCTTCCCGGCCGAGGAGTACCATCAGAAGTACCTGGACAAGAACCCGGGCGGGTACTGCCATATCCCAAGCAGCTTTTTCCACCTCGGATAGCCCTGCAGCGCAGGCAAAGAAGCCGCAGAGGGATTCCATGACAAGCAGAAGAGCCGGTGCACCCAAGGGGTGCACCGGCTCTTCTGCTGTTTTGTCCGATTCGCTCAGAAAACCTGCCCCGGCAGTCTCAGCTTCTCTTTAGGGGGAAAGGTCCGGTCAAATGCCTCCACGTCCGCCTCGTCCACATAGTAGCCCTGCGGCGTCTGGTACACGCCGGTGATGCCCCGGAGATACCCGGGGAGCAGCTCTTTGCAGAGAAAGAAGGAGTCGTCCGCGCCCTCCGGCAGATCGTGGTAGCGGATGGAGAAGTCCCTGGCAAAGGTAAAGCCGCTCTTGCCGTAAAAGTCGATGTTGCCCTCAAACAGCACCGCGCCGAAGCCCATGGCCGCTGCCCGCTCCAGCGTGGCGTCCAGCAGCCTCTTGCCGTAGCCGTGGCGCTTGAACTCCGGGGTGATGCAGATGGGCCCCATGGTCAATACGGGGACGGCCCTGCCGTCATCGGCGTCGATGCGGGTGCGCATGAACATGTTCTGCCCGATCAGCCGCCCGTCCTTTTCCAGTACAAAATCCAGCTCCTTCACAAAGGCCGGATCATTCCGCAGCACATGCATCACGTAGTGCTCATAACAGCCCGGGCGGTAGACGTTCCAGAACGCTTCCCGGATGAGATTTTCGACTGCTCTCTGGTCCTCTTTTGTTTCCAAACGAATGATGATGTCATTTGTATTCATTCTTTAACCTCCTGAATGTTGTTGACTTCAAATGCCCGTGGGCGGGAGGTCTGGCACATTGTCGGCAAACCTCCCGGTTATGCCGCAATCTCCATTGTGTTTGTCTTTTTCAAACAATGCGCTCCTAAAAAAATATTTATAATTAAGCCGCACGGCCCAATTATCATGATTTGCAGCTTTCATTGTAGGCAACGGCCGCTTGCCTGTCAAGTGCGCTGACGGGAAATAGCCGCAAACAAGATGAAGAAAATGTCCGATTATGCTCTTTACGCTGGCGAGCAGAATAGGGTATAATTGATACAGAAGGGTTCAGACAAAGAAAAGGAGACAGCTATGGGGGAGACGGATCTGGATACCCTGCAGTTTTTTGACGCGCACCCCGGCGCGCTGGCGCTCTTTGCGGCGCTGGAGGACGCGATCTATGCCCGCTTCCCGGAGACCCGGAAACGCGTGCAGAAGACACAGATCACCTATTACCACCGCCATGTGTTCGCCTGCGTGTCCTTCGCGCGGGTCAGGCGCAAGGCGGAGCTGCCGGAGAATTGGCTCACCCTGACGCTGGGGCTGCCGTATCCCCTGGACTCTGAGCGGGTCGCGGTGAAGACCGAGGCCTACCCCGGCCGCTGGACGACACATCTGGTGCTGGGTTCCGCGGCGGAGCTGGACGGGGAACTGCTCGGCTGGCTGAACGAGGCCTATGATTTTGCCGAACGGAAATAGAAGGGAAAAGACGCATGGGCACATGGAAATGCCCGAAGCGCTGGCGGGAATACAAAAAGCTGACAAGCCGACAGAGAAGAAGACAAGAGGAAAAAACTGCTTGACAAGACTTGTGTGCCGCTGATGGCCAAACTTTACCGCGTGTTTACCGAAAAAAAGTAAAAAGTCTGTACAGGATTTAACAGGAAAGGGGAGAGAACCTTGCCCAGTCATCACAGCTCCAGTTCCCATTCGAGCCATTCTCATTCATCGAGCTCCCGCTCGTCGAGTTCCCGCTCGTCGAGCTCGCGATCCTCGTATTCATCTTCCAGATCGTCCAGCAGCCGCTCATCTTCGAGCAGCGGGCCGAGCCGGCATTCCTCCACCAGCCACAGCAGCACCCCGCTCTTTGGCGGGCTGGGCTCCTCTAAGAGCCGCCCGTCGCCAAGGCCGGTCTCTCAGCCGAGCGCGCGGCCCAGAGTCAACCAGCCCGTGGGCTTCCTGGTCTCGCAGGCCCTGCGGCCTACGACCTACTATGGCCGCCGCCACGACTACGTCTACTATCCCGCGTCCTGGACGGACACGGCGACCGGCACCCACTACGAAAAGGGCTACTACGACGAAAACGGCAAGTACTACGACAGTGTGGCTTTTCAGAAAAACGGCCGGTATGAAAACGTCGTCTGCTACTGCCCCTATTGCGAGAGCAAGACCATCCTGAATCTCAACAACAACGCCGGTTCAAACCAGAGCATGCAGTGCCCCAACTGCGGGGCCCCCATGCAGATCGAGAGCGAGCTGGATGAGATCGTCCAGCAGCCGCTGCAGAACACCCATACATACAATTCGGAGGAATCGCTGAAAAACGCCTTCGGCCAGACCCGGAAAAAGCGCGGACTCGGCCTGCCGCTCGGGATCATCCTGACGGTTGTTCTGGTCATTTTTTCGGTGGCCAGGAGCCTGATCCGCACAACCGAGCACACGATCCAGAACGCGCCCTATCAGCAGCTCCAGACCATTGACCAGAACACCCATGCCGAAGCCCTGTACCTGGAAAAACAGGCCGACGGGAGCTATCACACGGTCACGGACCCCATCCGGGCCGACCGCATCCTGGTCTATGACGCCTACGAGGACAGCTACTACGACGAGGACAGCGACTGCTGGCTCTGGTACAACACCGAGGTCGACCCGCCCGTCTGGCAGTACTGGGTAGAGGGCATTTCCTCCGACTTCGGGGACTACGGCTGGATGGAGCACGACGAGGACGGCTGGTGGATCGAGGCATCCCACGGCAACTGGATCCAGCTGCCGGACAAATACCCGACCGACAACCTGTGGTACATCGACTGAGGGAGTGATAAGATGCTGACTTGGAATGTGACTTACACCTGCAAACCGGGGAAAAGAGCCGCTTTCTATCAGGCCCTCTGTGCGCTCGGAATCCGGGACAGCTCCCGGGCGGAGGCGGGCAACTGCGGCTATGACTACTACTTCGCGGCGGAGGCGGAGGACGATCTGCTGCTGGTGGAGAGCTGGGACAGCCCCGCGCACCAGCAGGCCCACTGCGAAACGGAGTTGTTTGGAAAGCTCCAGGCGCTGAAAGCGGAATACTGCAGCGGCGTCCGGATCGACAAGTTCAGCCGGTGAAAACGGCCATGGACCTGTCACAATACAAATGCCGCAGAAGCGGCGCGGGTGCGGCGGCATGAGCGGGCGGACAGCAAGCTTTCATCTCCCCGGCCTGTTTGAGTTTTATGAGCTGTACCGGGTGTTCCTGCCGCTGTTTTACTCTCACCGGGAGTACTTCTATGACTGGTGCGAGATCGGCTCCGTTTACGGCGCGCCGGCCGACTGCCTCTGGGGCGGGGGACGTGTCGGCTTCGGGGAGGACCGGCCGGACGAGGTCGCCGCGCTGATGCGGGAGTACGGTGTCTCCGCGCGCCTGACCTTCTCAAACTCCCTGCTGCGCGCCGAGCACCTGGCAGACGCGAGGTGCAACGCCCTGTGCGCGCTGTTTGAAAAGAATGAGGCAGTGCAAAACGGTGTGATCCTCACGTCGGATCTGCTGCTGGGTTATCTGCAAAAGACGTATCCAGGGTTCTACTTCGTCTCCTCGACCACCAAGGTGCTGACGGAATTTGCACAGCTGGAGGCGGAACTGAACCGAGAGGAGTTTCGTTTTGTGGTGCCGGACTTCCGGCTGAACCGGGACTTTGCACATCTCAACGCCCTGCCCGAGCGGCAGAAGCGGAAGCTGGAATTTCTGTGCAACGAGTGCTGCTGGTTTGATTGCCCGGACCGAAAGAACTGCTACGAAAACGTCAGCCGGAAGAATCTGGGGGAGGATGTGCCGGAGCACCGCTGCGTCTCCCCGACAGCCGACAGGGGCTATCGCTTTTCCGACGCAATGAAAAATCCGGGTTTCATCGGCAACGAGGACATCCGGAAGCTCTATCTGCCGAACGGCTTTTCTCAATTCAAAATCGAGGGGCGGAGCCTGGGCAGCGCCGTTGTGCTGGAGTTTCTGCTGTACTATCTGACGAAACCGGAGCACCAGCTGGAGGTGCGGGAGGAGATCTATCTCGACAGCACACTGGACTTGTTCTGATTGCCTGCTCTGCACAAAAGGGGATTGACAAAAACATACAGGGATCCGGAATCAAAACACGCCCGGTCTTCGGACTTAACCGATGACCGGGCGTGTTTTGACAGGGGCAGGCCGTAACAGAATCAGCCGGCGTGGTGAAAGTCGCGCTTGATCTGGGCCAGAAAGCGTTCGGCGATGGGCGTGAAGGTCTGATACTTGCTCCAGATCAGATACAGCCTGACCTCTGCTTTGGGAGAGAGCGGGCGAAACACAAGGCCGCTCTCCTCCGATACATCAACCAGGTGCTCGAAAGTGAGCTGGTAGCCCAGCCCCTCGCGGACAAACAGGGAGGCGTTGTACGCAAGTCTGGAGGAGCCCTCCAGATGGAGCGCCGCGAAGCGGTTTCCCGCCCAGCGCCGGATGTCGCCCTCCCAGCCCTGCTCGGAGGTGAAGAGGGGCAGCCCGATGAGATCGTCCACCCGGATGGTTTCCTGCCGGGCCAGGGGGTCGCCCTCGGGCAGGATCAGTCCCCAGATGTCCCCCTCCGGGAAGAGCACAAAATCGTATTTACGCGGATCGGGCTCATCGCACAGTACAGCAAAATCCAGCAGCCCCTTGTCCAGCTTCTCTGTGACCTGCTCCGTGTCGCCGCTGGTGATGTGACAGCGCAGGCCGGGACAGCTGTTTTTCAGCGTGCGCAGCGTCCTCGCCAGATAGCGGATCTGATAGGATTCCGCCAGACCGAAGTATAGCTCGCCGCTTGTGATGTCGTCCAGAGACAGAAACTCCTGCTCGATTTTGTCCGCCATCGTGACCAGATCCTCGGCCCGATCCCGCAGCAGGAGCCCCTCCTCCGTGAGTGAAATGTGGAAGCTGTGCCGGGTGAACAGCTTTTTGCCCAGCTCCTCCTCCAGCGCGTGTATGGCGCGGGAGAGGGTCGGCTGCGTGACGTGCAGCAGTTCCGCTGCGCGGGTCATGTTCTCCTCCCGCGCGACGGCGAGAAAATATCGCAGGCTCCGTATTTCCATGGGACACCGCCTCTCTATGAAATGCAAAAAACGTATATCACGATATACAGTATAACTATTAGCGAAGAAAAAAGCAATCTGTTACAATGAAAACAGAAAAGAAAGGGGGCAGAGACGTGGACGACGTGACTTCGCTCCGCAGCCGCATGGAGGACGCGGGCTGTGACGAGCAGAGCATTCAGCGGGCGGAAGCGCTCTTCGCCTCCGGCGCAAGGGATGAGCTGATCCGCTGCCTGCGCTTCTGCCGCTGTCAACAGCTGGACGCCCTGCACGAGAAACAGAAGCAGCTGGACCGTCTGGATCTGCTGATCCGTAAAACGAAAACCATGTAAAGGAGCTATCGAGCAATGAAAATGGAAAGCCTGAATCTGACGCAGGAATGGGACAAGACCTTCCCGAAGAGCGACAAGGTCGATCACAGCAAGGTGTGCTTTGTCAACCGCTACGGCATCACCCTGGCGGGCGATCTGTACACTCCGAAAAACGCCGGGGAGAAGCTGCCGGCCATCGCGGTCTGCGGTCCCTTCGGCGCGGTCAAGGAGCAGTGCTCCGGCCTCTACGCCCAGACCATGGCCGAGCGGGGCTTTCTGACCCTGGCCTTCGACCCGTCCTTCACCGGGGAGAGCGGCGGAAGCCCCCGTTACATGGCCTCCCCGGACATCAACACCGAGGACTTCATGGCGGCGGTGGACTTTTTGTCCCTGTGCGGGAAGGCAGATCCGGAGCACATCGGCATCATCGGCATCTGCGGCTGGGGCGGCATGGCCCTCAACACCGCGGCGCTGGACACGCGCATCAAGGCGACCGTCGCCTCCACCATGTATGACATGACCCGCGTCAACGCCAAGGGCTACTTCGACTCCGAGGACAGCGAGGAGGCCCGCTACCAGAAGAAGGCGGCCATGTGCGCCCAGCGACTGGCGGATCTGAAAAGCGGCGAATACAAGCTGGGCGGCGGCGTCATCGACCCCCTGCCGGAGGACGCGCCCTTCTTTGTCAAGGATTATTACGACTACTACAAAACCCCGCGGGGTTATCATGCCCGGTCTCTCAACTCCAACGGCGGCTGGAACGTGATCGGCTGCGAGAGCTTTATCAACCAGCCCATTCTCCACTACTCCAATGAGATCCGCAGCGCGGTGCTGGTGATGCACGGGGACGCGGCTCACTCCTGCTACTTCGGCCGCGACGCCTACGCCGACATGGTGCGAAACAGCAAGTACACCGACAACAAGGAACTGTTGATCATTCCCGGCGCGACCCATACCGACCTCTACGACGGCGGTGGGAAGAACGCCATCCCCTTTGACAAGCTGGAGAGTTTCTTTGTCGAGAACCTGAAATAAGAGGAGAAGCGATATGAGCAAAAAGGTTTTGATCCTGTCCACGAGCCCGCGCCGCAGCAGCAATTCCGAGGCGCTGGCCGAGGCCTTTGCCGACGGCGCGAGGGCAGCCGGCCACGAGGTTGAACTGATCTCCCTGCGCGGGAAGGATCTGCGCTTCTGCCAGGGCTGCTTTGCCTGCCAGAAGAGCGGAAAGTGCGTGATAAAAGACGATATGCAGCAGATCGTCCCCAAGATGGAGCAGGCGGACGTGCTGGTTTTCGCAACGCCCATCTACTACTACGAGATGAGCGGCCAGATGAAGACGCTGCTGGACCGGGGCAATCCGCTCTTTGTGGCGGACTACCGCTTCCGGGACGTGTATCTGCTCGCCTCCGCGGCGGAGGAAGAGGACTTCGTCCCCGCGCGCGCGGTCAGCGGTCTGGAGGGCTGGATCGAGTGCTTCCCCAAGGCACGTCTGGCCGGCACGGTTTTCGGCGGCGGTGTCACCGAGACCGGGGAGATGAAGAACCACCCGGAGAAGCTGCGGGCGGCCGGCGCCCTCGGCAGCAAGGTCTGAGCGGGCGATGCGTACGGTGAAAAGGAGTCTGTGCGCCGCCGCCGTGTGGCTGCTGGTCTTCGGCCTTGCCGCCTGC
>ONPY01000069.1 GCA_900319835.1 uncultured Eubacteriales bacterium | reverse complement strand
TGTCCCCACCTGCACACACTCCGTGCGAGGAGGGGCTGTCCGCGAAGCGGGCTGGGGGATCTGTCTCATCTTGCACTTTCCTTGTACGATTCGGTGCGGGCCGCCGGGGGGCGTCGGCCCCTGCAAGAGTGTCTGCTCAGGTATCCCCCATGATAGCTTTTTCCCTGGCGCGCATCTGGCGCTTCATCTCGCCCTCGTCCACATGGTCATAGCCCAGCAGATGGAGGACGGAGTGTACCGTCAAATACTGGATCTCCCGGCCGAAACCGTGGCCGAATTCCTCTCCCTGAGCCGCGCAGCGCTCGAGCGAGATCATCATGTCCCCCAGCATCAGCGCCCCGGTCTCCGGATCGCGGTCGCACAGCTCCGGCTCAAAATCGCCGGGCGTCAGCTCGTTCATGGGAAAGCTCAGCACATCGGTCGCCCGGTCGATGTCCCGAAACTCCTGATTCACCGCCCGGATGCCCGCGTCATCGGTCAGCATCACACTGATCAGGCAGGGCTCCCCCACACCCTCGGCGTCCAGCGCCATGCATACGGCCTTTCTGATCAGCCGCGCGGCCTCCGGGTGGCCGAGACCCGTCCGCTCCCGGGAGATCTCCACTTCGTGTTCCATGTCTTATCCTCTCTTGTAGCGGCGGGGCGGCTGCTTCTTTTCCGTCTCCGCCGGGTTTTTCTTGTCGTAGACCTCGTAGGCCTCGATGATCTTCTGCACCAGGCGGTGACGCACCACGTCGGAGCCCGTGAGGGTACAGATGGCGATATCGTCGATCCCGTCCAGCACCTTCATGGCCACCTTCAGCCCGCTGGTCTTGTCCTCCGGCAGGTCGATCTGTGTGATGTCGCCGGTGATGACCACCTTGGAGCCGAAGCCGATGCGGGTCAGAAACATCTTCATCTGCTCGCGAGAGGTGTTCTGCGCCTCGTCGAGGATGATGAAGCTGTCGTCCAGCGTGCGGCCGCGCATGTAGGCCAGGGGCGCGACCTCGATGTTGCCGCGCTCGAGGTATTTCTGGTAGGTGTCCGCCCCCAGCATGTCAAAGAGCGCGTCGTACAGCGGCCGCAGGTAGGGGTCCACCTTGCTCTGCAGGTCGCCGGGCAGAAAGCCCAGGCGCTCCCCCGCCTCCACGGCGGGCCGGGTCAGGATGATGCGGTTGACCTCCTCGGCGCGGAAGGCAGCCACCGCCGCTGCCACCGCGAGATAGGTCTTGCCGGTGCCCGCAGGACCGATGCCCAGGGTAATGGTGTTGTTGGCGATGGCGTCACAGTAGGCCTTCTGGCCCAGAGTCTTGGGCTTGATGGGCTTGCCCTTGGCGGTGATGCAGACCACGTCCCCGGCAAGCTCGGAGATTTTGGTCTCCTTCCCCTCGGACACCAGCTTGAGGATGTAGCGCACGTTCTGCGCGTCGATATTCTCTCCCTTGGCGGCCAGGGTCAAAAGGCCGTTGATGGCCTTTTCCGCCAGCATGACGTTCTCCGCCTCGCCGCAGATGTGGATCTGGTTTTCCCGGTCGAGCACCTTGACGCTCAGCTCGTTTTCAATGATGCGCAGATTCTGGTCGAAGGAGCCGAACACGCTGATGACATGCTCCATTCTCTCTACTTCTATGGTTTTGTCGATCATGTTGTTCCTTTCGGCGCGGCTCAGGGACCGTCTGTCCGCGCAAGGGCGATATTTTCCATGCAGTGGGCCCGGAGCGTCACAATCAGCAGCCCGTCCGATTCCACGGCCGAAACGCTGTGCTCCAGCACCTGCCCCTCCAAACCGCTCTGCAGCCGGGTCATAAGCCGGGCCGCGAGATCTGCGGAATCGGCTTTTGTCTCCCGGGCGCGGCAGAGAACAAAGGTCTCCCGCACGACGCGGATAGGCATGGTAAAAAGGCCCCTCTGCCCGAGGGTATACTCTGAAACGATTTTATCACATCCGTCAATAGCTTTTCCACTGCTAAAATACAAATTCAGCCGTCTTTTTCCGAAGAAAAGCGCAAAGCGGCTGTAGCGCAGTCTGCCGGGGACCTTCTCCGTCTCCAGGGCCGGGCGCACGGCGATCAGTTCCCGCCAGGTCTCCGCCACCACGCTGCCCCGGGCGCGCCTTTGGCCGGGGATGGGACTTACAAGGAGTTGTCCCTCCGTCACCGGCTGGCCCTCCGCCACCTCCGCGCGGCCCGAGAGGACCGATACCCGGCGCACCACGCCGCTGGCGGAGGCAAAGAGGCTCTCCTGCCCTGTCTCGGACTCCAGAAGAGGCCTTTCCTCCCGCTCCCGCACCTGAACGATCGCGCGGGAGCCGCAGACGTTGACACTCATCCAGCCGAGCTCAGGCAGTTGCTGCAGAGCCTGGCTCCGCAGCAGATCTGCCGAGAGTCCGGGCCAGAAGCTGCCGACGCCCAGGCCCGCGTCCTCCAGCGCACGCAGGATTTCCCCGCGGCTGACGCGCTCGGCGCCGCGGACCTCCACACTCCAGACGAAGAGTGAGGAGAGCAGCATCAATCCCGCCGCCAGCAGCGCCCCGCCCAGCAGCGCCGTCCGACGGTGGAAGAAGCCGCGCAGCAGACTGCCTCCCCGGCGGCGGATCGGCGTCAGCTCACAGCCGCAGTGCGAGGCCAATGCAGCTAGCTGCTCCAGGCAATTTTCGAAACAGGAGAAAAGGACGCGGTTTTCGCCGGGGCTCTCCAGCTCCCAGAGCTCGATCCCCGCCGCAGCGGCCGCGTTGAGCAGGCTCTCGGGAAAAGCGCCAAAGATCTCCGCGCGCACAACGCCTCGAATCCGATCGATCACTTCCATGTTCTCACTCCATCTCCACGCTCTGGATCCGCCCGGACACCAGCAGTCTGTCGTCGCTCATCGCCCGGATACGCAGCTCGGCTCCCAGCAGGCTCAGCCGCTGTCTTCCCATGCGCACCACCAGACACTCCGGGGAGAAGGCCAGCAGTCCCCGGTGCCCCTCGATCAGTGCCTGGCGGCCGCCGCAGAGGGTCAGGCAGCCCGCGCCGGTCGGCAGTTCTCCGGGCAGGTCCAGCTTGTCGGCAAAGGCGTCGGCCAGCTCACTGCTTACTCTCAAGCGCAGCACCTCTTTTCCGGTATTAAGCCTATGCCGCGGATCATAGGGTGATACATAGACAGGCTCATATCCACGAAGCCTAAGGAGGCGATCGTCTGTTGAAAACCGAACCGCGCCGCACACCGCAGTCTGCCCTGCTGCTCGCTCTGCTGCTGCTCATGCTGATCCTGCTCTCCGCTCAGGCGGCGGCCGAGGGCTGCCGCAGGGCGCTCTCGGTCTGCGCCCGGCTTATCATCCCCTCGCTGTTTCCCTTCTTTGTGCTCTCCTCTCTCTTAAACGCCCTGGGCCTGCCGGGTCTGCTCGGCAGGCTGCTGGCCCCCGCCGCCATGCGGGTCTACGGGATCAGCGGTGCCGGGGCCTCCGCCCTGCCGATGGGACTCTGCGGCGGCTACCCGGCAGGGGCGGCCTATATCGCAGAGCTGGAAGCCAGCGGCGCCGTCACACCACGGGAGGCCGAGCGTCTGCTGGCGTTCTGCAACAACTCCGGACCGGCCTTTCTGGTGGGCGCCATCGGCTGCGGCGTCTTTCATTCCGTGAAGGCGGGGCTGCTGCTCTATGCCTGCCACATTCTTTCAGCGCTGCTGACGGGGCTGATCTTCCGGGACAGTCAAAGCACCCCGGAGATCCAGCCGGTGCTTCTGGATGAGACAGATCCCGCCGCGGCCCTCTCCGACGCCATCCGGAAATCGGTACAGGCCATCTTGAACGTCTGCGGTTTTGTGGTGTTCTTCTCGGTGCTGCTGAGTGTTGCGGAAAGTCTCGGTGTTCTGCCCTGGACAGTCGGCGTTCTCTCGCGGGTTTTTGGCGCGGCGCCGGAGCTGACACGACCTGTGCTCATCGGTTTCCTTGAACTCGGCAGCGGGGTCGCGGCCATGGAGGGGCTCCCCCTCTCCCCGGCCTCGCTCGCGCTTGCGGCTTTTCTCGCGGGCTGGGGCGGGCTTGCGGTGTATTTTCAGACACGGGCGCTGCTGACAAACTGCAAAGCAAAAGGCGCCCTGCATTTTGCAGGGCACCTTTTCAGTGCGGGGATCGGTGCGGCTCTCGCGTCTCTTGCGGGAGAGCTGCTGCTTTAGAATCGGAAGAGCATGCCGACCGCGGCGGAGGCCAGGATGAACACCACCGGGTGCAGACCCTTGAGCTTTTTGACGTACCGTGTGCAGGTCAGCAGTACCGCTGCAAGCGCCACCGCCTTCCAGTTGACAATCTGAAGGAGCGTCGCCCCGGTGCCGATCAGGTCGGTGTGGAGCAGGGCGATGCGAAGCACCAGCATGCCCGCCGCCGCGATCAGGCCCACCGAGCAGGGCCGCAGACCGTAAAAGCCTGCGTCCACCAGCGGATGATCCCGGAAGGCCTTCATGGCCCGGGCCACCAGCAAGATCACCAGAATCTCCGGGGCGATCAGGCCCAGGGTCGCCACCACGGAGCCGGGATAGCCCGCCGTCACATAGCCCACATAGGTGGCCATGTTGACCCCGATGGGGCCGGGCGTGGATTCAGACACGGCGATCATATCGGCCAGCAGCTCATGGGTAAACCAGCCGGTGCGATCGGCGATGTCGTACATGAAGGGCACGGTGGCCATACCGCCGCCCACGGCGAAAAGGCCCACCTTGGCAAACTCAAAAAACAGACGCAGGAGGATCATTTGCCGCGCACCCCCCATCTGGTCAGAAGGATGCCCGCCGCGGCACAGAACACCACCAACACCACCGGTGAGAGCTTGGTAAAGAGCGACAGCAGAAACACCAGTACAAACAGTACCAGCGCAGCCTTATCCACCACGGCCTTTTTCCAGAGCTTCAAAACCGCGTTGAAAATCAGCACGCTCACGCACACACGGATGCCCGCGAAGGCGCTCTTGACCGCCGGCACGTCCGCAAAGTTCTGCAGGACGCTGGCGATGAGCATGATGATCAGCAGCGAGGGCGTCACCACGCCGAGGGTTGCGATCACGCCGCCCAGGTTGCCCGCGATTTTGTAGCCGACAAAAGTCGCCACATTCACCGCAATGACACCGGGCGTACACTGGCCGACCGCGTAGTAGTCCATCAGCTCTTCCTCGGTGGCCCAGTGGTGGCGGTTGACCACCTCGCGCTCCAGCATGGGGATCATGGCGTAGCCGCCGCCGAAGGTCAGCGCGCCCACGCGCATGAACGCGGCAAATAGCTGCCAGAGAGTTTTCATCTCTTCAGGGTCTGGGCAAAGGCGTCGTATTTCTCAATGCGCTCAGCGCACTGCTCGGCGCTGTCGCCGCGCACCAGCAGATAGATCTTGATCTTGGGCTCGGTGCCGGACGGACGGACAATGAAGCTGCTGCCGTCGGCCAGTTCAAAGTAGAGCACGTTGGAGCCAAAGAAGGGCGTGGTGCCCACCTTGCCGAGCTCCGCCACATAGATGCTGCCGTCGGCATAGTCGCGGGTGCGGATGACCTCCTGGCCGCCGATCTCCTTGGGGGGATTGGCGCGCAGCTCGGCCATCAAATCCTTCATCTTCTGCAGGCCGTCGAGACCGGGCATCACGAGGTTCAGAGTCTTCTCCTTGAACCAGCCGTACTTTTCGTACAGGGCCATCATGGCGTCCATCAGGGTCATGCCCTGCTTGTGGTAGAAGGCGGCCATCTCGGCCACCATCATGGAGGCGGTAACGGCGTCCTTGTCGCGGACAAAGTCGCCCATCATGTAGCCGTAGCTCTCCTCAAAGGCGAAGATGTAGTTGTAGCTCTTGGCGGCCTCCCACTCGGCCACGCGCTCGGCCATGAACTTGAAGCCCGTGAAGGTGTCCTCAAAGTGGACGCCGTTGGCCTCGCAGACGGCTCTGGCCATGCTGGTGGAGACGATGGAGGAGAGAACGCCGGGGTTTTCCGGCATGGTGCCGGTGGCCTTTCTCGCGCGGATGATGTAGTCGATGAGCAGCACGCCCATCTGGTTGCCGGTGATGGTGGTGTAGCTGTCGCCGGTGCGGACCATGGTCCCGATGCGGTCGGAGTCGGGGTCGGTGCCGATGATCAGATCGCTGCCGACCTTCTTGGCAAGGTCAACCGCCAGGTAAAAGCCCTCGGGATTTTCGGGGTTGGGGCTGACGACCGTGGGGAAATTGCCGTCAATGACCATCTGCTCGGGCACGGGGAAGAGATGCTTGATACCCAGGCGCTTGAGCGCCTCGGGAACCAGCTTGTGGCCGCAGCCGTGGAAGGGGGTGTAGACGATCTTGAACTCGTCGGCCACCTCTTTGACCACGTCCTTGTCGATGGCCTGGGCCATGACGCGCTCAAGGAAGGCCTCGTCGGTCTCCGCGCCGATGACCTGGATCATGCCGTCGGCCACGGCCTTGTCGTAGTCGCAGCTCTTAAAGCCGGTGAAGATGTCGATGGCCTCCATCTGCTGGGCGATGGCCTCGGCCTTCTGGGGAGGCAGCTGAGCGCCGTCGGACCAGTAGACCTTATAGCCGTTGTATTCCTTGGGGTTGTGGCTGGCGGTAATGTTCAGTCCGGCTGCGCAGCCGTAGTAGAGCACCGCGAAGCTCAGCTCCGGGGTGGGACGCAGGGCATCGAAAATGCGGACGCGGATGCCGTTTGCCGCCATGACGCAGGCGGCCTCCCTGGCGTACTCCACACCGTTGAGACGGCAGTCATGGGCGATGGCGATGCCCTTGGCCTTGGCCTCCTCACCCTCGGCGCAGATGACGTTGGCAAAGGCCTGGGTGGCGTGGCGGATGACATGGATGTTCATGTGATGCAGGCCCAGCTTCATGGTGCCGCGCAGACCCGCGGTGCCGAACTCCAGCGGCGCGAAGAAGCGGCTCTCGATCTCCTTCTCGTCGTCACGGATGGCGTTGAGCTCAGCCCACTCCTGTTCGCTGAGAGCGGGGCTGTCGAGCCAGTGCTGGTACTCTTCCTTATAATTTCTGGACATGGGGCTACCTACCTTTCAATCTTTTCTTCGTTCTCCTGATAAGACCGCCGACGCGGTCGAAAGTCCTTTACTCTTCCTCTTCGATGCCGACGCCGCTGACCAGGGCCGCCGCATCCTCCAGCATGCTCTTGGGGACAAAGATCTCCGTCCCCTGTCCGCTCATGCCGAGCACCACCTTGCCGAAGCTCCCGTCCCCGGGGTAACGCTTGAGACAGGGGATGCCGTAGGCCTCCAGCATGTTGATCGTCATCTCATCAAACAGGTTGAGATTGATGGCCGTGGTGAGCAGCACCGGCTCTTCCGGCTCGCCGCGCTCATCCTTCGGCCAGCGCTCCAAAAGTCCGCCCGGCAGAGAGCGGCTCCAGTTCTTGTCGTCCAAAGGCCATACCTCCTCAAAATACTGTGGTCAGTATAGCACTGTTTTCAATTTCTTTCAACCGTTACTTGTGGTAGCGCGAGCCCCCGTTGATCTTAAAGCCGCGGTAGAGCTGCTCAATGAGCATCACGCGGGCCAGATGGTGCGGAAACGTCATCTGGGACATGCTCAGCCTCCTGTCGGCCCGGGCCTTGACCGCCGGGGCCAGGCCGTAGGAGCCGCCGATGAGAAAGCAGAGCTTCGGCTTGCCGGAGTTTTCCCGCTCCCGGATAAGCTCCGCCATGCCCTCGCTGGGCATCTGTCTGCCCTCCACACAGAGAGCCACCACATAGGCGTCGGCCGGGATAGCCTTCAGGATCTCCTGGCCCTCCTTCTCGAGAGCCGCGGTAATCTCAGCCTGTGACGGGTTTTCCGGCAGGCGCTGCTCCGCCGGCTCCGTGAGCTCCAGGCGGCACAGGCTCTGCAGCCGCTTCTGATACTCGGCAAAGGCGTCGATATAAAAGCGCTCCCGCATCTTTCCCACGCAGATCAGCTTGACATTCAGCATCGCAGCTCCTCCGTTTCCACACACAAAAAGCCGAAAACCGGCGCGCAGCAGAGCCGCGCCCCACTGCCGGACAGGAGCTTTTTGCTCGCTTCCAGGGCAAGCTCCGGCCGGTTGTTCTCCCGGCTGAGATGGCCGAGAATCACATTCCGGGTGCCGCTCTGAACAAGCTGCCCCGCGAGCACGGCGCAGTCGGCGTTGGACAGGTGCCCATGGTCTGACAGGATGCGGCGCTTGAGGGTTACGGGGTAGGGCCCGTCACAGAGCATGCCAAGATCGTGGTTCGACTCAATGAGCACGGTCTGGGCGCCAAGCAGCCCCTCCAGTACCTCCGGGGTGACAGCGCCCATGTCGGTCGCGATGGCAAAGCTCCCCTCGCCCTCCAGCCGGTAGCCCACGCTCTCGTCCGTGTCATGTGGCGTGTGGAAGGCCCGCACCGTGAGGCATCCGAGGGGAAAGCGCTCCCCTACCGGGATCACATGCAGATACTCCTCCACCTCCGGCAGCATCCCGCTCAGCCTCGCCGCCACGGTATGCGGCGCATATACGGGCAGCCCGTGGTACTTCAGCAGCATCTTCAGCCCGGAAATATGATCGGCGTGCTCATGGGTAATGAGCACGCCGCTGATGTCGTCTATGGAAATGCCGGCGCGGGCGAGAGAGCTCTGGACCCGGCGCATGGAGATTCCGGCGTCAATCAGCAGGTGCGTCCCCCGATCGGAGAGCAGCATGCAGTTACCGCTGGAACCGCTGGCAAATACAACAATTCTCATCCTACAACCGAAATGATCTTCTCCATCTCCGTCTCCTCGGGGAAATCCACGATCCGGATATCCGCCCCGAGGGCGTTGAGCTTGCCCACGAAGTTTTCGTAGCCGCGCTCGATATAATGCACATCCTCGATCACCGTGGTGCCCTGGGCACACATACCGGCGATCACCATGGCGGCGCCCGCCCGCAGGTCGCAGGCCATCACAGGCGCGCCGGTCAGGCGCTTGCCGCCCTCGATGACGGCGATCCGGCCGTCCACCTGGATCTCGGCGCCCATCTTTCTCAACTCATTGACATACTTAAAGCGGTTGTCGTACACGCCCTCGGTGATCAGAGAGGTGCCGTTTGCCACGCACAGCAACGCGCACATGGGCGGCTGCATATCGGTGGGAAAGCCGGGGTACGGCAGGGTCTTGACGTTGACGCGCCGCAGGGTGCTGGCGCCCTTGACCAGAACGGAATCGCCGTTTTCCTGGACGATGGTGCCGGTCTCGCGCAGCTTGGCGGAGATACACTCCAGATGGCGGGGGATGACGTTCTTGATCAGCACCTCGCCGCCGGTGGCCGCGGCGGCCACCATGTAGGTGCCGGCCTCGATCTGGTCGGGGATGATGGCATAGCTGCCGCCGTGGAGCTTCTCGACGCCGTTGATCTTCACGGTGTCGGTACCCGCGCCGCGGATGTCAGCGCCCATGGAGTTGAGGAAGTTTGCCAGATCCACAATGTGCGGCTCTCTGGCTGCGTTTTCAATGATTGTTCTGCCCTGGGCCAGGGTGGCGGCCAGAATGATGTTCATAGTGGCGCCGACGGAGACCTTGTCCAGGTAGATCCGCGCGCCGTGGAGCCTGCCGTCCCGCGCATCAGCATAGACGAAGCCGGACTTGATGTCCACATCCGCGCCGAGGGCGGTCATGCCTTTGATGTGCTGGTCGATGGGCCGCACGCCGAAGTTGCAGCCGCCTGGCATGGTGGTCTTGGCGTGGCCGAAGCGGCTGAGCATGGCGCCGATGAGGTAATAGGAGGCGCGGATCTTGCGCATCAGGTCAAATGGTGCGTCCTGCATCCAGACCCGCGTACAGTCGATCTCCACCGTGGAGCGGTTGAGAAAACGGATCTTCGCGCCCAGCTCCTTGAGGATGGTCAGCAGCATTTCGGTGTCGCTGATCTGCGGCATATTCTCGATCACGCAGACGCCGTCCACCATCAGGGCCGCCGGAATGATGGCGACCGCAGCGTTCTTGGCGCCGCTGATTTCGACCTCGCCGCGCAGGCAGCTACCGCCGTTGATTACGTACTTTTCCAATCTCTACACCTTCCCGTGAAATCGGATATTGCCCAGGGTAAGGCTCACCGATTTTTGATTCTACCATATATGCCTCTCAGAGGCAAGCATTTGTTTTTTGAGACGCCAGATATTGTTTTGCCTTCAGTACGGCAATGACGGTCTTGGCATCGATCAGTTCGTTTTTCATCGCCATCTCCACCAGGGTGTCCAGCGGGATCTTCTCCACATTCAGAAACTCCCCGTCGTCCGGATGGCTCTTGCCGGGGCGCAGCCCCAGGGCAAGATAAATGTGGATCACCTCGGTGGAAATGCCAGGCGACGCGTAGGCCGGGCCCAAATCCACAAAGGTATCGGCGGTAAAGCCCGTCTCCTCCGACAGTTCCCGCACGGCGCAGACCTTCACGTCCTCGCCCTTCTCCAGCTTTCCGGCGGGGATTTCGAGCACCGTGTCCTTGACCGGATAGCGGTACTGCCGCACCATATAGCAGTTGCCCGCATCGTCCACCGGCAGAATCGAAACGCCGCCCGGATGGTGTACCACCTCGCGCCGGGCTTTGCGCCCGTCGCAGAGCTCGGCCATGTCCATGGTCAGATCCACAATGATGCCGCTGTAGAGCAGTTCGGAGCTCAGCTGCTTTTCTGTCAGGTCCAAGGGAATCCCCTCCCGCCAGTGTCAACCATAATTCGATTGACATTTAAAAAGATTTACATAATGTGCATATGAAGTATAGCATAAGTCTCCCGGGATTTCCATATTTTTTCGAGGGAAAATCAAAATTTTTTTAAGGTTTTTCACTCATTTCACACATTTTAATGTCGGAAAAGTTATCAATTCCTTTCGTCGTTTATCAATTTGGTTACAAGTTGATCCCGCTTCCAACTGCCCACCGTTTACAAATTCTTCTTTTCTTCCCGGCCCCGCTGTGGTATAATGCTCAAGCGAGCATCCGATGGGAAGGGAGTGAGACGCTTGCCCAAGCAGACCGGGGTCAAGGAGATTGCCAGCAACCGCAAGGCCTTTCATGAATACTTTGTCCTCGAGCGCTATGAGGCCGGCGTGGAGCTCTTTGGCACCGAGGTCAAATCCATCCGCGCCGGGCAGGTGAATCTGAAGGATTCCTTCTGCACCGTCAAGGACGGGGAGCTGTTTGCCCGCGGGCTTCATATCAGCCCCTACGAGCACGGCAACATTTTCAACAAGGATCCTATGCGCCCCAAGCGCCTGCTCATGCACAAGCGGGAGATCCTTAAGCTGCAGAGCCGGGTCATGCAGGACGGCGTGGCCCTGATCCCCCTGTCCCTGTATTTCAAGGACAGCAGAGTCAAGCTGGAGCTGGGCCTCTGCAAAGGCAAAAAACTGCACGACAAGCGTGACAGCGCAGCCGAGCGGGAGTCCAAGCGCGATATCGACAGAGCACTGAAAGAGAGGAATTATCGATGAGCAATCCCATTGTCACCATTGAAATGGAAGACGGCGGCGTGATGAAGGCCGAGCTCTACCCGGAGATCGCCCCCAACACCGTCAACAACTTTATCTCCCTGGTCAAGAAGGGCTTCTATGACGGCGTGATCTTCCACCGCGTCATCCCCGGCTTCATGATCCAGGGCGGCGACCCCAAGGGCGTCGGCGTCGGCGGCCCGGGCTACTGCATCCGCGGTGAGTTTACCGCAAACGGTTTCAAGAACGATCTCAAGCACGACCGAGGCGTTCTGTCCATGGCCCGCACCATGGCCCCCAACTCCGCCGGCAGCCAGTTCTTCATCATGCATGAGGACTCCCCCCATCTCGACGGCCAGTACGCGGCCTTCGGCAAGGTTATCGAGGGCATCGAGGTTGTGGACAAGATTTGCTCCGTCCGCACCGACTACAACGACAAGCCCCGGATCCCCCAGGTCATGAAAAAGGTCACAGTCGAGACCTTCGGCTCCGAGTACCCGGAGCCCGTCAAGGAGTAA
Source organism: uncultured Eubacteriales bacterium (assembly GCA_900319835.1). The sequence goes on along the minus strand of ONPY01000069.1, from coordinate 2,581 downwards.
AACTTCCTACTCGTCATTGCGAGCCAGCGCCTCAGCGTTGGTGCGGCAATCCTTTTTCTTCTCGTTCTCCACCGATCCGAAGCCTCGCGCTTCGGATCGGAAAGGAAGACGGAGCCTCCTATTGTTCTTTACAAACCTGAAGCCCAACGCAGTGGGTTCGGGTTTGAGAGGAAACCGAACGGCTCTATCGTTCTCCCGATCCGAAGCCTCACGCTTCGGATCGGAAAGGAAGAACAGCATCATCGGTCGAGGTGTTCACGCCTCGCGTGGACACCTGACCAAATGTTGCTGTTCTGACGCCGCGGGGGTGTAACGGTTTCGACGGGGGCGCGGAGGCAGGAATAGCGGGCGGATGCGCCTACCATCCTTAAAATGGGCAACCTTTTATAAATTAAAGAACAACAACGATAGAGTTCTTCTCGCTGCTTAATTAGCGAGCGCTCCACCCGGGAGGACCACGGCCCGGGAGGGAGCGTCGACAAGTGGTGAACGTGAGCGCGCAAAGCTTTGAGCGCGCCATGCATCATGAAGCTACCAAGTCTCCGAGGGTGACGGCTCCCGCTCGGACAAGGGAATGCAAACAACCGTCTGCGCCCGGAGAAGTTCCTGTTAAAGTACTTTCGGACGGGGGTTCAACTCCCCCCACCTCCACCAAAGCAAGATAATCCGAACCTCATCTTCTCAATCGGAGATGGGTTCGGATTTTGCTTTTTCATCGATGCTTTCCAATCCGGCCGCAAACACGGTAAGCGCAAACCAAAATAAAGATATGGAGAAAATCATCATGAAGAAATTGCTATGCTGAGGAGCCAAGCCAGAAATGAGTCATTGATGTGACGGAGTTCTCCCTGTTTTGGGTAAAGCTGTATTTCTCCTCGATCCTTGACCTGTGCAGCGAGGATTTGGTCAGCTATATGATCTCTGTTGGCATGTTACCTCGATGCTGGAAAAGGCATTTGAAACGATTCCTGACGGCGCAAAGTTGATCCTTCACTCCGATCAAGTGCGGCAATACCAGCACAAATATTACCAGGGCCTTTTGGAAGCCAAAGACATCCGGCAAAGCATGAGCCGGAAAGGCAGCCGCCTGTACAACGCTGTTATGGAGAATTTCTTCGGACTGCTCAAAACAGAGCTGCTATATCTTCAAGGCTTCGACTCTCTTGAACATTTCGAAAAGGAGCTCATTGAGTACCTCGATTACTACAACAACTGCAGGATCAAACTAAAACGAAAGGGCCTGACACCTGCTCAACACAGATACCAGACCCTTCAGGTCGCTTAAATAAATCTTTTGTCTAACGTTTGGGGTTCACTTCATTTGGCAGGATTTCTTTTTTGCCTTACATGATGGGGATCTTGATCTTCAGATCGCTGAGAGGCCAGGAGGAGCAGGCGTGGAACCAACCCATCTCCTTGTCCATCTCTCTTCGGCCGTCACCGATGGGAGAGACAAAGATCTCGCCCGAGAGCAGATGGCTACGGCAGAAGCCGCACTCACCGTTGCGGCAGTGGGTGTCGATGGCGATGCCTGCCCGCTCCAGGGAGACGGCCACGGGCTCGGAGGCCTTGGCGTCGATGACGTCCTCATGGATGCCGCGCACCACGGTGATCTTGAAGGTCTTCTCCTCGGTGCCCTTGGGGTAACCGGGAACGGTGGAGATATCGGCGGGGTTGTTCACCACGTCGTGACGGAAGCGCCGCACCGGCACGCCCATCTCGTCCAGAGCCTTCTTGACGAAGCGGAACATGGGCAGCGGGCCGCAGAACATATAGGTGCAGTCCGGGGTGGAGTACTTCTCGATGATCTCGCGGGTGATGAAGCCCTTCTCGCCGGGCCAGTCGGGCTCGTCGGAGAGGACGTGGACGACCTTGACGTCGGGGCAGGCGGCCTCGATCTCATCCAGTTCCTTCTTGAGGACGATGTCGTTGGCCTTGACGGAGCCGTAGAGGATGGTGAGCTTGCAGCCCTTCATCTTGCCGTAGGCGATCTCCTTGGCCATGGAGTGGAAGGGGGTGATGCCGGAGCCGCCGGCCAGCGCCACCAGCTCCTTCGAGTCGCGCAGGGGCTCCCAGTAGAAGAAGCCGAAGGGCAGCGCGCCCTCGAGGGTATCGCCCACCTTCACGTTCTCAAACAAGTAGTCGGGCACGAAATAAGGCACATTGCGGCGCACGGTGATCTCAAAGAAGGGGTGCTCACCTCTGGCTTCATAGGGGGCGGAGGAGATGGTGTAGGGGCGGGAGAGAACGCTTTGGCCGATGTTGAGACGGAAGTTGACGTACTGGCCGGACTGAAACACGGGGATGTGTCCGTCGGCAGACTCAAAGCGGAACACACGGGAGGTGGGAGAGGCTTCCCGGATATCCACGACCTTGAAGGTCATGTGCTCGGGATGCAGCAGGTCCGCCAACTCGCGGATGGGATCCTTGGGATCTGGAATGGGAGAGCCCTTGGCGAAGTTTTCCTCTCTGAGCTTGGTGACGCGGGAGGCGCCGCCCACGTCCTTCAAAAAGCCTTTGACCTTGATGCTCATTTCTTCTGGGCCTCCTTTTTCTTCTCCATATCTTCCTTGACGCCCTT
>ONPY01000067.1 GCA_900319835.1 uncultured Eubacteriales bacterium | reverse complement strand
AAGCTCAAGGTCATCAACCTCAAGACCGACCCCCAGCTCATGGGCGCCCTCGGCGCTGCCGAGTATGCCCGCCAGAAGGGCCTGGCCAAGAAGTAATCCGCCCCCGGCCATTACAGGAAAGGAGCAAGTTGCAAATATGTGCAAGATCTGCGATTTTATCAAAACGCTCGTCACGGTTCTGCTCGTAGTCGTCGGCGTTCTGTTCGTCGTCTACTTCTGGAACCTGGATCAGAAGGTTCTCGGCTGGGCTTACAAGCAGGTCAATCTGATCTTTGACCAGAAGCACGTGGATCAGGTATTCTAGTCTATGGAGCTGTACAATTCCCTGATCGGCGAAACCAAGGCGCTGTTCGAGAATCTGCCCAAAAAGGTCTGGGACTACAATCCCCGCGGGGCCTTGGCCAGCAACGATTCCAGCGAGCTGGTGCTCCAGAAGGACGCCGCCTATGAGCTTGGCGCCTCCGGCAAGGGCTCGGCCAACTACGTGCTCTTCACCTCCAGCGGCGAGCTGGTGGAGAGGGATCAGGTCATCCTCTGCGGCAAGGATCTCAGGGAGATCAAGGGTGACTGCGATTTTGCCCGCATCGTTCTGCTGCGCATCGGCGTGCTGGATGATGACGACGAAGCTGTCTACCGCACCCTGCGGGATATTGAGTTTGCCAAGTACCATGTCTACCCCCAGGGCTACATGGTCCGCATCTCCCCGGAGAGCTACCGCGAACAGGTCCGCGTCAGCCGCGACGCTGTCCGCAGGGGCATCAGCTTCCAGGCACTCGGCAACAGCTACATCACCGAGTACAAAAAGAACCCCAATGTCATCAACGCCACCGTGATCTTCCTCACCGATCCCGCCGCGGACTATGCCGCCTTCAAGGCGCTGGCCAAGAAATCCGCCGATGTGACCGGCACCCTCACTCACATCTTTGAGGGCCTGCCGACGGACTGCTCCGTCTGTGCGCTCAAGGATATCTGCGACGAGGTGGAGGGCATGAAGGAGCTCCACTTCGGTGTGGGTGACAAGGGCAGCTCTCACAAGCACTAAAACCAAGTTCCGATGAAAAACGCGCTGTGCGAAAGCACAGCGCGTTTTCTCTGACTTTAGGCAGCGCTACAATATGTCATCTTGAGCGAGCCCAAAGGGCGAGTCGAAAGATCTCAGGCCTTCGTTCTTCCAACGCTTGAGATCCTTCGCTGGCGCTCAGGATGACACACGGATGGATTTCTCTACGCTTTATCTGCACAGAGCGCGGTTTTTCTCCGCTTGCCCTACACCGGGCAGCGGGGTATAATGGGCACAGAAACCATGCGCGGGAGGCGAGACCATGACACAAGTGAATACGGCGCCTTTGCTGGACGTGTACGCTGCGGCCATTTCGCCGGAGCTGGCAGTCGGCCCCGTGGCCTCCCCCGCCCGCGCCCGGGTGCTGGCGGAGACCCGCGCCCCGGCCCTGCTGCGGCAGCGCTATCTGGTCTGGCACCTGCTGGAGTTTGCCGCCCGGCACTCCCTGGGGCTTGACCCGGCGGCGCTGGTCTTCTCCCATAGTCCCGAGGGCCGCTGGTCCTGCCCGGACTTTGAGTTTTCTCTCTCTCACACCGCGGATGCGGTGGCGGTCGCCGTTTCCCGGACCCCGGTGGGCGTGGACGTGGAGAGTCTCCCCCTCTTCCGCCGGCGCTATCGGGACGACCCTGCGCTCTGCCGACGGATGCTGCGCCGCATCGCGGCAAACGCGGAGCTTGCCGGTCTTGAGGGGCGGGAGGCGGAGACGCTGCTCCGGCTCTGGACCGGGAAAGAGAGCCTCTTCAAGCAGCGCCAGACCGGATATTTCAGTCCCACGGAGACCGTCTGCGGCCCGGAGACAGCGCATCTGCTGCTGGATCTGCCGCCGCAGATCTGCCTGGCCGTGAGCTCCGGGGACCTCTCCGCCCTGCGGGTCTTCCGCTTTGCAGAGGAACGCGTCGTCCCCGTGGAGGCACGCGCTCTCCCCGCCGGCGCTTTTCTTTAATGCACAGATCCGATACCGAAAAACCCCGGAGTTCCTACGAGCTCCGGGGTTTTTCGGTTTTGAAATTCTTATCAGGTCTCGGCGGCGTTGTCTCCGGTGCGCTCCACCGCCAGGATCAGGAAACGGGTGGAGTCGTCCCCGGTGCAGGTGGAGAGCGTCAGGATGTGGCTGTCGGCGCTGACGGGAATGTCGTCCAGAAGGATGTTCTCCGGATTGCCGTTTTTCAGAGAGGCCAGGAAGGCCTCGCAGTCGGCGGGATTGTCGTCCTTGTACTGCTGGGTGATGTAGCGGTCGTCGTAGATCACGGCGCCGAAGATGTCATAGACGCGCTTTTCCGAGGGCGTGTAGATGTCGATCTCCCGGTGGCTGTCGAGATACTCCCGGTCGTGGTACTCCTTCAGGTTGCCGAAGTAACTGCCGTCGCGCATGTTGTGGCCGTAGATCACGGTGTTGAAGGTGTCGAAGTTGCTGCCCTCCATGGAGTTGACGTAGATTGAGCCGGGATAGCCGTAATCCCCGTCAATGGTGATGTCCAGGTAGTAGTTGTCCTCTGAGGGGTGCAGCAGGATGGGATAGCGGGTATCGGTGCCGGGGATGTCGATCATGGCGATGACGTGGGCGTTGATCGCTTTCTGCTCGGTCAAATCGGCGGGGGGCGTGTAGTCCTCCTGTACCGGCTTCGGGGTCGGCGTCGGCGTGGGGACGGGAGTGGGTTCCGGCGTCGGGGCCGGGGTGGGAGTGGCCGCGGCAGCGGCCGCCTTGGCCTCGCTGATCTCGCGGTCAATGGCCATCATAGCCCGGGCCGAGTGGATGATCGATACCAGGGAAATGCCCATCACGATCACGCACAGGCCGATCATCACCTTCTGAAAGGCATCGCTGCCCAGAATTTCTTTCAGTTTCTTCATGCTTTCTCCGCCTCTCCGCGCAGCTTCTCGGCACAAAAATGCGCAAAAACCGAAAGCCACGCTGTAGCTTGAGAGCATTATACCACAAAACTTATAATAATTACAATAGGGTAACAAAAATTTTCAAAAGTTTTCTCTGTTGCTCACTCCCCGACCTGTTCCAGGGCAGTGCTTGCCAGGAGGCGGAAAAGGTTTTATACTATCGGCGGACAGCGAGAGGAGGGCAAGCATGGAGGCAGGTTTTTTCCGGGCGGTATACGAGATCGTGGCCCAGATCCCGCGGGGCCGGGTCGTCTCCTACGGGCAGATCGCCCGGCTTTTGGGCAGTCCCCGCGCTGCGCGGCAGGTGGGTTGGGCCATGCGCCAGTGCCCGGATACTCTTCCCTGGCAGCGCGTTGTCATGGGCGACGGCAGCATCGCCGGGGGCGGCTGGGCCGATCTGCGCCGCGCCCTGCTGGAGGACGAGGGAGTCCCCTTCCTCCCGGACGGACGGGTGGATATGGCCAAATGCCACTGGCTTCCGGAGAACTCAAACGAATAAAAAGAACGCCCCTCGGGGCGTTCTTTTTATTCGTGCAGTTCCAGTGGCAGACCATCCGGGTCGTGGAAAAAGGTCATCTTTTTCCCGGTGAAGCTGTCCATACGGATGGGCTCGCAGGAGACGCCCAGCGCTTCCAGCGCAGCCACGGTCTCCCCCACGTTCTCCACCCGGAAGGCCAGATGCCGCAGCCCGCAGGCCTCCGGGTAAGAGAGACGGGACGGCGGGTTTTCAGGGATAAAGAGCTCAAGCTCCGTATCGTCGTTGATTTTGAGATCGATTTTCCAATCCCGCTTGTCGGGGCGGTAGTTCTCCCGGAGTACCGCAAAGCCCAGCGTATCCACATAGAACGCCCGGGACCGGGCGTAGTCCGAGCCGATCACGGCGATGTGGTGGATGGCGGAGAGCTTCATTTTACCCCTCCCTTTTCCGTCAGAGGCTTTACCATCGTATACTCCCCGCGCAGGCTGCCGTCCGCCAGGCGGAAGGCGTTGGGCTTGACCCCGGTGATGCGAAAGCCCATCTTCTCATAGAGAGCCCGGGCGCGGCTGTTGCCCTCGATGAAGGTCAGCTCCAGCTGGATCAGTTCTTCCCGTTCCTCAGCGAGGCGGATCAGTTCCCGGAACATCCTTGTGCCGATCCCCTGGCCCCAGTATTCCCGCAGGATGGCGATGGCCACCGTCGCCCGGTGACGCTGCTTGCGCCCCTTGAGAATCGCAATCTGGCAATTTCCGACGATCTTTCCGTCCACCAGGCAAGCCAGCATCGCGGCGTCCTCCGCCTCGCCAAGCTCCCGCAGCAGCGTCTCCTCCCGCTCAACGGAATAGTCCCGACATGTCTCGGGATCGGACAGCAAAAATTCGGTCTCACCGGAGGCCCTGGTGAAAAACGCCAGCATCTCCGGCGCGTCCTCCGCACGGGGACTGCGCAGCAGCGCGCTTCGCCCGTCCCGCAGGACAAAGGGAATGTCTTGAATGATCATCTGGTACCCTCCTGTCTTGAGAGCTTCACGACGCACTCCACATGCTCCGTCCAGGGGAACATGTCCACGGGCTGGATGCGGCGGACCTGGTAGCCGCCTGCGGTCAGCACCTTCAAATCCCGCGCCAGGGTCTCCGGGTCGCAGGAGACGTAGATTACCCGGTCGGGCGCGGCCTTGAGCAGCGAGCGGAGAAAGCGCTCGTCGCTGCCGGCGCGGGGCGGATCGAGAAACACCACGTCCGGCCGGTGGCCGTCCTGCACCATGCGCTGCATATACTCGCCCGCGTCTCCCGCGGTAAACCAGCAGTTTTTCAGCCCGTTGAGCTTCGCGTTGACAATGGCGTCCTTGACCGCGTCCCGGTTGAGCTCCACGCCCACGATCTGCTTGGCCCGGTCGCTTGCCGTGATGCCGATGGTGCCGATGCCGCAGTAGGCGTCCAACACCGTCTCCCCTCCTGTCAGTGCGGCAAAGTCCACCGCCGTCCGGTAGAGGACTTCCGTCTGCACGGGGTTGATCTGGTAGAAGGAGCGCGGCGAGATCCGGAAGCGGTGAGCGCAGAGCACATCCTCGATATAGCCCGGGCCGTAGAGTACCTTCTCCCGCTCCCCCAGCACCACGGGGGTAAAACGGTCGTTGACGTTGAGGACCACCGTGGTGATCTCCGGGTGCTTTTCCAACAGCTTTTTCACAAAGGGCTTCTGGGTCGGGAAGATGGGAGAGACCGCCACCAGCACCACCATGGTCTGGCCCGTGGCAAAGCCCCGACGTACCAGCACATGGCGCAGCCAGCCCTTGCCGCTGCGCTCGTCAAAGGCCAGGATCTTGAAGTCCCGCAGCATGTTCCGGATGTCCACAATGATCCGGTCGGCCACGTCGTCCTCGATCAGGCAGTCGTCCACGGGGACAACGCGATGGCTGTTCGGCTGATAGATGCCGGAGATAACGCGGCGCTTCCGGTCCAGGGCAAAGGCGGCGGTGACCTTGTTGCGGTAGTGGGTGGGGTCGGCCATGCCGAGGATGTCCTCCACGTGGCCGAACTCACCCAGCAGGGCGATGGCCCGGCCCTGCTTGCGCCGAAGCTGTTCAGGATAGGGCAGGCGCTGGAGCTGGCAGCCGCCGCAGGATTTATAATTGGGACACGGGGGCGTAAAGACTTGTTCCATGGAACACCTCAAAAGGCAGAAGCGGCAATCGGAAAAGAACGGATTGCCACGCCAGTTTGCAAACTGGCTCGCAATGACAGGCTGCAGAATGTATCATACCATACTCCGGCCAAAAAGCAAGGCGGCGGGTCTTACTGCCGCCGTATTTATGTGTCCCCCGGGTCTGTCATCCTGAGCGGAGCGCAGCGGAGTCGAAGGATCTCAAATCCGGGACACGGTACAGACACTACCGTTTGAGATTCTTCGCATTCGCTCAGAATGACACGGCAGGGACGTGAAAAGGCGGCGGGTTTCCCCGCCGCCTTGTGTCTTTATACGATTCTTCGGTCTCTCACCTGGCTGTCATAGTGCTTGTTGAGGAAGGGGCGGACCACATAGTAGATCAGCTTGTTCTCGGCGTTGGTCATGTACATGGTAAAGGTCGCCGCGAACAGGATCAGCGCGGCAAGCGCCAGCTTGCCCAGCAGCTTCCCCAGAAAAACGAACGCTTTTTTCAACGGATCTTCCTCCTTTCTCAGTAGGCCTGGGCGTCGTCAAACTCCACCAGCGTGGGGTCGAGGGGCTTCTCGTTGAGCACGACGGACATGTAGTTGTTGACGCAGTTGCGCATATCCTGCCTCGACACCGTGCGGCTGTCCTCCAGATCGTGCTCGATGAAGATGAAGTGGAAGCCCAGGTCGCGGGCCTGCTCCTCCATCAGCGCGTGCACGCCCAGCATGCCCTTGCAGGCGATGTTGTCGTTCATGAGCACCGTGTCGCAGTTGAAACTCTTGGCCCAGTCCCAGACGGCGTTGACGTTGTCCCAGCCGCCCACGGCGTGGTGGCGCATGGTGGCGCGCTGCTCCAGCGCGGTCAGATCGTCCAGGGCCTTCTCGCGGTCGCTGGTGTCGATCTGGTTGTAGCCCATGGTAGAGTCCATGTTCAGCACGATGGTGATGCCCCAGCAGTTCTGCGTCCAGGTGGGGAAGTCCGTGTAATACACGGCGGAGGGTCCCCACAGAAAAGCGCGGTGGCGGGTCTTGCCGCCGAAGGGGACATATTTCTCCTCGTAGCACTTGCGCATGATCTCGATGACCTTGAGGTCGATCTTGTTGAAGTAGGGGTCGGAGCCGTTGGCGGACTGCCACTCATAGAGCTTGTAGAGCGTCTAGGCGATGCCGGAGAGGGCGGAGTATGGGGTCTTGAAGATCTCCCACTTCTCCAGCTCGATGGCGTTCTGCTCGTTGATGATCTCGGCATACTTGTAGAACTCGTTCCAGTCGTACTTGACGCCGTAGTGCTCCTCGACAAAGGCAATGGCGTTCAAAAGCTCCTGGCGGGAGTACGGGATGGCCTCCTTTTCGGTGTGCTGCATGGCCATGGTGACCGGGAAGTCGGGCAGGCCGATGCGGCGGCGCTGGAACATGGAGGTCGCCTCGGAGGCGTTGCAGGGCATGTTGGTGGAGAGCATGACCTTGCCCAGGATGGGGAAAGCGTCGTCCAGGGCCACGCCGGCCTCCGCCGCGCAGCGGGAGCAGACGTCGGCCGCGAGACCGAAGGACTCGGCCACGTCGATGTAATAGGGTTCGATGTGCTGGTCGATGTCGCAGATGATAAACTCCGGCAGGGTCTGCATCGGGACGGGGGTCAGCCCCTTGAAGCCCTTGAGGAAGAGGGGCGGGATCGTCTCGTCGAAGGGGATGCACTTGTCGGTCTCCGGCCCGCCGCCGAGACGGGCGTCGTTTGCCAGGATGAAGGCGATCTTCTTCGTGAGGTTCTGCACGATGCCGTACATATTCATGTGGGCGATGCGAAGCTCCGTGCCGCGGTAGCCCTCAAAGAGCCGGTCAATGAACATGAAGGTGCCGAGGTACGAGCCCATCCAGCGGTACTCCCAGAATCCCTTGAGAATGGGGATGGGGGCGGAGGCCACCATGCCGGCCATGGCCACCAGGTTTTTGATCCAGGCGCTGTAATCGTAGAAGGTGTCCTTCACGCCTCGCCACTCGCGGTATCTGGCGACGCCCGTCTTGTCGTAGTAGCGGGATCGGAGGCCGCCGGTGCCGTGCTCGGCCTGCCACAGGGGGTCGAAGCGCTCGAGCTTTTTGTCGATGGCGGCAATGAGCTTGTCAGAAATTTTCATCTTTCTTCCCTCCCTGGATCTGCTTGATCTCCAGCGACTCGATAAAGGCCTGGAAGCGGGTGCGCAGCTGGCCCACGGCGCCGAGGGCGTATTCCTTCTCAATGGTGCAGCAGGGGATGTGGAGCTCGTTGGTGAAGATGTGGTTCTGCAGCACCTTCTCATAGCTCCAGAACTCGCAGAACTTCATGTTCTCGTAAATGACGCCGTCGGCCTTGAACTCCTTGACAAGGCGGCGGACCTCACTGGTGCGCTGGTCGATCTTCATGCCGTCCATGAACCGGGCGCACTGGTTCCAATGCAGGTAGTGGCGGCAGATGGCGTCAAAGGCGCTCTCGCCTTCCTGAATCACGATCTGCTCCCGGCTGGGGAAGCTGCCAAAGCAGTAGCGGTCGGCCACCACCATGGCGCCGCAGGTCTCGATGAGCTTGGTAAACTCGGGGTCGTCGACCTCAGAACCCACCAGCGCGACTCGCGCGCGGAAGGGGAACTTGGGTTCCGGCTCTCTCTGCTCCAGCTCCCATAGGGTCTCCCGCAGATAGGGCAGGATGAGCTGGTGGGGACACACCTGGCTGACAAGCTGGATCACATGGAACTCATAGCCGGTGAGGTTGGGATTTGCCATCTTGCGGTGCTCGCCGATCTTTTCGATGATGGCGCTGACGGCGTTGTGGTCGTCGATGGCGGCGAGCAGCGCCTTCTCGGAGATGTCGACGCCGAAGTGCTCCTGCAGGGGCTCCAGGATCTTCACGCGCAGCTGGACCTTGTAGTAGTTGAGGTTGTTCTGATCGCCCTTCATGGGAGGGTCGATGATGGTGGAGAAGAACTTCTCGTTCTTCACCGGGTGCAGCAGGGTAAAGTGCTCCTCCATACGCTCCATGGTGGCGCAGGATTCGGCGCCGAAGAGGGTGTCGAGATAGTTGTAGCCGCCCTCGATGGCGCGCTCCAGGATGGAGCGGGCGTAGGGACATGTGCGGTTGGTCATGTAGTAGCCTGCCACGTCGGTGGACGTGCAGCGCGGGGCGCGCAGGCGAGAGGAGAAGCAGCCGGGCAGATTCAGCAGCGTCTCGGGGACATAGTAGCAGTTGTACCCCAGGGCGTGCTGTCCCTCCGAAATCGCCTTTGTGACCAGCTCGTTCTGCGCATCCTGCAGCAGGTTCTCAAAGAAGATCAGATGTTTGAGATCCTTCAAGCTTTACACCTCTTTTTCTGTAGAATGGGTCCGGTGAGCCAATGCTCGATGATAAAAATTTTAGCACAAGGCATCGGCTTAGTCAACAAAACCCCCGGCAAGAAAATTTACCGCCCTTTAACAACTCGCCTCTTGCGTCCTCGCGGGAAAGATGGTAAGCTAATACCAAGAACAACCCCTCAACATTTTTTCAAAAAAGGAGTGTGGTCATTATGGTTAAGATCATCATGGGACTGAAGGGGTCCGGCAAAACGAAAGAGCTGGTCGGCCTGGTTTGCAAGGCCGTGATCGAGGGCAACGGCGATGTGGTCGTCATTGAGAAGGATCGCAAGCTCACCTATGACATTCCCTATCAGGCCCGCCTTATCGACGCCGGCAGCTACTCCATCGGCAGCTACGAATTTCTGAAAGGCTTCATCTCCGGCCTCCACGCCGGGAATTATGATATTACCCATTTCTTCATCGACAACTTCTACAAGCTGGTCAACGACAAGGAGGAGGCCAATGTGGTCGCTTTCATCCAGTGGCTGGCCGCCTACGCCGAGAAGGAGAACATTGAGTTCGTCCTCTCCATGAGCTCCGACCGGGAAAAGTGCCCCGAGGAGATCAAGCAGTATCTCATCTGATGCAGACAAAAAGAAGAGCGGCAGGAAAAGCTTCCTGCCGCTCCTTTTTTGGGCTTACTGCTCTCCGATGCGCCGGAGGATATAACCCTCCACATCCTGGATCTCCATGCCGAGGGCGATGGAGAGTTCCCCGTGCAGCATGTCCTTGGCCCGCTTCATGGTGGTCTCGGCCCGGCTGCTCTTGGTCTTTTTCTCGCTCATCCGCTCCCTGAGTCCCTTGACGATGGCCACCAGTGCCTCACAGCTGTGCTGGCGGAACAGTTCCTTATAGAACGCGTCCACATGGTTGAAGCGGTTGTCATGACAGACGGCGGGGGCAATGGATGGCATGGAGTCGATCAGAGCCTCCGCCTCCTCCCGGCTGATGCAGGGGCGCATGAAAGCCCCGGAATCCACCGGCGTGTAATAGGTGCCGCTGCCCACCAGCGGCTCAAGATGGTAGAAAAGCTTGTCCGAGGATGCGCCGGACATCTCCAGCGGCCCGACCTTGGAAACGGTACAGACGCCGTTTTCCCCGTAGATGATCTTGTCGCCAACCGAAAACATAAAATATTTCCCCTATATTATTTCTGATGTCTATATCATACAACAAAAAAAGGAAAATTGCCAGAAAAAAATTATATAAATTTTTTGTAAGAACGGCCTGTCATGCGCGTTTGCGGTTTTTTTCGCCCGATGCGCGGGGTAGGTTAGCCGTCTTTTTTCGGCATTGTCACGGGCGTGGTTGTCTGGTATAATAAAACATCAAACATCCTCCGCGTGCTCATGCGGCAAAGAAACGGGACGTATTATGAAGCTGTACCTATACGGACATGACTACCACTACGCGGTAGAGCAGATGCTGCTCACGCTCTTCCCGGCCGAGCGGCCCGAATACCCGGACGGGGAGCCGGCCGGCAACCGGATGGAGATCCGGCTCAGCCGCGGCGAAAAGAACACCAGCGCCACCTGCGCCCTCTACCAGGGGCGGAGCGTCTATCGCGGCTCGGCCCGGACCGCGAACGAAACCATGACCGACGCGCTCGCCACAGATCGGATCTGTCAGCGTCTGGTCAAAAACGCCATGTACCGGGCGGCGCTCCGCTCCGGCGTGCAAAAGCCCGCCTGGGGCGCGCTGACAGGCGTACGGCCCGGCAAGCTGATGGCCGGTATCCTCACCCGGTGCGGGGACGAAAAGACCGCTCTGCGCCGCTTTATCTCGGAATACGACGTCAGCCCCGACCGGGCGGGGCTCTGCCTTGCCACCACCCGGCAAACCCTGCGCTGTGAGGCCGGGCTTGAAGAGAGGGACGTGTGCCTGTATGTGGGCATCCCCTTCTGCCCCACCCGCTGCGCCTACTGCAGCTTTGTCAGCCAGTCGGTGGAAAAGAGCATGAGGCTCATCGAGCCTTTCCTCTCGGCGCTGGAGCGGGAGATCGCCGCCACAGCCGAGCAGGTGCGGGCGCTGGGGCTGCGCCCGGTGTCCGTCTACATGGGCGGCGGCACGCCCACCACGCTCTCGGCCGAACAGCTCGACCGGCTCTGCACCGTGCTGGAGGAGCGCTTTGATCTCGGCCATCTCACGGAGTACACCGTGGAGGCCGGGCGGCCCGACACCATCACCCAGGAGAAGCTCCGCGTTCTGCGCGCTCACGGGGTGGACCGGGTCAGCGTCAACCCCCAGACCATGAGCGACAAGGTGCTGGAGAACATCGGCCGCCGGCACACGGCGGCGGACATCGTCACCGCACTGGACAAAGTGCGGGCCGTGGGCGGCTTTGCGGTGAACATGGATCTCATCGCCGGGCTGCCCGGGGACAGCGTCTCCGGCTTCCGGGACACGCTGGAAAAAGTGCTGACCCTGAGCGCGGAGAATGTGACCATCCACACACTGTCGCTGAAAAAGGGCTCCCGCATCACCCTGGACCAGACGCCGCTCCCCACCGCGCGGGAGGTGGCCGCCATGCTGGACTACGCGTCGACTCGGCTCACCGCGGCGGGCTACGCGCCCTATTATCTCTACCGGCAGAAATTCATGTCCGGCGGCTTTGAGAACGTGGGTTGGCAGAAGGGCGACACCGTCAATCTCTACAACATCTGCATCATGGAGGAGCTCAGGAGCATCCTCGCCATGGGCGGGGGCGGCTCCACCAAGCTGATCCGGCCCGACGGCGGGCGCAACATCCGTCTGATGGCGCCCAAGTACCCGCTGGAATACGTGGAAAACATCGAAAAGACCTGTGCGGAAAAGGAAAAGATTTCCGCCTTTTACCGGGACTTTCTCAAGGAGGATTGAGTCATGGCCTATTCGCTGAAGGATATCAATTTCAAAACCGTTGCCGACCCCGCCGGCTTCATAGCCGAGTGCGACGAGCGCTATAACGCCCTCGTGCAGGAGGCGGCGGACCGCATCGCCGAAAACCGCCACAACAGCCCCATCGTGCTGCTGTCCGGGCCCTCCGGCTCGGGCAAGACCACCAGCTCCATGAAGATTGCCGAGGAGCTCAACAAGCGCGGTCTCGGCACCCATTATGTGGGCATGGACGATTACTTCAAGACCGTGGACCACAGCACCCCCCGCACCGAGGACGGGGAGCTGGATCTGGAATCCCCCCTGTGTCTGGACATGGAGCTGCTCAACAAGCACTTCACCCAGCTGGCCCAGGGTGAGCGGGTGTATGTCCCCAAGTATGAGTTCTCCCGCCGGATGCGGATTCAGGAGCCCTCCAAGTCCATCAAGCTGAAGAAGGATGAGATCGTGATCTTTGAGGGCATCCACGCTCTGAACAGCATGATTACCGACGTCCACCCCGAGGCCTTCAAGCTCTATATCTCCGCCCGCAGCGACGTGCTGTTCGGCGGGGAGGTCGTCTTCAAGCGCACCTGGTTCAGGCTGGTGCGGCGCATGGTGCGGGACTACAAGTTCCGCGGCTCCGATCCCAAGGAGACCATGAGCATGTGGGGCAACGTCCGCCGGGGCGAGCTGCTGTATATCTCTCCCTTCAAGTCCAAGGCAGACTTCCAGTTTGACACCTCCCTGGCCTATGAGCTGGCGGTCTACAATCGGACGGCGACGAAGCTGTTCCAGTCCGTGCCGGAAGGGATCAAGCGCTTTGAGGAGCTGCGCCGCGTACTGCCTGCCCTGCAGCTTTTCGGGGACATCGACGAATCGCTGGTCCCAGCCGACTCGCTGATCCGGGAATTCATCGGCGGCGGCGTCTACGAATACTGACGCAAAACAAGGAGAGCCTCTCGGCTCTCCTTGTTTTGTCTGACGGGGCTCATTCTGTCAAGGCCCCGTCGAACGCCTCACTGGGCAGGCAGTCCGCCAGTCCCGTGAGGATGCTGTTGTAGTTTGGATCGTAGGCGGACGTCTGCGCGTGCAGGGCCAGCGGCGCGGAGACCCGGTTCAGGGAGACACGCACCGCGGTGCCCCGGCCCTCCCGGCTCTCCAGCAGCAAAGTGCCTCCGTGCAGATGAGCGATCTCCCGGGCGGTGGTCAGCCCCAGTCCGGCGCCGAGGCCCAGCTCCTGCAGCGTGTGTTGGTGCCGGAATCGGTCAAAGGCCGTGTGCATCTCGTCAGCCGGGATGCCGCAGCCGTCGTCGTCCACCGAGAGCAACAGCTGGTCCCCCAGCGGCACCAGCCGCAGGGAGATGCGCGTGCAGCCCTCCGCGTGGCGTATGGCGTTGGAGAGCAGGTTCAGCACCAGGATTTCCAGCAGCGCCGGGTCGGCCGTGCATGGGCAGGTCTCCGGCAGCGAGACCGAGAGCTCCGGCGCGGGAAACAGCAGCGAGACCGAGTCCGTCAGATCCAGCAGGAAGCGGGACAGCTCCATCGCCCGCGGCAGAAACAGCACGGAGCCGTTCTCCACACCGTGGATGACGGAAACGTTGGTCACAATGCGGTTGATTTGAAAGCAGCTCCGGGTAATAGAGGCAAGCTCCGGACAGGCGGACTCTCCCGCGGGAGTCAGCCGGTTCTTCAGCAGGGCGATGGCGGCCTGCTGATCCATCATCGCGCCGCGCAGTGCCACCAGGAAGGAGTCGCTCACCAGCCGCGCGGTGATTTCGCTCTCCCGCAGGAAGAACACCTGCAGTCCCTCCATGGCCTGCACGCGCAGCAGGAAGCGCTTCCCGTCCCGGCTCAGCTCTCCGAGGAAGGAGCCGGACTGGACCGACGCGATCTCTTCGCCCAGCAGCGAGCGTATGGTCTGCCCGCTGCAGTCGGCGCCGAGAAGCCGGCACGCGGCGGCATTTGCGTATATGATCCGCCCGTTTTTCGCGAGCAGCGCGGGATCTGCGGAGAGGGCGAGAATGTCAGCCGAAACCTGTAGCATGTCAGGAACCTCCATTTTATGATCTCTGGGGGGAAGAGGAGCCGCTGCCAGACAAATCCATTCTAGCACAGCTTGTCAAAATGAACAATAATTGCGGGAAATAATTCCGGGAAACCGACAAATTTTCGGCACAATTCGGGGCATAATCCAAGGGGAGAACGCTTGATTTTTGACTTTATTATATGTTATTATGAAACAGCTATGACAGGGGAAATTTCCGGCAGCGGAGATTTCCGCACCCAATAATAGTACTATATTAAATTGGAGGATATACACATGATCAAAGTTGGCATCAATGGTTTCGGCCGTATCGGCTCCCTCGCTTTCAGAGCCGCCATCAAGTCCGATGACATCGAGGTCGTCGCCATCAACGCCCCCGGCCATCCCGCTTCCCACATCGCTTACTGCGTGAAGTACGACTCTGTCCACGGCCGTTTCGACGGTGAAGTCGTCGGCAACGACGAGGACAGCACCGTTACCGTCAACGGCAAGGTTGTCAAGGTCCTCTCCGACAAGAGCTACCGTGACGCCACCCTCATCCCCTGGGGTGAGCTGGGTGTTGAGTACGTGCTCGAGTGCACCGGCGTTTACCTCGACAAGGCCAAGGCCCAGGCTCACATCGACGCCGGCGCCAAGGTCGTCGTCATGTCCGGCCCCGCGAAGGACGACACCCCCATGTTCGTCTGCGGCGTGAACCTTGAGAAGTACACCCCCGATATGCAGTTCGTCTCCAATGCCTCCTGCACCACCAACTGCCTGGCCCCCATCACCAAGGTTGTCAACGACAACTTCGGCGTTGTCGAGGGCCTCATGACCACCGTCCACGCTTCCACCGCCACCCAGTCCATCGTCGACGGCTTCCCCAAGAAGAAGGACCTGCGCGGCGCCCGCTCCATCTACAACAACATCATCCCCTCCTCCACCGGCGCTGCCAAGGCTGTCGGCAAGGTCATCCCCGAGCTCAACGGCAAGCTCACC
>ONPY01000094.1 GCA_900319835.1 uncultured Eubacteriales bacterium | reverse complement strand
AGTACAACGATTTCCCCATGCGTCCCCTCGGCTGGCTCTCACCTAAACAGGCCCTTTCTTCTTTTCCTAACGTTGTAACACATCATTGACAAACCTACATTTCTGAAAATTTTTTCCGGTCGGTTCCTCTACACGGAGAAGCGGTTGACGGCCAGGTCGCCGCCGCACTGCGGGCAGCGCTGCATACAGCGCTGAAAGGTCTGCGCCTCTTCGGCGGACGTACATTCCAGCCTGGTGCAGCCGTTGGTGCACGTCACCACAAAGGCCGCGGGCATGTCCGCGGCCGCGGTCCGCCATTTTTTGGTCTCCGTCCTCTGCGGTCTCTTTTTCCAGAACATGTCATGGCTCCTCTCCGTAGGTCTCCACGAGACGCACCTGCCCGTACAGCCAGGTTTCTCCGCTCCGGGGATCGCTTGTGACACGGAGCACTCCGCCGGGTTCGGTCAGGCTCAGCTCCATCGCTTTGCCATCCCGGGCGGCCAGCGCCATCCCGACTGCCGCGCTGCCGCTGGCGCAGGAGTTTTCCCAGAAGCAGGTAGCGCTCACGGGGATATAGACCAGTGGCGTCAGGCGCATGGGCGCTTCCTTCTTCAGGAACATCAGCCCTAGGCCGTCCGCGCAGAGTTCCCGACACCAGAGCCGCACCGCCCGTTCCGCCGCCTCCCGGTCGTCCCGCAGGGCAAAGAAGCCGGAGTCCTCCTCCACCATCAGGTGGGAGATCCCCTCCATGCGCACCAGCAGCAGGCTCCCCGCCCGCCCTTCAAAGGCAAAGCGCCGCTCCTCGATCGCCTGCGCCCCGGGCATCCGCACGCCCGCCCGGAAGGCGCTCTTCCCGCTCTTTTCCAGCCACACCCGCACCGGCTCGCCGACGCCGGAGACGCGCAGAGCTACCGCTCCCCGATCGCCGCCGTTTCTCAGCAGCGCCAGCGCCCCGGCGCACATGGAAGCGTTGCCGCAAAACTCGCCGCCGGCCATGCGCAGTTCGGCGTCCACGCCCCCGGCTCCTTCTGTGAAGCGGACAAAGCCGACCTGCTCCACAGCCGGGTGCCGCTCCATCAGTTTTGCCGCGGAGGCTGGCTGCCGGGCCGGGGGCACCGGTCCCTCCACCAGGGCGGTGATGTTGCCGGTGGGGTCGAGAATGTTGACTTTCATCGCTCAAACACCCGCAGGAACTGTCTCGTTCTCTCCTCCTTCGGGTTCTCGAAAACCTCCAGCGGATCGCCCTGTTCCACGATGACACCGCCGGCCATGAAGATCACGCGGTTGCTGACCGCCTTGGCAAAGGGCATCTCGTGCGTGACCACCACCATGGTCATTTTCTCCTCGGCCAGCTGCCGGATGACCTTGAGCACCTCGCCTGTCAGCTCCGGATCCAGGGCGGAGGTGGGCTCGTCAAAGAAGAGGATCTCGGGCCGCATGGCGAGAGCCCGCGCGATGGCGACGCGCTGCTGCTGTCCGCCGGAGAGCTGGTAGGGATAGGCGTTTTCCTTGCCCTCCAGGCCCATTTTCTTCATCAGCTCCAGTGCCCGCGCGCGGACCTCGTCCTTATCCTCTCCATGCAGGATCGGGGCCTCGGAGATGTTCTTCAGCACGGAGTAGTGCGGGAAGAGCTGGAAGTTCTGGAACACCAGCCCAAAGCGGGTGCGGAAGCAGTTGAGCTCCGCCTTCGGGGCGTATACGCCGCCCCGCACGGCATACTCGCCGTTATACAGGATGTCTCCGCCGTCCGCGCGCTCGAGAAAGCAGGCGCAGCGCAGCAGCGTGGATTTGCCGGAGCCGGAGGGCCCGATGATGGAGATCACGTTTCCCTGGTCGACCGAGAGAGAAATATCCTCCAGCACCGAGAGGGAACCAAAGGATTTCTGCAGGCCGCGGATCGTGAGGATGCTGGGCGCCGCGGCGTTTTCCGTGGATAGGATTCTTTCATCTGCCATGTCGTTTTCCCTCTTACCTGTAGTAATCCAGCCGCTTTTCGATCCTGCCCATCAGGTAGTCGACGACGGCGTTGAACACGTAGTAGAACACGCCCGCCACCACGAAGGGCACAAAGCTCGTCTGGGAGTTTGCGATCTGCTTGCCGATGGTGAACATCTCCTGATAGGAGACGGTGAAGGCCATGGAGGTGTCCTTGACCAGGGTCACCACCTCGTTGGTCACGCTGGGCATGATACGCTTGACCACCTGGGGCAGGATGATGCGCAGGAAGGTCTGCGCCTTGGTGTAGCCCAGCACCTCCGCCGCCTCATACTGGCCGATGGGGATGGACTCGATGCCGCCGCGGTAGATCTCCGCAAAGTAGGCCGCGTAGTTGATGGCGAAGGCGATGACCACTGGGATCAGCTTGTTGCGGGCCACGTTTGCGCCGAAGAGGTAGTAGGGACCGTAGGTCACAGCCAGCAGCTGCAGCATCAGGGGCGTGCCGCGCAGTATGGTGATAAAGAAGCGCGTGACGGCGGAGACCACCTTCACCTTGCTCATGCGCAGCAGGGTCACGATCATGCCCAGCGGCAGCGAGAAGAGCAGCGTCAGAAAGAAGATGGCGCAGGTCTTGCCCAGGCCCTCGCTCATCTTGAGTATCATGGTCATCAACGACATGTGGAAACCCTCATTTATTCTCTAATAATACAGAATTGCCCGAAAGCGCAGCTTGCGCCGCGCTTTCGGGTGAATGACGCAATGGACTTGTCAGCCTTCACTTACTTGTTCAGGAAGATCAGATTGTTGACGATCTCAGTGTACTCGGGCTTGGACGCAAGCTCGGCATAGGTGCCGTTTTCCACCAGGGCCTTGACGGCGTCCTCCATCTGCTTGCAGAGCTCCGCATCGCCGGAGCGGAAGGCAATGCCGTACTGCTCGGCGCCGAGGTTTTCATCGATGATCGCAAGGCCGTCGTGATCTGCGACATAGGCCGCCGCGACGGGCATATCCACGAACACCGCGTCAGCTGCGCCGCCTTCCAGCTCGGTAAAGCAGGCCACAAAGCTGTTGCTGGTCATCACGCTGCCAAAGGTCGCCGCCAGATCCGCCAGGTCCCCGTTGAGCAGGGCCTCGCCGGAGGTGCCAAGCTGCACCGCGACCACCTTGCCGGCCAGATCCGCAGAGGATGTGTATCCCTTGTCGGCCTTGACCACCAGGACCTGGGTGTTGTCATAGTAGGGCTCCGAGATGACGTAGCCGGCTTCCTTCATGCTGTCCAGGATCGTCATGCCGGACCAGACGCAGTCGCACTCCATGGAGTCGAGCTGCACCAGCTTCTGGTCCCAGTTGACGGCGAAGACTTCCAGATCCCAGCCCAGGTAATCGCAGGCTGCCTTGCAGACGTCCACGTCAAAGCCGGTGTAGTTGCCGTCGTCCCCGAGGTAGCTGAAAGGGGGATACTCCGGATCAATGCCCATGATGAATTTCTTTTTTTCCGCGGCGGGCGCGGTCTTCTGTCCGCAGGCGGCCAGGGCGAAGATCATAACGAGTGCCAAAAGCAAAGCAAGAATCTTTTTCATTTTATCAACCTCCGGGAGGAATTTTTTGTCGCGCTAGTATAATAACACATTAGCGAGATAAAGCAAGCCTTTTTTCTAATCTGTGCATTTTTTGCACAGATTAGTCTTTCCCCGCCTCCCCGCACCGGCGCCGAAAGGCTTTGACAGCAACCTGCGGCCAAGGTATAATAAAGCTATCAGAGATGGGAGGTGCTCTCATGAATCTTGAAAAAACCATGAAAAATCTCCGCCTGCGCGGCTTCAAGGCTTCGCATTTTGCCTCCGGGGAGGAGGCGGCCGCCTATCTGGCCGGGCAGATCCGGGGCTGCACGGTGGGCTTCGGCGGCAGCAAGACGCTCGATCAGCTGGGGCTGTATGAGCTGCTGAGTCAGGACAACACAGTCTTCTGGCACTGGAAGGTGCCCGGGAACGAGACAAGGCGCCAGGCGGTCTTTACCGACGTGTACTGCTGCAGCGCCAACGCCATCAGCGAGGACGGCGAGATCTTCAACATCGACGGCACCGGCAACCGGGTGGCCGGCACGCTCTTCGGCCATGAGCGCGTGTTCATTGTGGCCGGCACCAACAAAATCTGCCCGGATTTTGACGCCGCCCTGAAGCGGGCGCGCAACACCGCGGCGGTGCAGAACGCGGAGCGGCTGGATAAAAAGACCCCCTGCCGCATCGACGGGACCTGCCACGACTGTCATGGCAGGGAGGGTATCTGCCGGGCCTTGACGGTGCTGTGGGGGCCGATGAACGGCATGGAGACAGAAATTGTCCTTATCGACGGGGACTGGGGCCTGTAAGGAGGATGTGGACATGAGCATGGTACGGCGGGAAACGGAGCTGCTGGTGGAGCACCGCCAGATGTTCGGCGGCGCGGGTGAGGCGGAAAACCGCAAGATCCTCCGGGGCGCGGGGGAGATGGCCGGCAAGGGCAGACTCTTCAACCACATGATCCTCAGGCCGGGCTGTGAGGTGGCCTGGCACATCCACCACGGAGACTGCGAAACCTATTACGTTCTCAAGGGCCGGGGCGAGTACAGCGACAACGGCACCGTCACGGAGCTTCTCCCCGGGGACACCGCCTTTGTAAACGACGGCGAGGGCCACAGCCTCCGCTGTCTTGGGGACGAGCCGCTGGAGGTCATCTCCCTGGTGCTGTACACAACCTGAGGCTTTCGTTTCACATTCCGGCATCTTTTGTCAGGCTTTTCTTTTCATATCTGTACAGAATATACAAATCCTAATCAGGGTCGTTGACTTTGTGTTTCCCAAAGATTAGAATTAATTCAGTTCAAATCGCGAAAAAGCATTCGTTTTCCCATTCTGTTTTATCGAGGTGTTCAAATGTACAAGGTAGTAACCAAACGTTTCTTGAACGACGCGAAGACGATCTGTCTCTTTGAGATCGAGGCGCCGCTGGTTGCCCGCCATGCGCAGGCCGGTCAGTTCGTCATCTTCCGTCTGGACGAGCAGGGCGAGCGCGTCCCCGTCTCTGTCGCCGGCTGGGACCGTGAGAAGGGCACCGTCTCCGTCATGGTGCAGGCCGCGGGCCGCACCACAAAAATGCTCCACACCGTCGAGCAGGGTGACTACATCACCGACTTTGTCGGCCCCCTGGGCCGCGCCACTGAGATGGACGGCCTCAAGAAGGTCTGCGTGGTCGGCGGCGGCGTCGGCTGCGCCATCGCCTACCCCATCGCCAAGGTCATGCATGAGAAGGGCATCGACGTCACCTTCATCGGCGGCTTCCGCTCCGCCGACATCGTCATTCTCAAGGACGAGCTGAAAGCCGCCTCCGACAAGCTCATCATGTGCACCGACGACGGCAGCTACGGCGAAAAGGGCTTCACCACCGTCTTCCTCAAGCAGGAGATCGAGCGAAACATTGCCGAGGGCAAGCCCCAGTTTGACCGGGTCATCGCCATCGGCCCGGACATCATGATGAAATTCCTGGCGGACGTCACCCGCCCCTACGGCATCAAGACCATCATCTCTCTCGACCCCATCATGGTCGACGGCACCGGCATGTGCGGCGGCTGCCGCGTCATCGTCGGAGGCGAGACGAAGTTTGCCTGCGTTGACGGGCCGGACTTTGATGCCCACGAGGTGGACTTTGACTCGCTGTTAAAGCGCGCCGCCTTCTACAAGGACGAACAGGACGCCGCTGCCCAGCACATCTGCAACATGACGGGAGGGAAGAGAAATGGCTAATCTGAAAGTCAACATGAGCCTGACCAAGGCGCCGATGCCCGAGCAGGATCCCATCGAGCGCGCCACCAATTTTGAGGAGGTCGCCCTGGGTTATGACGCCGAAACCGCCATGAAGGAGGCCGCGCGGTGTCTTGACTGCAAGAACTCCCCCTGCCGCACCGGCTGCCCCGTGGCCGTCAAGATCCCCCGCTTCCTGGAGAAGGTGCGCGAGGGCGATTTTGAGGCCGCCTATGAAATCATCACCTCCACCAACTCCCTGCCCGCCGTCTGTGGCCGCGTCTGCCCCCAGGAGAAGCAGTGTGAGTCGAAGTGCGTCCGGGGCATCAAGGGCGAGTCCGTCGGCATCGGCAGACTGGAGCGCTTTGTGGCCGACTGGCACATGGCCGAGCAGGCCAAGAAGGGCGAGGTCAAGGTCGACGCTCCCGCCTCCAACGGCCACCGCATCGCCGTGGTCGGCTCCGGCCCCGCGGGTCTGACCTGCGCCGGCGACCTCAGGAAGATGGGCTACGACGTGACCGTCTTCGAGGCGCTGCACAAATCCGGCGGCGTGCTGGTCTACGGCATTCCCCAGTTCCGTCTCCCCAAGGAGATCGTCGCCAAGGAGATCGACAATCTCAAGGCTCTGGGCGTCAAGATCGTCAACAACGCCATCATCGGCAAGTCCGAATCTGTGGACGAGCTGTTTGATGACGGCTTTGAGGCCGTGTTCATCGGCTCCGGCGCGGGCCTGCCCCAGTTCCTGCACATCCCCGGTGAGAACCTGCTGGGCGTCTACACTGCAAACGAACTTCTCACCCGTGTCAACCTCATGAAGGCCTACCGGGATGATTACGATACCCCCATCAAGCGCTTCGGCCGGGTCGCCGTCGTCGGCGCCGGCAACGTCGCCATGGACGCTGCCCGTGTTGCCAAGCGTCTGGGCGCCGAGCATGTGTATATCTGCTACCGCCGCGGCCGGGACGAGCTGCCCGCCCGTAAGGAGGAGGTCGAGCATGCCGAGGCTGAGGGTATCGAGTTTCATCTGCTCAACAATCCCACCCGCATTCTCGGCGGCGAGGACGGCCACGTCACCGGCATTGAGCTCAAGCGCCAGGAACTGGGCGAGCCCGACGCCAAGGGCCGCCGTTCCCCCGTGCCCGTGGAGGGCAGCGAGTGGGTGCTGGACGTGGACACCGTCATCATCGCCATCGGCACCAGCCCCAACCCCCTGATCCGCAACACGACCCAGGGTCTCACCTTCACCCGCAAGGGCGGCATTGAGGCCGACGAGGGCGGCGTGACGGCCCGCGAGGGCGTCTTCGCCGGCGGCGATGCCGTCACCGGCGCTGCCACGGTCATTCTGGCCATGGGCGCGGGCAAGGCCGGCGCCAAGTCCATCGACGCCTATATCAAGAGCAAGGCCGGGGAATAATCCCGCGTCCCCATGCAAACGAAAAAACAGAGGAGCTTGGCTCCTCTGTTTTTATGATTGTAGACAAGCCCTTTTTATCTCGGCTTGGACCTGCAAGGGGGATTGTGAAGGGGGACGGGGAGTCCCCCTTCACGTTCAATCCAGGCAAAAATGGGAACTCTTTCGGAAATTCCCATTTTTGCTTTTCAAGCTATCGACACTTTGTCGACAGCTTGAAAACTTGCTTACATTTCCTCGTCCGCGATAGCGTCGCTGCGAAACAGCAGGCTTACGCACCACAGGGCCGACAGACCCACCAGCGTGTAGATCACGCGGCTGACTGTGGCCGTCTGACCGCCAAAGAGCCACGCCACCAGGTCGAAGCGGAACAGCCCGATGCTGCCCCAGTTGATGCCGCCAATGATGGTCAGCACCAGTGCGATACGATCCATTAGCATCCAAACAAGCTCCCTTCCAAATGGATTCCGTTTTATTGTGCCCTGTGCAGCGCCGTTTTATTCCCGCGATAAAAAAGTTTCGGCACGCGCCAAAACTTCCCGTTTTTCGCCTTTTTTCTGTAGGTTTGTCAATGATGTGTGACAGAGTTAGGAAAAGAAGAAAGAGCCTGTTTAGGAGAGAGCCAGCCGAGAGGACGCATTGGGAAATCG
>ONPY01000077.1 GCA_900319835.1 uncultured Eubacteriales bacterium | reverse complement strand
TACAACGATTTCCCAATGCGTCCACTCGGCTGGCTTTCACCTAAACAGGCTCTTTCTTCTTTTCCTAACGTTGTAACACATCATTGACAAACCTACACACAAACAGCGGAAGGCCCGGCTATTCAGGAACCCAGATCCTCCAGAAGGCCCAGCAGTTCCCTGCTGTCTGAGGCGGGAATGCCGTCGGTCAGCAGGCGCCTGTCCGCGGCGCGGAGGCTGGCGGTCTCAATGGCGGTGACTTCGGCGGGTTCCCGGGCCTTTCGCCCCTCGTATACCGCCACAAAGCCGCCGAGATCGCGCAGAATGTAGGCCGCGTCCTCCCGACCGGCAAAGCGCACGGTCAGCTCGGACGGCAGCGCCGCCGATGCCTGCCCCCGGTGGATGCTGTGCCAGGCACCGTTTACCGACATGGCCGCGCACGCCGCCAGACACAGCAGAAAAACAGATTTGATTTTCCGCAGCATGGGCTCAGCTCCTCTTTCCGATGCTGCTGAAAGTATGGCACGGAAGGCGGGAGAATATGCACGCCGCGGCACAAAAAAATCGGAAAGAAAAATTTACAATTCCTCTACCGAAAAACGCCCGGCTGTGGTATAATAATATTTTGTATAGGTATAAAATAACTGGACTGCGCCCTTTGGCGCCGCCATTTTGTCTTCCGCGAAGGAGGCGTTTCGCGTTTCAATGAAGGATCAAAACAAGCAAAACCCGCAGGATCAGCTGAATCAGGAGGCAAAGCCGAAGAACGACGCGGGGAAAAAGGGCCTGCGCATGATGGGCAAGGCTGTCGGCTTCAGCGTCGATATGGCCGCCGGGGTCGTCAGCACCGTGTTCAAGGTGATCGGTACCGTGCTGCTGGTGCTGCTGCTGACGGGCATGATGTTTGCCTGCGTGTTTGCCTATTATGTCAAAACCTGCCTTACCCCGAACCTGGACCTCTCCCTGGAGGATTTCAAGCTCAACGAGTCCAGCACCATCTGGTATCAGGACGCCGCGGGCGAGTGGCGGGAGCTGGTCAAGCTCTCCGGCCAGGAGAAGCGGGTCTGGGTGGATTATGAGGACATCCCCTGGTATATGGAAAAGGCGCTGGTGGCCATTGAGGACAAGCGCTTTTACAACCACAAGGGCGTGGACTGGTACCGCACCGCCGGCGCTTTCGTGGAGATGTTTGCCCGCATGGAGACCAGCTACGGCGGCTCCACCATCACCCAGCAGTTGATCAAAAACCTGACCGGCGAGGACGAAGTCACCATCCAGCGCAAGCTGACGGAGATTTTCGGCGCGCTGGAGCTGGAGAAAAAGTACGACAAGCAGGAGATCATGGAGTGGTACCTCAACGCCGTCTACTTCGGAGAGGGCTGCTGGGGTGTTCAGACTGCGGCCCAGACCTACTTCGGCAAGGATGTGGCCGACCTGACCCTGGCCGAGTGCGCCTCCATCGTGGGCATCACCAACAAGCCCACTTACTACGATCCCTTCTATAACGAGAAGAACAACAAGGATCGCCAGGAGACCATCCTGCGCGAGATGTACGAACAGGGCTTTATCAGCTATCCCCAGTACAAGGAGGCTGTGGAGGAGGAGCTGGCCTTCACCCACTCCCCCGGGGAGGAATACACCCAGGAGATCATGTCCTACTACACGGAGATGGTCATCGACGACGTCACCTCCGACCTGATGAAGCTCAAGGGCATCAGCCGGGATACCGCCCGGTCCCTGCTCTACAACGGCGGCTATCAGATCTACAGCTGTCTCGACACCAACGTGCAGGCCAGCATCGACGCGGTCTACACCAACCTCAACGCCATCCCCTACACCAACAGCGAGCAGCAGCTGCAGAGTTCCATCGTGGTGATGAACCCCTATGACGGGCGCATCCTGGGCATTGCCGGCGGCGTGGGGGAGAAGACCATCAACTTCGGTCTCAACCGTGCCACGGGCACCTACCGTTCGCCCGGCTCCTCCATCAAGCCCATTGCCTCCTACGGACCGGCCGTGGACCTGGGGCTCATCACCCCGGACACCCTGGTGATGGACGCCATGGACATTTCCCTCAAGGGCACAAGCTGGTTCCCCCAGAACGACGGCGGCCAGAACTTCGGCCTGGTCACCATCTACAGCGCGCTGCAGTACTCACTCAACACCGTGGCGGCGCAGATCGTTGACAAGCTGCCCATGGGCCCGCAGACCTCCTATGACTATCTGACTACGCGCCTGGGCGTGACAAGCCTCGTCCCCGCCGACTGTGACTACGCCCCCATGGCGCTGGGCCAGCTGACCGTCGGCATCACCGTTCGGGAGATGGCGCAGGCCTACTGCGCCTTTGTCAACGACGGCATCTTCACCTACGGCCGCAGCTATTCCATGATGACCGACAGCGAAGGCAACGTGGTCATCGACAACTCCCCGAGCACCATCCAGGCCTTCAAGCCCAACACTGCCTACGTCATGACCTATATGATGCAAAACGGCGTGGAACACGGCACCGGCTCCGAGGCTGCCCTCTGGACCGTGCCCGTGGCGGGCAAGACCGGCACCTCCGGCGATTACAAGGACCGCTGGTTTGTCGGCTGCACGCCCTACTATGTGGCCGCGGTCTGGACCGGTTACGACATTCCCGAGATCATTCACATCGGCGGCAACCCCGCCTCCCAACTCT
This sequence comes from uncultured Eubacteriales bacterium, assembly GCA_900319835.1. The sequence continues at coordinate 8,742 of ONPY01000077.1, read as the reverse complement.
GGCGCAAGGTCATGGCCCCCATTCACGACGGGCTGGAGTACGTCTCCTTCCCCTATCCGCAGTTGGGCGGCAACACCGGCATCTTCGGTCTGTTTGACACGCCCGCCTATACCGGCAACGATTATTACAGCGGCGTTGGCGCCAGCAACGGCGACGCCTACGGCGGAACCTACGGCAACGGCGGAGGCGGCTTCGTCGGCAGCGATCCCTTCATGGGCTGATCCGGCTGGGAAAGTGCCGGATTGCCCGATGGCATCATTTGGAATTGACAAAATAGTTATTTTGCGTTACAATTCGATTACACAATCTGGAGGTGTTTTGATTGGCTAAGGTATTGGAGTATAAGGGACATCCTCTCCAAAGGAAAGACAACATCATCTATTACGGCAGCTTTGCGGATAAATATATCATCATGCTGCAGATTCTGGATACCAAAAAGGTGGGCGATCTGGACGTCGCCACCAAGGTGTCCGTACAGCTCCAGCTCACGGACTCGGGCATCAAGTCCCGCGACAGAATCGTGAAGAAGGCGGAAAAGGACAGCCTGTACAGCGCGATCGATGTTGCGGCCGTGTGGCTTGAAAGGGCGCTGGCCTCCAGATAAACCAGAAAAAAGGATCGATTTCGCATGCGCAAGAATTGTTTCAGAACGCTTGCGGCGACACTGGCGATCGGCTCACTGATGCATGTTCCCGCCTGGGCGGAGAGCGCTGTCATCACCGGCAGCGAGGTTAACCTCCGCGCCGGCCCTGGCACCAACTACCGTATCGTCGATTGTCTGGATTGGGGAACCCGGGTCAATGTGACCGACCGCTCCAACGGCGCGTGGTACGCCATCGAGGTCGACGGAGAGACCGGCTTCATGTCCTCGGCGTATCTGGCCTTTGAGGAGGAAGATATGCCCGACTGGGCAAGGGGAGACGGGGACACGGGTTCCGCACCCCAGACGCCGCAGCAGCCCCAGACAGAGACGCCGCAGCAAACGCAGCCCCAACAGACCCAGACACAGCCCCAGGCGGTCACCGCCGCCGAGGGGGAGGCGGGCATCGTCAACGCCATGTATGTGCGTTTTCGCAGCGGACCCGGTTCGGACTACTCCATCCTGGGAGAATACAACCGGGGCAAAGCGCTCACCGTGGTGGGCACCAGCGGCAGCTGGGCCTGCTGTGTGATCGACGGCACCATGGGCTACGTCTATGAGGCGTATGTCACCGTCGGCGGCACGGCCGAAACCCCGGCCGCGCAGACGCCCTCCGCGACGCCCAAGCCCACCGAGACTCCCGCCGCGACCGGAGATCCCTACGGCAGCGACTCCGATTGGAATGTGGACGACCAGGCGCCCGCCTGGGCCCGGGGAGACGGGACCACACCCACCCCCTCGCCGTCTGCCTCCGCCGCGCCCGCAGTCAGCGCCAACCCCGCGCCCAGCGCCATGCCTGTCAGCCAGGCAGCCAGTTCTCTGGGCCAGGGGCAGATCACCGGCAACTATGTGCGCTTCCGCACCGGACCCGGCACCAACTTCCAGATCATCGACAGCTATGACTACGGTCAGGCGCTGACGGTGACCGGTACATACGGGGACTGGACCGCCTGCCTCATCGACGGGGTGTTTGGCTACGTCCACTCCAACTATGTGCTCATTACTTCCTACAGCACGCAGACCCAGGCGCCCCAGCCGGGCAGCGTGACGCCGGTATCAACGCCGACGCCGATGCCCGCCCCGACCCCGACGCCCACACCCGTGGTCGCGGTGGAGGAAAAGACCGGCTATGTCTCCGGCAACAACGTGCGTATGCGCGCGGGAGCCTCTATGTCCGCCAAGATCCTGGGCGAGCTGTACTACGGCAACCAGGTGACCACCAAGGGTGTATCCGGCGATTGGACGGCCGTCACCTGCAACGGGCAGGAGGGCTACATCTACAGCCAGTATGTCAAGGAGGGCAGCCTCACCATCGCGGGCAACACTGTGACCGGCGGCAGCTACACCAATCAAGGCGGCACTGCCGGCAGCAGCACAGCCAGCAGCCCCGCCCAGAGCGACGGCCTCAGCGGCAGCAGCTACGAAAAGGGCCAGCAGATCGCCCAGTTTGCCCTGCAGTATGTGGGCTGCAACTACTCCTGGGGCGGCAAGGATCCCTCCACCGGCTTTGACTGCTCGGGTCTGGTGTACTACACCTACCAGCACTTTGGCTACAACATCAACCGCGTGGCCCAGGATCAGGCCCGCAACGGCGTGCCTGTCAGCGCCGACGAGCTGCAGCCCGGCGACATCCTCTGCTTCTACTCCGGCTCCAGCTACATCGGCCACGCCGGTATCTACATCGGCAGCGGCATGTTCGTCCATGCCCAGAACTCCGCCACCGGCGTTGTGATCACGGAGCTGGCCGGCCATTATGCCGACCGCGGCTATGAAGCCAGACGGATCGTCTAGTACTATTCAAAAAGGAAGCGCAAAATGCGCTTCCTTTTTGCTTGCGTTTTTCCAAAGGCTGTGTTATACTACTCAGGCACGCAGGGTTGGTATATCGGTATTACTCCAGCTTCCCAAGCTGGCTAGGCGGGTTCGACTCCCGTACCCTGCTCCAAAAGGAAAAGCCGCCCATCCGGGCGGCTTTTCCTTTTGGCATAGAGTGGGAGTCGAACGGGAGCGGTGTTAGAAAACGTGCCGGTGGCACGTTTTCCCCGCGACCCGGCCTCCGCCGCAGCGGAGGTCGACTCCCGTACCCTGCTCCACGTCGGAGATCACTCCGCACGGCTCGGAAAAGGCAATCGCGAAAGCGGTTGCCTTTTCCTCTTCTGTGCTCCGTGTCTCCTCCTTTCAAAATCGGACCCGCTGCGCTGGACTCCGATTTTGTGAAAGAAAGAGGGCCGCTCGACAGAGCGGCCCTGAACTTTTAAGACAGGAGTAAAGAACTATTCCTTCATCTTCAGCCGGTTGAGCTTTTCCGTCATGCCGACCAGCAGCGCGAGCAGAGCCGCGAGAAACAGCGGAAAGAGCCGCAGAGAGATCGCGTTTGCCAGCAGCCCGAAGAGCGGCGGCATGAAGGTAGTGCCCACATAGGCCGAGGCCATCTGCACGCCGATGACGGCTTGCGAGTTCTCCGCGCCAAAGTTTGCCGGGGTGGCATGGATGATGGAGGGATAGACCGGTGCGCAGCCCAGCCCGAAGATCAGAAGGCCCGCCAGTGCGGGAAAAGGCGACGGCACCGGCAGCAGGATCAGCAGCGCCCCCGCGCCCATGACCAGCGCGCCGATGCGGATCATGCGCTGGTCGCCCAGGCGGTCTGCGACAAAGCCGTTGAGAAAACGGCCGAAGGTGATGCCGAGATAAAAGAGAGAGGCAAAGCCCGCCGCGGTCTCCGGCGCCACGCCGCGCGCGCCCGCCAGATAGCTGCTGGCCCAGAGCCCGGCGGTGGTCTCCGCCCCGCAGTAGGCAAAGAAGGCCAGCAGAATAAACGGCACCCCGGGAATGCGCACCGCGCCGCGCGGCCCCAGAAGAGGGACGTCCTCCTCGGCGGAGGTCCCGGCGGCGGTTTTACGCCAGAGGGGCAGGGAGAGAAAGAGCAGCGCCGTCAGTGCGATCTGAATCAGCGAGACTGCGCGGTAGCCCAGCTGCCACTGGCCGGTGCGGGTCAGGGCGGCGGCCATGATGTACGGACTGATGGAGGCCCCCACACCCCAGAAGCAGTGCAGCCAGCTCATGTGGCGCGAGCTGTAATGCAGGGCGACATAGTTGTTGAGCGCGGCGTCGATGGCCCCTGCGCCGAGACCGTAGGGAATCGCACACAGGCAGAGCGCTGAAAGCGAGGGCGAGACGGAAAAGCCGAAAAGCGCCGCCGCCGTGAGCGCGACGCTGCCCGCGGTCACGAGGCCCGTGCCCAGCCGGCGCGTCAGCCGCTCGGACAGGAGGCTGGAGACGATGGTGCCCGCGGCGATAATCATGGAGATCACCCCGGCAAAAGACAGGGGCGCTGCAAGCTGTACGCGCATGACCGGCCAGGCGGAGCCCAGCAGAGAGTCCGGCAGGCCGAGACTGATAAACGACAGATAGATGATGGCGAGCAGGAGAGAGAACATGGAGCACCTCAAAGATTGTATTTGCGAGGGCCATTATATCGCCACGGCCCGGTTTTGACCAGAGGCTATTTGACTTCGCGGAGAAGAATCCGTGCTTGCAGGGAAAAGAGAACCGTGCTATCATCGAGAAAAACGGGAGGGATCGACATGGCCGTGGAACTCAAGCCCGCCTATTCCTATCAGAAAGAGATCGGGGAGCTGTTCGGGGAGTACACCCAGATGCTGGTGGAGACGGACCCGACCTTTCAGCAGTATCTCGCCATCCAGAACTATGACGATGAGCTCAAGCATCTGGAGCATAAGTACGGCCTGCCGGACGGGCGGCTGTACATCGCCCTGGACGGGAACACGGTGCTGGGCTGCGTGGGGCTGCGGAGACTCGACGCGGAAAACTGTGAGCTCAAGCGGATGTATGTCCGCCCGGCCTTCCGCGGCCGGGGACTGAGCCGCCTGCTGCTGGAGCGGGTGCTCGCGGACGCGCGCGGGATCGGCTACCGGGCCATGCTGCTCGACACCCTGCCGCAGCTCACGGCTGCCATCGCGCTCTATCACAAATACGGCTTTCAGGAGATCCCCTGCTACAACGACAGTCCCGTGGAGAGCACCATTTTTATGAAGCTCGACCTGTAAAAAACAATTGACAGGCACTTTTTGCGGTGCTATGATGCTATAAGTCAAAGGCAATGACGGAGAAGCCGATCCGAACGTGCGACCAGAGAGGGCAGTCCAGGCTGCAAGCTGCCCCGCGGCGACGGATCAGGGCACCGCTTCCGAGCCGGGCGGAGGAAATGCCGCCCCGTGTGTCCCCGTTACGGACTAAAATGAGTGAAATTCCAAGGTGGAACCGTGCAACCCATGCACCCTTGGCCGAAAGGCCGAGGGTGCATTTTTGATTTGTTAATAATAATAATATTGGAGGATAGAACCATGAAAATCATCTACAAGGACGGTCATGTGGCCGAGTGCCCGGAAGAGGAAGAACTGCACGTTCTGCGCCACTCCGCGGCCCACATCATGGCCCAGGCCATCAAGCGCCTGTTCCCGGAGGCACAGTTTGCCTTCGGCCCCGCCACCCAGAACGGCTTCTACTACGACGTCGACCTGGGCGAGACCAAGCTGACCAACGAGGATCTCGAGGCCATCGAGAAGGAAATGAAGAAGATCACCAAGGAGAACCTGCCCTTTAAGGTCTTCACCCTCCCGCGCGAGGAGGCCAAGCGGTTTATGGCCGAGCGCGGCGCAAGCTACAAGGTGGAGCACATGGACGATCTGGCCGACGAGACCGAGTTCAGCTTCTTCCAGCAGGGCGAGTACGTGGACATGTGCCTCGGACCCCACATCTGCTACACCAAAGCCCTGAAGGCCTTCAAGGTCACCCAGCAGTCCGGCGCCTACTGGAAGGACGACAGCAGCAACAAGATGCTCACCCGCATCAACGGCGTGGCCTTCCGCAGCCAGCAGGAGCTGGATGAGTACCTGGTCAAGCTGGAAGAGGCCAAGAAGCGCGACCACCGCAAGCTGGGCAGAGAACTCGGCCTCTTCGCCTTCCGGGATGAGGCCCCCGGCTTCCCCTTCTACCTGCCCAACGGCATGGTCCTGCGCAACACCCTGATCGACTACTGGCGTCAGGTCCACAAAAAGTGGGACTATGTGGAGATCAGCACCCCCCAGATCATGCGCCGCACCCTGTGGGAGACCTCCGGCCACTGGGATCACTACAAGGACAACATGTACACCACCGTTATCGACGGTGAGGATTTTGCCATCAAGCCCATGAACTGCCCCGGCACCATCCTGGTCTACGATCTGGAGCCGCACTCCTACCGTGACCTGCCCATGCGCTGCGCGGAGCTGGGCAACGTCCACCGTCACGAGCTCTCCGGCGCCCTGCACGGCATGTTCCGCGTCCGCGCCTTCACCCAGGACGACGCCCACATCCTGCTTGCCAAGGAACAGATCAAGGACGAGGTCATCCGCATCGCCCAGCTCTTTGACGAGGTCTACCAGCTCTTCGGCCTGCCCTACAAGATCGAGCTGTCCACCATGCCCGAGGACCACATCGGCTCCGTGGAGGACTGGGACATCGCCACGGCCGCCCTGGCCGACGCCATCACCAGCATCGGTAAGGAGTACACCATCAACCCGGGCGACGGCGCCTTCTACGGCCCGAAGCTGGACTTCCATCTCCAGGACTCCCTGGGGCGCACCTGGCAGTGCGGCACCATCCAGCTGGACTACCAGCTTCCCGGCCGCTTCAATCTCACCTATGTCGGCGCCGACGGTGAGGACCATGTCCCCGTCATGATCCACCGCGTGGTCTTTGGCTCCATCGAGCGCTTCATCGGCATCATCACCGAGCACTATGCCGGAGCCTTCCCCGTGTGGCTCAGCCCCGTGCAGGTCAAGGTCATGCCCATCACTGACCGCGCCGCCGACTACGCCAAGAGCGTGGCCGCCAAGCTCAGCGAGCAGGGGGTGCGCGTGGAGACCGACCTGCGCAATGAGAAGATCGGCTACAAGATCCGCGAGGCGCAGATGCAGAAGCTGCCCTACATGCTCGTGGTGGGCGACCGCGAGGCCGAGAGCGGCATGGTCGCTGTCCGCACCCGCACCGGCGAGGATCTGGGCGCCATGAGCCTGGAGGACTTCTCCGCCAAGATCCTGGACGAGATCAAGAATCGCAGCTGATTGACAGACTTTTCCACACATGAAAGCGAACTGCCCCCACAGACTAACCAAAAGGTCTGTGGGGGTATTTCTATGAGCAGAGAGAAAAAGATCCTGGTGCTGACACTGGCGGTTATCTTTGCGGTGAACATCTTCATCATCGCCCTGGCCCAGCACGCGTCGGCAGATTTATATAAGAAGGGCTCAAGCGGGCCGACTGTTTCGGAGATCCAGACAAGACTCAAAAACTGGGGCTATTACAGCGGCAGTGTGGACGGGGTCTACGGCAGCCAGACGGAGAAGGCGGTGCGCTGGTTCCAGAAAAAGAACGGCCTGCAGGTGGACGGCCAGGTGGGGAATCTGACCCTTGCGGCCCTGGGCATGACACCCACGGGAAACAACGGCGGCGGGGGAGGCGGCAGAGACGGCGATCTGGATCTGCTTGCACGGCTCATCTCCGCCGAGGCTCGGGGCGAGCCCTATGAGGGACAGGTGGCTGTGGGCGCGGTGGTGCTCAACCGTGTGGAGCACCCCTCCTTTCCCAACTCCGTCTCCGGCGTCATCTATCAGCCCGGCGCCTTCTCGTGCCTGGACGACGGGCAGTTCAACGAGCCCGTGGCCGAGAGCGCCTACCGCGCGGCCCGGGACGCCGTGAACGGCTGGGATCCCAGCTACGGCGCCATTTACTATTTCAATCCTGCCACCGCCACCAGCAAGTGGATCTGGTCAAGACCCCTGATCGTCAATATCGGCAAGCACCGCTTCTGCGCCTGAAAAGAAGAATTTGTCAACATCCTCTCCGCTTTTGCGGAAAGGATGTTGAATTGTTCACAAACATGCCGTATAATGCAGATATTCCAATCGAATGGAGGGAACAACGATGGGTTACTGCACATCCTGCGGCGCCTATATTCCCGACGGACAGACCAAGTGCCTCGCCTGCGGCTACGATGAAGTGGCCAAACAGCAGGGTACGGCGCAGGCAACGGCGCAGGCCCCTGCATCCTCGGGGAAAGGGCACAAGTACAGACAGTTTGACAGTGATTTTCTCCGCCAGCAGCTGGACGAGCAGCGGAAACGGCAGCAGGAGAACAACCGCAAATGGGCTGAGACTGAGTACGCCCAGCGCCAGAAGGCGAAGGAGGAGCAGGCCAGAAATTTTACGAATACCTCCAGGAGCACGGACGCAAATAGATACAAAGAAACCGTGAAAAGCGCGGTGCAAAGTGCCGATCAGAGCAAACTCCTGGCAGGGATGTCTTATATCAGCGGACTTTTTCTGGTGCCCATGCTCTTTGCCAAGGACGATTCGTTCGCCTCCTTCCACGCAAAGCAGGGTCTGAACCTCTTTGTGGCCGGCATTCTGGGCGATATCGCAGGGTCCATGCTGGGCGTCGGCTGGATCGTGACGCTGGCAAGGCTCTATATGATTTTCCAGGGGATCAGCAACGTGGTCAACGGCCGCAAGCGGAAGCTGCCATACATCGGGGAGATCTTCAAATAGAAGATCCGACGACTTGTCCAACTTGCCTAAAAGGGACGCTCTTCTCACAAGGAGCGTCCCTTTATTTTGGGGCGGAATGACGACCAAAACCACAAGATTTGGGCCGGGAAAAAAACATGAAAAAATCGCAAAAAAAGTGTTGACAAATGGCGTTTGAAAGTGCTATATTACTCAAGCACTCGGGAGTTCCCGAGAGTTTCAATTGAGAAAAACAGCGATGAAAAAATTCGAAAGAATTTGAAAAAGTTGTTGACAAGATGGAAACGCTGTGCTAGAATAACCAAGCTGTCGCCGATGAGGCGGGGCAAGGATGTACCTTGAAAATTGAACAATGTAAGAACAGCTTATGCAAAATAAGCACCAAAGAAAAGGGTTCTTAAAAGTCAGAAATGACTATAAAAATTCTTTTGAGAGCTAGAAAGCTTCAATAAGATTTAGGCATCCGAGAGGATGTTTAGATACCATTTATTGAGAGTTTGATCCTGGCTCAGGAT
>ONPY01000090.1 GCA_900319835.1 uncultured Eubacteriales bacterium | reverse complement strand
AGCAGGAGTGGGCGGTCTGGGTGATCCGGGAATATTTCCAGCGTTTTGCAGAAACCTTTGCACCCCATCTGCAGCGCATGATTCGAGTATTCGGCCTGGCGAAGAGGATCCCGGCGCTTTTTATGAAGGTCTCTTTACAGAGCTTTGGTCCGGATGCGGGCTTCGGCTACGAGTTCCCGGAGAGCCACGGCAGGGAAGCGCGGTTCAACATCGTGAAATGTCCCTATTATGAGGCCTGCCTTCGGTATGGCTGCCCGGAGATCACGAGGGCTTTCTGTGACGGCGACGACGCCGGATACGGTCATCTGCATCCGAAGCTGATCTGGGGTCGCACCAAGACCATTGGCCGGGGCGGCGATTGCTGCGACTTCCTGCTGGAGTATAACGAGAATTGACAGGAAGGAGCTTTTTGTATGAGCCTGATCGACTATTTTGCCGTTCACATTGTCCCGCGCATGTACCGCGGGAAGGGCGCGCTGCACCCTGCGCCCACCGGGAAACTGACAGACGTGGTCAGCTGTATCCGGGAATATGATGTGAATATTTTCTTCCTCCGTAAGGGAGAAACCCTCATCGCCATCGACGCGGGCTATAAGAGTCACCCCGGCCTGCTGCCCCGCTGCCGGAAGATCGGCGTGGATCCGGCCCGGGTGCAGGCGCTGTTTCTGACCCACGCCGACCCGGATCACGCGGGCGGTCTGGATACCCGCCAGGAGAACGCCTTTCAAAACGCCCGGGTCTATCTGGGCGAGAGGGAGGAAAACTATCTCACCAACACCTGGCATCGAAAGCAGATCGGCCCCTTCGGCCTGAAAAACTCCGTAGCCATCGCGGAAGGCTATCAGCTGCTTAAAGATGGGCAGACGGTGCAGATCGGTGATTTCAAGGTGCAGGCTTTCCTGGTGCCCGGTCACACGCTGGGGCACCTGTGCTATCGGATCGACGACGAGCTGCTCTTTACCGGGGACTCCATCGCTTTGAACCGGGACGGGGGTTGGTGCTTCTTCGATATCTTCAACTACGACAGTAAAATGAACATGGCGTCTCTGCAGGCGCTGCGGAAAAAGCTCGATCTCGGCAAGATCCGTTACGTATTCACCTCCCACAATGGCTTTACCGATGATCCCCCAAGCGCCTTCCGGCACATCGACACGATCCCGACGCTGGAAAAAAGGACGCCCCTTTGACGAGGCGGCTCCCTACGACTGCTTTCAGGAGAAGGACGAATCTTCCCTTGACAGCGAACGCAAATTCTGTTAACATACGGTTAGAGATGGCTAACCTCTTACAGGAGTGTACTATGCCGCGAGATAAAACCGCCAACCATATCAAACTGATGACTGCCGCGCGGGAGGAATTTCTTGAACTTGGATTTGAGAAAGCATCCATGCGCTCCATCGGGCAGCGCTGCGGCATGACGGCGGCGGGGCTCTACCGCCATTGCCGGGACAAAGAGGATCTGTTTGACCAGCTGGTCTCTCCCGCCGTCGAGCGGCTGAACACCTGGCTGAAAGAGCATGTGGAACGCTATGTGAAGGCGGTGGAGGGCAGCCGCGAGCCCCAGTGGCGGGATTCCTGGATCGACATGATGCGCGAGGTCGTCTATCCCCACATGGAGGACTATATCCTCCTGGTGGCCAGATCCCGGGGGACGAAGTATGAGAACTTCCTGCACGACCTGACGGAGACAGGACAGAAGCAGTTTCTTTCGTATCTGCCTGTGCTTCGGGAATTGGGATATCCGGTCTGGGACATCAATTCTACCCAGCTGCATCTGCTGCTCTCCGCTTATTCGACTGCGCTTTTTGAACCGGTCATTCACAGCTATCCGCTTGAGGACGCGATCCGCTGCCTGGACACCATTGAAGCGTTTTTTCTCCCCGGCTGGAAAAAACTGATGGGCTTTTAGCCGGAACGATCCTTTTACAAACACCGCCTATCCCTCACTCAGGGGATAGGCGATGGCCATTTTTAGGGTTGGTTAACGAGGGAAGGACTTCGTTAGCTAACAAAAACACGGGAGGTTTGCTTATGCAGGAAACGAAAAATACCCAGTCGCCCATGGCCTGGGTACTGGGTCAGACAGGCGACCACGGGGGACAGTATGTTCTCAGCGTGGCCCTGGCGATCATCGGCGTGGCGTTTTCCCTGGCGCCGTACTTTGTGGTGATCGGCATTGTGCAGGGGCTGATGGGCGGCGTGAAAGACTTCTCCTTTTACTTGGGCCGCTGCCTGATCATGGCGGTTCTCTGGCTGGGGCGGGTACTGTTTCACGCTCTGTCCACTGCCACCAGCCATAAGGCCACCTTCGCCGTGCTGGGCGAGATCCGCAAGAGATGCATGGAGAAGCTGACGAGGATGCCGCTGGGCACCGTGCTGGAGCAGAGCTCCGGCGCGCTGAAAAACACCCTCATCGAACGCATCGACTCCATCGAAACGACGCTGGCTCACATCGTGCCGGAGTTCACGGCCAATCTGCTGATCCCCGTCATCATTCTGATCTACATCTTCACTGTAGACTGGCGCATGGGTCTGGCCTCCCTGGCCACCGTGCCGCTGGGGATGTTCTGCTATGTGTTCATGATGGCCGGCAGCGCGAAGTTTTATCAGCACACGGTCACGGCCACCAAGGCCCTCAACGACACGGCGGTGGAGTACATCGGCGGCATCCAGGTCATCAAGGTCTTCGGTAAGACCAAATCCAGCTATGAGCGCTTCGTGCACGACGCCTATGAGGCGGCAAGCAGCTTCATCGACTGGATGCGCGCGAGCATCATCCCGTTTACCTTCGCTATGGTGCTCATGCCGGCCACCATGGTCTCCGTGCTGCCGATCGGCGGATTGCTTGTGAAAAACGGCTCTCTGAGCGCGCAGGACTTCGTGACCGTCATCATCCTCTCCGTGGGCGTCATCACCCCCATCATCACGATGATGAGTTACTCGGACGATTTTCGCACCATGGGGACCATCTTTGGCGAAGTACGGGCCATTCTGGACGCGCCGGAGATGACCCGTCCGGCGGAGGGCGCCGCCCCTGCGGCCAACGACCTGGAGCTGAAGGACGTGCGCTTTGCCTATCAGGAGAAGGAAGTGCTGCACGGGATTTCCATGCACATCCCGGAGGGCAGCTTCGTAGCCCTGGTCGGCCCCAGCGGCAGCGGCAAGAGCACCATCGCAAGGCTCATCGCCTCCCTCTGGGACGTTTCGGACGGCAGCATCAGCCTGGGTGGAACGGATATCCGCCAGATCCCCCAAGAGGCTTACGCTGACAAGATCGCCTTCGTCTCCCAGGACAACTATCTCTTCAACATGACCGTGCGGGAAAACATCCGCATCGGCCGCCCCTCCTCCACGGACGCGGAGGTAGAGGAGGCCGCCCGCCAGTCCGGCTGCCACGACTTTATTTTCGGCCTGGAAAAGGGCTATGACACGCTGGTGGGCTCGTCCGGCGGCCATCTCTCCGGCGGCGAACGGCAGCGCATCTCCATCGCCCGCGCCATGCTGAAGGCGGCGCCCATCGTGATCCTCGACGAGGCCACAGCCTACACAGACCCGGAGAACGAGGCCGTCATCCAGCGCTCCGTCTCGAAGCTCACCGAGGGCAAGACCCTGATCGTCATCGCCCATCGGCTCTCCACGGTCATGGATGCGGATAAAATCTATGTCATCAAAGACGGGCAAATCGATGATGCGGGCAGCCATGAGGAACTGCTCCGTCATCACGGGCTCTATGAGAAGATGTGGAACGCCCACATGGAGGTGAAGGACAATGGTTAAAACAATACAGCGCTTTTTCGCCTTCTGCGGCGAGGAAAACCGCCACAAATTCCGCGCCTCCATCTGGCTGGGCGTGCTGCAGGCCATCTTTGAGGCTCTCAAGATCCCGGCCATTGCCTGCATGGTGCGGGCTTTGCTGCGGGGAAGCGTCGAAACGAAGGATATTCTGCTCTCTCTGGGCATCATGGTGCTGAGCATCCTGGGCTCCGGATTCATCAAGGCCAGAAGTACCATGCTCCAGACCGAGGCGGGCTATGACACCTGCGCCAAAAAGCGGGTGGAGATCGCCGAGCACATGCGCTATCTCCCCATGGGGTATTTCAATGAGAACTCCCTGGGGCAGATCACCTCTGTCACCACCAACGTTATGGAGAACCTGGAGAATGTGGCGACCCGCGTGGTGATGCTGGTGTGCGAGGGGCTGCTGACCACCTCGCTGATCATCGTAATGCTGCTGTTTTTCGACTGGCGCATCGCGCTGGTGCTGCTCTTCGGCTTTGTGCTCTTCCTGCTGGCCAACCGCTTCCTGCAGAAGGCGGCGGGAGGTCTCGCCCCGCGCAAGATCGCGGCGGACGAAAAGCTGGTGGAGAAGGTGCTGGAGTATTTGCAGGGCATGGCCGAGGTCAAGGCCTACCACCTGACCGGCGCCAAGAGCCGGGAGCTCAACGACGCCATTGCCGAAAACGTGAAAATCAACACCGACATGGAGATGACCCTGATCCCCCGCATGACGGTCCAGAGCTTTCTTGCCAAGCTCACGGGCGTTTGCATGGTGGGCTTCTCCTGTGCCTTCTTCTGCGCGGGCAGCATGGACGCGCTGACCGCCGTGGTCATGGTGATCTCCGCCTTCATCGTCTACGCCAGTCTCGAGACGGCGGGCAACTACTCCGCCCTGCTGCGGGTGGTGGAGGTCAGTGTCAACCGGGCCCAGGAGATCCTGGACACGCCGCAGATGGACATTGCCGGCGAGATGATCCAGCCTGCAACGCGGGAGATCCGCGCCGAGACGGTGGAATTCTCCTACGAAAAGCGCAAGGTCATCGACGGCGTTTCGCTGCAGATCCCCGAGAAGACCACCACGGCCATCGTCGGCCCCTCGGGGGGCGGCAAGACCACGCTGGTCAATCTCCTGGCCCGTTTCTGGGATGTGGACGCGGGCAGCGTCGCCCTCGGCAGACGGAACGTGAAGGACTACGACATGGATTCTCTGATGGAGAACTACTCCTTTGTGTTCCAGAACGTGTACCTCTTCCACGACAGCATCGCCAACAACATCCGCTTCGGCCAGCCGGAGGCCGGTATGGACGCCGTGATCGCGGCGGCGAAAAAGGCCTGCTGCCATGACTTCATCATGGCGCTGCCGGACGGCTACGACACGGTCATCGGCGAGGGCGGCGCCAGCCTCTCCGGCGGAGAAAAGCAGCGCATCTCCATCGCCCGGGCCATGATGAAGGACGCGCCGGTGATCTTCCTGGACGAGGCCACCGCCAACGTGGACCCGGAGAATGAGAATGAACTGATGCGTGCCATCCAGGCTCTGACGGCGGAAAAGACCGTTATCATGATCGCCCACCGGCTCAAGACGGTGGAGCACGCGGACCAGATCCTGGTGATCGACCACGGCAGGATCGTCCAGCAGGGCAACCATGAAAGCCTGATGGCGGAGGAAGGAATATACAGGACCTTCATCGGCGAGCGCCGCGAGGCCGCCAGCTGGAAGGTCAGAACATAAAGAAATGGGAGGAATCGATCTATGAAAACCGACAACAAACTCAAAGGCCGCGACCTCATCAACGTGGGTATTTACGGGGCGATCTATTTCGTCATTCTATTTGCGGTGGCGATGCTTGGCATGATCCCCATCTTCCTGCCGCTGCTGAGCGTGCTGGTGCCGATTCTCGGCGGCATCCCCTTCATGCTGTTTTTGACCAAGGTGAAAAAGCCCGGCATGATCTTCATCTTTGCCATGATCATGGGCATCCTCATGCTGCTGACCGGTATGGGCCCCTGGCCGCTTTTGACCTGCGCCGTCGCGGGACTGCTCTCGGAGCTCTGCTTCAAGAGCGGAGCATACAAGAGCGCGAAGAAAGCGGTACTGAGCTATGGCCTTTTCAGTATGTGGATCTTCGGCAACTATCTGCCGCTCTTTACCGACTATGAGGGCTACTTTGCCCAGAGAGCGGACTACGGTCAGGCCTACATTGACGCCGTGCAGAAGCTGATGCCTCTGTGGATGGCCCCGGTGCTGCTGATCGCATGCTTTGTCTGCGGCCTTCTTGGCGGTCTGCTTGGCCGGGCGCTGCTGAAGAAGCACTTTGAAAAGGCCGGACTTGCCTGATGGCCTACTCGTCTGAACAATCCCAGGAGGCCCGCCGGGGCTTCCTGGATCCCCGCACCAAGTTGGCTTTGGTGCTGATCCTGGCCCTCTTCGTGATGGGAGGCCTTGGCGGTGATGCGCTGCGGCCGATTAAGACTGCCCTCTCCGCTTTGCCCTTTGCGCTATTGCTGGTAGAGCGGCAAGGGAAACGCTTTTTGCGGGGCGTACTCATGCTGGCCGTGGGCTACAGCCTGCTGTTCGCTTTACCATATCTGCCGGGCGTACTGAACTTCCTTGCCCTCATGTGCGGCGGGATTCTGACCCGGTTCGTGGTAACCGTCGTCATGGGCGAATATCTGATCGCCTCCACCTCCGTCAGTGAGTTCATCTCCGCCATGGAGCGACTGCACATGCCCCAGGCCGTCACGATCCCCATGTCGGTGATGTTTCGGCTCTTTCCCACCATCGGCGCCGAGTGGCGGTCCATCCGCCGGGCCATGCGCATGCGGGGCATCCATCTAGGCGGCGCAAAGGGAGCACAGGTGCTGGAATATCAGCTGGTACCCATGATGACCTCCACCGTGCGCATTGGGGAGGAGCTCTCCGCCTCCGCTTTGACCCGGGGCTTGGGCGGCCCTGTGCGCCGGACCAACATCTGCCGGATCGGCTTTCGAGCGCAGGACTTTGTTCTGCTGGCCGGATGCCTGTTCGTAATCGCGGTCTGGATCCTGGAACTGTGTGGGGTGGCGCTATGGTAGAATTAAAAAATGTGAGCTTGCGCTACGGCTCAGAAGAGAGCGGCGCGGAGCTGCTAAGCAGCCTGTCGGATGTCAGTCTGACGGTACAGGACGGGGAATTCGTACTGCTGACCGGGCCTTCCGGCTGCGGCAAGACCACGATCCTGCGGCTGATCAACGGTCTGATCCCGCACTTCTATCCCGGTGTTGTCAAGGGCAGCGTGACCATCGACGGCCAGAGCGTGCAGGAGCGGGAGCTGTATGAAACAGCCGCGCAGGTGGGCACGGTTTTCCAAAACCCGCGCAGCCAGTTTTATAACGTGGACACCACCGGTGAGCTGGCCTTCGGATGTGAAAACCGCGGTCTTCCGGAGAGGGAGATCTATGAGCGGATTGATGACACGGTTTACCGCTTCCATCTGGAGAAGCTCATGGATCGAAACATCTTCCGTCTCTCCGACGGGGAGAAGCAAAAGATCGCCTGTGCCTCGGTGGATGTCTCAGGGACGGAAATCATCCTCCTGGATGAGCCCTCCGCCAATATGGATGCTGCATCGACCATGGCTCTTCGGGAACTGATCCAACTCTGGAAGCACCAAAGTAAGACCATCATCGCCGCCGAGCATCGGATCGCGTACCTCTGGGATCTGACCGACCGGGCCGTAATCCTGAGGGAAGGCCGGATCGTAAAGGAACTCAGCGGGGAGGAAAAGAACAGGCTGACCGGGGAGACACTCGCCGCCATGGGCTTGCGCTCGACGATGCAGGAGATGCCGGATCAGATCCAGCTTCCCACCATCCAAGAGGACGACCGGGAGATCATCTTGCGAGATTTTCGATTCACCTATCCCGGCGCTGGGCAACCGGTCTTTGATTTCCCGGAACTTCGGCTTTCCGCCGGTGAGATCACCGCCATCACCGGCACAAACGGCGCAGGAAAGACCAGTTTTCTCTCCTGCCTCTGCGGCCTGGAGAAGCGCTGCCGGGGCAGCTTGGAGCTTAACGGGAAGCAATATGACCGCAAGGCACGGCAGAAGCTCTGCTTCATGGTCATGCAGGACACCGGCAACCAGCTCTTCACCGAGAGCGTATTGGACGAGGTGCTGATCTCCCTTCCCAAAGGGACGCCCGATGAGAAGGAACGCGCGGTGGAGATCCTGAAGCAGCTGGATCTGGACGGCTTCCTGGATCGTCACCCGCAGAGTCTCTCCGGCGGGCAGAAGCAGCGGCTCGCCATTGCTTGCGCGCTGGCCTCTGGGCGAAAGCTCCTGTTGCTGGACGAACCCACCAGCGGACTGGACTACGCCCACATGATGGAGACGGCGGCGCTTTTGCGGCAGCTGCAGGGCATGGGGGCAACGATTCTTGTGGTCACCCATGACTGTGAGCTGATCCGTGCCTGCTGCACCCGAAAACTGGCGTTTTTTGCGCAAGGTACAGGCAGAGACAGCACGTGAATCCTTGAATGCGAAAATGAGGACAGGAGAGAGATCTCCTGTCCTCGCATATTTGGTTCCTGTACTTTCTATGATACGTAGACGAGCTCGTGCAGCACGATCTCTTCCGCCCTGTTTCGGATGCTGTTCATACGGCGCACCCATTCCATTTGATCGGTGGCCTTGAGCACCTCTGTCACCCCCTCCTGTTTTGCCATTTGTTGCATGAGCAGTTCCATGCGCTCCTCGCAGGCTTGATCAATCTCATCCAGATGCTGATCCAGCTTGCCGGTCGTCAGCAGATTGGTGTACAGCATCAGTCGGTATTCTTTCAGATAGCGTTTATGCATCCGACCATACTTTCCGATGGGCTGTTGCTCAGATTCGTCAATTGTCAGGTTGGGGAGAAGGTAATCTCCGACCTGTCTGTAGGTGCCGCCGTTACGCTCGAAAAAGGACCTGTTTGTATTCATATTTTCCTCCAAAACTGATCTCATAAATTCCGTTCATTTTCTTTTGCAACAGCAGGCTTTCTAACACCCATCTAACAAATAT
>ONPY01000065.1 GCA_900319835.1 uncultured Eubacteriales bacterium | reverse complement strand
ACATAGCACCTAATACGAAGGAGCATGTGGCGCGCCACATGCTCCTTCGTATTAGGTTTCTTCTTGCTCTACCCCAACTATTGACATAGAGCCGAAAAAATCCCCGTGCCACCGGCGCGGGGATTTCAAGCCGCCGCCAAAATGTCGTCTGCTTGAAAAGCACTTATGGGAACTTTTGGTAGTTCTCGTGATCGCATAGATCGAACGTGAAGGGGGGGACTTCCCGTCCCCTTCACAACCCTAACAGATCCAAGCCAGGATGAAAAGGCTTGGATCTTGTCAGAAAATACCCCGTGCCGCCGGCACGGGGTATTTGTATGATGGCTCTGTCTCCGGGGAAAAGGCACCGCCCTTTCCCGAAATCTGTCAAGCGATCAGATCTTGACTTTGAAAACGGTCTGCTCTGTGATGTCGGTGGCCAGCGCATCCAGCGCGACGCCGACTCTGTGGTAACGCAGCTTCCACTGTTCCTCTTTGGGGGTGTTGGGATCGCCCAGAGGATAGGGGATGGAAATGGTGGGAACAATTCTGTTGGCACCAACCGTCATGGAAACGGGGATCAGGTTGCACATCTGAACGATCGGGAAACCAGCTCTCTCGATCTCTTTAACCATCGTTGCACCGCAACGCGTACAGGTCCCTCAAGTGGATAGCATGATGACGCCGTCAACATGATCCTCCTGTAAGAATGGGATAATCTCCTTGGCCATGCGGCGTGCCTCGGCCTCCGTGGTGCCGGTGCCGACCGTGGTGTAGAAGTAGGGGTGCAGCTTGCCGATCTTGCCGGCCTTTTCATAGGCGCGCATGGCGTCGATAGGCATGATGACGTTGGGGTCCTCGTTGGCCGCGGCCGGGTCGAAGCCGGCGTGGATGGTCTTGAAGACGCCCTTCTCCAGTCTCTCCATCCCGGTGATGTCGTAACGGCCCCAGCGGGTGGCGGAAGCGGACTGGATGCGGTCGGGGTTGTCCACGGGGACAATGCCGCCGGTGTTGAGCATGGCGATGTTGGCCTTGCTCAGATCCTTGATGGCGGGGGCAATGGGGACCAGATCCTTCTTGGGGATGACAAGCTCGGTCTGGTAGGGCTGCTTGTTCATCTTCTTGATGAGCATCTGGACGCCGCGGTAGGCCGCGGTGTTTTCACGCTTGTCCTCCAGAAACAGCTCGTGGCGCTTGCCTCTGGCGAAATAGCCCTCGGCGTCGGCGCCCATGACGGGCTCACCGGCCAGGACCTTGTTGACGTACTTGCAGATGGCGCCGACGTCTTTTCTCATCTTGGCAGCGCTGTTGCCGCCCTTCATGATGATCATGTCCTTCTTGAACATGTTGACGCCCGGGGTCTCCTCATTCATGGAGGTGATGACGGGCACGCCAAGCTGCTCATGCACTGCCTTGCAGATATAGCCGCAGGCGACCGTGTAACGGCCGGCCTGGAAGGCAGGGCCTGCGATAAAGTAATCCATGGGCTTGTCCTTGAGCATCTCCATGATGCGCGCCACGGCTTCATCCGTGTTGGAGCCCATGAAGTTATCGCCGCAGACAACAGTGTGGGTAATCTGAGCGTCCTTCAGCTGTGCGTTGTAAGCAAGGCCGGGACCGATGGGGCCTTCTACGATGAAGGGCTCCTGATCGGCCTTATCCTCGCCGCCGACGCCGCCGAAGAACTGATTCAGATAAAGAATCACGTTTTTCATGCTGCTGTGCTTACTCCTTCCTGCTTAATTACATTTCGACCATGGTCTTGACCGAAAAGCCGGAGATATGGTCGCCGCAGAACCAGTTGTTGTCCTCCATGATGATGGAGCCGTCGTCCCTGGCGGACTTGCCCAGGACTTCGTCGTACCCCCAGGAGCCGGACATGCCGTCGCGGTTCATGGCCTCGAGGCAGCCGATGACGGTCTTGCAGGCCGGCAGGATGCTCAGTTCCGAGACGTTGCCGGAGGAGACCAGAGCGTTCAGCTTCTCGTCCAGAGTGACCAGGGGCTGGGAGTTGCCGTCACGCCCGGTACACTCGTTGGAGATACCCACGACGGGGATGCCGGCGTCCTCCAGGATGACCTGGCAGCGGACGTAGTCTGCGTCGGGGTTGCCGTAGCCTTCCTCGGTGACGATGGCATAATCGACGCCCAGGTTCAGGGCCATGTTGCGCACCATGACAGCGGAGCGCTCCTTCTGGTCCAGGGCCACATTCAGGTTCGACATGATGACGCCCACGAAGTTGAGGCTCTTGCCGTCCTCGGCAAAGAGCTCCTTGATGGTGGGGAAGTTCTGGAACTCATAGGTGGACCACTTGGAGGAGGCGGGCATGAAGGAGCCGGAGATCATCATGCCGTCGAGCACCTCAGTGGGGCTGACGAAGGTGGGGACGTACTTGTTCATATCCCAGCCGTAGATCAGATCGTTGTAGCCGAGAGCCTCCATCTGGCTCTGGGGCTGGAGAACGATGGCCACGTTGGGCAGAGCCTTGCGCTCCTCGCTTCTTCTGAGGATGGGATCGAAGACGTACTCTTCGGTGTCCTCGGGCTCGAGATCCTTGGCGATCTTGCCGATGTATTCGGCAAAGCGGTGACCAGCCCAGCGCAGGGCGTGGTTGCACTTCTGCTGCTCGTGTCTCTCGAAGTCCTCATCGGTCTCGCCCACAAGGCAGATGTTGATGAGCTTGGACCAGTAGGTGTGCTTGGCGCCTTCGCCGCCCATGTCAATGACACCGTCGCCGAAGGAACCGTAGGTGCCGCCGACCACCGTCACGCAGCAGCCCTTGAAGGCCTTGAGCTCACCATCGCCGGCGGGGGAAACCTCACCGGTCACGCCGGGGAAGAGGGTCCGGCCGTCCATGCGGCAGCGGGGCTCAATGGTCTCAATGACGGGAACGATTCTGGTGTCGTCTCCGGGATGGGCGATCACGATCTCCAGGGAGGTGATGTGGTCGTCTTCACCCATGAGATAGTCGATGGCGGCTTTTTTGTTGATGGTGAGGACGCCGTCCGCAAAGGAGTCAACGTCCCCAAGGAGAACGTCCTTGACGTGTAAATTTCCGATGCTGAGCTTCATTCGGTTTTTTACTCCTCTCACAAAAGTTGCCGTTTTGAATGCGTGTGTCTAACTGTTTGCTTGTTTCAGAAAGCTGTTTTTGCGCCAATAAAAGCCAAGCCCAAGCTTTTATTATCACAGCGATTATATTACAGTCATCTCCGTTTGTCAACACGATTATTCTTTATTTTTTGTCCGTTTTGATTGACGCTTCTTCAACTTGATCTTTTTCTGCGTTTCTCTCTTCATCCGGCGTCGGCGCGGTTTTTGCCCACCGCGCGCTTTTTCACTCACCGGGTATTTCTATTGGGAATCATCCGCATTTCTGGCCTTCCTCGTGCTCTCTTTAGTTGCTGTTTTCTCAACCTAGCTTGTCAAAATTCTTGCTTTGCAAAACACAGTTTCGGCTCATTGTTCAAAACCCGGACGCGTTTTTTGTTGTCTTTGCCAAAATCGGATGTCTTCCTTTCTTTTTCCTTGACATAGCTTGAAAAAACGTAAATAATGTAATAGTGATTAGCTAACTTTATTCCTTGGAATCATGCCTGTTTCAGAAGCGCTCCTTTTCCCCGCAGCTCCGCCCCGGACGGTTAAGCCCGCCGCCCGCTGTGGAAACAGATTTACGCGCGGTTTGGTCCCTGTTGTCCCGCGCGGTGATTTTCATTTGCGCAGGCGCGCGTGCGCCTGTAATCAGAAAGGAAAGGTATTTCATATGAGCGGTTCCAAAAACGGAAAGGCAGGAAAGCTTAACCCCGTGTATTTGGCTTCCCTGGTGATCTGCGTGGTGCTGGCTGTCTGGGGCATCTTCTTCTCCGACTCGCTGGCCAGCGCCGCAAGCTGGCTCTTTGACGCCGTCACCGTAAACTTTGCCTGGCTGTACATGCTGGCCATGACGGCCTTCGTGGTGTTCGTGGTCTTCATCGCCTTCAGCAAATACGGCAGCATCCGTCTCGGCCCGGACGATTCCCGGCCAGAGCACTCCAACGCCTCCTGGTTTGCCATGCTCTTCGGCTGCGGTATGGGCGTGGGCCTGGTGTTCTACGGCGCTGCCGAACCCATGAGCCACTTCCTCAGCCCCACCGCCGGCATCGCCCCGGGAAGCGTGGAGGCAGCGGACTTTGCCATGCGCGCCTCCTTCATGCACTGGGGCTTCCACCCCTGGGCAAACTACGCCATCATCGGTCTGGGTCTGGCCTTCTTCCAGTTCAGGAAGAACAAGCCCGCCCTGATCAGCTCCCTCTTCATTCCCCTGCTGGGTGAGGAGAAAGTCAAGGGCACCATCGGCAAGGTCATCGACATTCTGGCGGTCTTCGCCACCATCGCCGGCATCTGCACCTCCCTGGGTCTCGGCATCATGCAGATCAACGGCGGCCTGTCCTATCTCTTCGGGATGCCCAACAACCGCGTCACCTGGCTGATCCTCACCGTGGTCATCGCCGCCATCTATCTCTGGACGGCCATTTCCGGCATCGACAAGGGCATCAAGCTCATCGGCGACATCAACCTCTACGTGGCCCTGACCCTGATGGGTCTGGCCCTGATCGTCGGCCCCACGGTGATGCAGCTCAACTCTCTGGTGGGCGGCATGGGTGGCTACATCTCCCGCTTCTTCCAGGATTCCTTCATGCTCTCCACCCTGGGCGACAACGGCTGGGCCCTCGGCTGGCGTGTGTACTACTGGGCCTGGTGGATCGCCTGGGCTCCCTTCGTGGGCATCTTCATCGCCCGCATCTCGCGCGGCCGCACCATCCGCGAGTTCATTCTCGGTGTGGTTGTGGTCCCCGCCATCGGCTCCATCATCTGGTTTGCCATCTTCGGCGGCATGGGTCTGAACCTGACCCAGACCCTCGGCATGGCCTGGGCGCAGGACGCCGGCGCAGACATCTCCCTGACCCTGTTCAAGGTCTTTGCAAATTATCCCCTGGGCAAGATTTTGAGCCTGGTCGCCATCTTCCTGCTGTTCACCTTTTTCATCACCTCGGCCAACTCCGGCACCTTCGTGCTGGGCATGCTGAGCGAGGAGGGCCGCCTGCAGCCCACCCACAAGACCATGTTCATCTGGGGCTGCATCGAGGCCGCGCTCAGCTACGCGCTGCTGCTCTCCGGCGGTATGAAGTCGGTGCAGACCATCTCCATCGCGGCCGCCTTCCCCTTCATCTTCATCATGCTGGGCTCCATGGCAAGCCTTGTCAAGGCGCTCAGCCAGGAAGTCTCCGAGGCGCCGAAAAAGAGCAAAAAGTAATCCCGCGTTTCCCGCCGTGTCCGCAAATTGCGGACACGGCTTTTTTGATCTTCCGCGCGCATCGCAGGGTTCGGTGAGAAGTCCTGTACATTTTTCACCCCAACTGGTATACTGAAGGAAAAACGAGAGGAGCGATTGCATGGAAACCGTCACCGCCTGGACACGGCAGGTCTCCCAGGTTCTGGAGGAGATCGAGCGCACCGGCTCCTACCATGTCCGTGAGGAATACGTGCGCGCCAAAAACGGGGAGATCGCCGACTATTATCTGGATCTCTACCGCTGGTTTACCCGCCAGGCCCGGCGGCATATCCACATCAACGAGGCCTACGACCTGCCCATCTGGTTGTCGCTGACGGAGAGCCAGAAGCTGCCCCCGGCCCCGGGCACCGTCTCCTTCACGCTGGAGATCCCCAGCGACCAGCTCTGCATCGTCGATATGGACAAGTGGGGCTACAGGGTCAACTACATGTACATTCCCACCGACGCCCAGGACGAGCGGCGCCACAACGAGGAGCTGCGGCGCTACGGCATCAGCAGTGAGGCCGCCCTGGTCAGCGGCGACAAGGGCAACTTCTACCCCCTGCTCAAGCAGAAGATTCTCAAAAGCTGGGACCGCGTCTTCCTGCCCTCGGGCAACATGGACAACAACGTGGGCACAATCTGGGAGATCCGGCCCGAGTGGATCCGGGAGGTGGAGCAGTATGGCTGAGATTCTGCTCTACACCGCCCAGCAGCCAGTCGTCCTCGAGGCGCTGGAGCGCGACGGCGTTTCCATGGTGCGCAGGGAATACATCGACAAAAAATACGGCGGCACCGCCTGGAGCTTTCAGGAGGCCTACGCCTTTTTCCGCCGGGAGATGGCCCACCGCGTCCCCCGCCCCGAGGGGGCCGAGTCCCCGATCTGGCTCTTCTGTGACAGCCGCTGGACCTTCGCCTCCCCCGGCTCCGTGATGATGACCTTCCGCATTCCCGAGGAGCACCTGGTTTTCTTCGACCAGCGGGTCTGGAATCGGATCCTGAATCTGGAATACCTCGGCCGCGACCGGGCGGATGAGGAGCGCTTTGCCCGGGAGCTTGCCGGCATGGGCGTCAGCGACGCGACAAAGCTCTTCACCAGTGCCTTCTATCCCATACAGAAACGCAGGGTGCAGGAGAGCTGGAAGCGCCTCTTTTCGACCGCCGACTGCGACCAAATCAACCGCGAGGCCGCGGCCTGGGAACTCAGAAAAGCTTGGCTGGTCGACGCCGTACAGCTGTAAAACTGTCTCAAAGTGTCCGCATTCTGCGGACACTTTTTTGTTTTTCGGAGTTTTGTGCAAACTTCTCAGGCGGCCCTTCCATTATCCCTATCTTTCTTGTATGATTCACCAATTTGCCTTTTCCACTCTTGACAGGCCGAAGGGGCGGGGCTATAATGCAGCCAAACTTCCAGAAAGGAGAACACGAGTCCGATGCGTCACACCACCGTCAACAACAGCATGATGATGGAGATGTACATGTTCAGCATGTGCATGATGATGCGCGCCCAAAAAACAGACTCGCCCTGTTCTCTCCTCATCTGACGGTTGACTGCTATACCGATTTGTTGTCAGGTCCGGAAAACTTCGCGGGTTTTCCGGGCCTGTTTTATTTTGCCCGAACGGCTTTTGAAAGGAATGCGGACAGATGATTGAGCTTCAAAATCTGAGCAAAATCTATTCCTCCCCCGCCGGGGACGTGGAGGCCCTCCGGGACGTGAGTCTCCGGATCGAGGACGGGGAGATTTTCGGGATCATCGGCCTCTCCGGCGCGGGCAAGAGCACGCTGGTGCGATGTATCAACCTGCTGGAGCGACCCACCGCGGGAAAGGTGCTGATCGACGGGAGAGATCTCACCGCTCTGCCCCGCGCCGAGCTGCTGCAGACGCGGCGCATGATCTCCATGATCTTCCAGGGTTTCAACCTCCTTGAGCAGCGCAGCGTACTCAAAAACATCACCTTCCCGCTGGAGATCTCCGGCGTCAAACGCCAGGATGCGAAAGCCCGGGCGCAGGAGCTCTTGCGGGTGGTGGGCCTGGAGGACAAGGCGGACGCCTATCCGGTCCAGCTCTCCGGCGGCCAGAAGCAGCGGGTAGCCATCGCCCGGGCCCTGGCCACGCAGCCACGGTATCTGCTCTGTGACGAGGCCACCTCCGCCCTTGACCCCAACACCACCCGCTCCATCCTGGAGCTGCTGCGAAGCATCAACCAGGAGCTGGGCGTCACCATTGTGGTCATCACCCATGAGATGAAGGTCATCGACCAGATCTGCGATCGGGTGGCCGTCATCGACCAAAGCCGTATCGCCGAGGTGGGAAAAGTCAGCGAAGTCTTCACCAGCCCCTCCTCCGACATCGCCCGGGAGCTGATTCTGCCCCAGGGTCGGGCCGCCATCGACACCACCGGCGGCAAAAAGATCCGCCTGATCTTCGACAGCAGCGTCTCCCAGGAGCCCATCATCTCCCGCATGACGCTGGATTGCCAGGCGCCGGTGAACATCATCTTCGCGGACACCAAGGAGTACGACGGGGTCATCTTCGGCCACATAATCCTGGAGCTGCCGCGGGATGAGCATCAGGCCGACAAGATCCTCACCTGGCTGAAAAACAGCCCGGTCAAGTGGAAGGAGGAAGTCTGATGCTGTCGGAAACCTTTTATAAGCTCTGGAACGCCGGCATCCTCCAGCGCGGCGTCTGGGAGACCATCTACATGACGGTGCTCTCCACCGCCATCGCCTATGTCCTGGGCCTGCCCCTGGGGGTGATCCTCCACATCACCGACCGGGAGGGCATCTGCCCCATCCCCTGGCTCAACCGTCTGCTGAGCCTGGCGGTGAACTTCTTCCGCTCCATCCCCTTTATCATCCTGATGGTAGCCATGCTGCCGGTGGCGAACCTAGTGGTGGGCACTTCCCTGGGGAACAAGGCCATGATTGTTATGCTGGTGATCGCCGCCGCTCCCTATGTGGCCCGGATGGTAGAGTCCTCCGTCAAGGAGGTGGACGCCGGTGTCATCGAGGCCGCCCAGTCCATGGGCTGCACCAACTTCCAGATCATCACCAAGGTTCTCCTGCCGGAAGCCAAGCCCGCCCTCATCCACGGCGCGGTCATCTCCATGGTCACCATCCTGGGCTACTCCGCCATGGCCGCCACCATCGGCGGCACCGGTCTCGGCCAGATCGCCATCAGTTACGGCCACCAGCGCTTCAATCCCGATATCAAGTGGATCTGCGTCTTCCTGACCGTTTTGATTGTTCAGCTCATCCAAATCGTCGGCACCGCCATCGAGCGGAAAACCGACAAGCGCATCAAGTGAGGTGTTTTCCGTGATCTATACCAGTCTCTGCAAGCTCCGAATGTGGGCGTAAAAAATATTTTGTTATGTAAATTTCTTTATGTCTACTTTGAAAGGAGAAAACAAAAATGAAAAAGATTCTCGCCCTTGTACTCACGCTCGTCGTCATCCTGAGCCTCGCCGCCTGCGGCTCCTCCGCCTCCGCACCTGCTGCAACCGCCGCCCCCGCGCCCGCTACCGAAGCCCCTGCCGCTGAGGCTCCCGCCCCTGCGGAGGAGATCCCCGCCGCCGAGCCTGTCAAGCTGGTCGTTGGCGCCAGCTCCACGCCGCACGGCGAGCTGCTGGAGATCGTCAAGCCCGCCCTGGCCGAGCAGGGCATCGATCTGGAGATCGTGATCTATGACGACTATGTGCTGCCCAATACCGCCCTGCAGGACGGCACTCTGGACGCCAACTACTTCCAGCACGCCCCCTACCTCAACAGCTTCAACGCCGCCAACGGTACCGATCTGGTCCCCGCGGGTCTTGTCCACTACGAGCCCATGGGCATCTACAGCGTGACCCTCACCGCTCTGTCTGACCTCTCCGACGGTGCCACCATTCTGGTTCCCGACGACGTGTCCAACCAGACCCGCGCCCTGCTCCTGCTCCAGCAGGAAGGCCTGATCGTCCTGCCCGACGACGCCAGCGTTGACACCGCCCCCTCCATCCTGGATATCGTGGACAGCAAGGGCTACAATGTCCAGGCCGCTCAGGCCGACACCGTCCCCACCCTGCTGAAAAACAGCGGCGATGGCACAATCGCCGTCATCAACTACAACTACGCTCTGGACGCGGGGTTCAAGACCACGGATGCGCTGGCCATCGAGGATGCTTCCGGCAATGCCGCCCAGACTTACGCCAACCTTGTTGCCGTGCGGCGCGGCGATGAGACCCGCCCCGAGATTCAGGCCCTGGTCGCGGCCCTGCAGGACGGCGCGGTGGAGACCTTCAACGCCAACACCGGTGCTGGCATCGTTGCCATCCAGTAAGATCGCACCGCTCCTCATTTCTTAAACTTTACAAAGTTTTTTCATAAAAGCCCTTTTTGTAACAAATTAATTACAAAAAGGGCTTTTCTTTTTTGGCCGTATGGTTTATAATAGGCGCAGTTTCGAAACAAAGGATGGCGAACGCTTTGAAAAAGTCTACCAGAATTCTATTGATCGCTCTATGTGTCGTGCTGGTTGGAGTCTGCATTTGGTCTGGGTATAATATTCTTCGCACCGAGCTCGGCTACCACAAGGCCGCGAACACCTATAACGAGCTTGCTAATACCTACGCTTCCGTGACATCCACCCCAGCCCCCACCTCTCCGCTGGCAAATAGTGAAGAAGCCGCAGCCACACCGGATCCGGCTTATTCTCCCCTGCGCGGTGCCATCGACTTTGCGGGGCTGAAGAGCGCGAACAACGAGTACGCCGCCTGGATCTACAGCGACGGGACGCCCATCAACTATCCCGTCATGTACCCGGAGAATGACTCCATCGGCAACTATTATTATATCGATCACATGCCTGACGGCAGCTACAGCGCCAACGGCACGTTGTTCATGGACTTCCGCAATGCCGCGGACTTTACCGACAAGAACACCTGCATTTACGGCCACAACATGAAGGACGGCTCCATGTTCGCCTCCCTTCACAGCTACGATGAAGACGGCTACTTTGCAGAGCACCGCAGCATCTATCTCAGCACCCCGGTGAAAAACTACCGCCTTGACCTCATCGCAGGGTTTGTGACCGAGCCCACCTCCTTCGCCTATGTGAGAGAGTTTGAGTCTGACGAGCAGTTCCTGGCTCACATCGATATTCTCAAGGAGGAGTCCTACTTCAAATCTGACGTCGAGGTCACTGCCGAGGACAGGATCGTTACCCTCTCCACCTGCACCTACGAGGTGGACGATGGCCGCTACGTGGTGGTCGGCAAACTGGTGGACCTGGACATCTGATCCGCCTTTCACAAGATCAAAAAACAGAGGAACGCGGCCTGCGTTCCTCTGTTTTTCCCTGCGCTCATGCCATAAAAAAACCGCCCGGCTGGGCGGTTTTTTTATGGCTTAGTAGTAACGCTTATTCTTGTTCTTGCGGGCAGCCTCGGATTTCTTACGGCGCTTGACGCTGGGGCTCTGATAGTACTCTTTCTTTCTCAGATCGGCCAGAACGCCGGACTTCGCGCAGCTGCGCTTGAATCTCTTAAGAGCGTTGTCCAGAGACTCGTTTTCCTTGACGTAGATTTCAGACATGTATTTCCCTCCCTCCAAATACGCCTTGCGGCGCTTCAAGGGCCAATGAATTGGCTTGTTTAACGGAGATATTATACAGGCTGTACCGAAAAATGTCAACGATTAGTTTACGGGTTTGAGGATTAAATTGACAATCTTGTTCTTGACCACGATGGTCTTGACCAACTTCATCCCCTGCATCTGGCGCTGGATCTTCTCATCGGCGCAGGCGGTGGCGATGACGTGCTCCTCATCGGCGTCCGCGGGCACCGTGATGGTGGAGCGCAGCTTGCCGTTGACCTGCACGGCCATCTCGCGCATGGCGTCGACAGTCTTGCTCTCGTCGTAGACGGGCCAGGGCATCTGCATGGCCATCTTGCCAAACTTCTCGGCAAGGCCCAACTGCTCCCACATCTCCTCGGCAATATGCGGGGCAAAGGGAGACAGGAGCTGGCACAGGATCTGCAAGTCGCCCTTGGTGCAGCCGTTCGCGTAGAACTCGTTGACCATGGTCATCAGCTGGGCGATGGCGGTGTTCATCTTAAGGGTGTCGATATCCTCGCCCACCTTTTTGATGGACTTGTGGATCATGGCCTCGTTCTTCGGGGAGACGGCCTCGTCGTCCTTGGCCTGCTCCATCAGGTTCCAGCAGCGGTCCAGGAAACGCTTGGAGCCATTGACGGCCTCGTCGGACCAGGTGGCGGTCTTCTCAAAGTCGCCGATGAACATGATATACACGCGCATGGTGTCCGCGCCGTAGGCCTTGACCACGTCGTCGGGGTTGACCACGTTGCCCAGGGACTTGGACATCTTCACGCTGGTGCGCAGGGCCTCGCTGCCATAGCGCGCGATCAGCTCCTGCTTCTCCTCCTCGGTCTTGGCGTTGCCCACATAGTGGGGGTTCTTGCCCAGAATCATGCCGTGGGAGGTGCGCTTGGCGTAGGGCTCCTTGGTGTGTACCACGCCGATGTCATACAGGAACTTGTGCCAGAAGCGGCTGTAGAGCAGGTGCAGGGTGGTGTGCTCCATGCCGCCGTTGTACCAGTCTACGGGGCCCCAGTACTCCTCGGCCTCTTTGCTCACGGCCGCAGTGTCGTTGTGCGGATCCATGTAGCGCAGGTAGTACCAGCAGGAGCCGGCCCAGTTGGGCATGGTGTCGGTCTCGCGCTTGGCGGGCCCGCCGCAGCAGGGGCAGGTGGTGTTGACCCAGTCGGTCATCTTGGACAGGGGGCTCTCGCCGTCGTCGGTGGGCTCATAGCTCTCGACGTTCGGCAGCACCAGGGGCAGTTCGCTCTCCGGGATGGGGACCCAGCCGCACTTGGGGCAGTTGACCAGTGGGATGGGCTCACCCCAGTAGCGCTGGCGGGTAAAGACCCAGTCGCGCAGCTTGTAGTTGACCTTCTCCTTGCCGAAGCCCTGCTCTACCACGTATTTCTTCATGGCGGGGATGGCCTCCTTGACGGTCATGCCGTTGAGGAAGCCGGAGTTGACCATGATCGCCTTGTCGTCCTTGGCGACAAAGGCCTCCTTGGTAACGTCGCCGCCGGCGACCACCTCGACGATGGGCAGGCCGAACTTGGTGGCAAACTCCCAGTCGCGCTGGTCGTGGCCGGGCACGCCCATGACGATGCCGGTGCCGTAGCCCATAAGGACGTAGTCGGACACGAACATCGGCAGGCTCTTGCCGGTGACGGGGTTCAGGACCTCGATGCCCTTGAGCTGGACGCCGGTTTTCTCCTTGTTCAGCTCACCGCGTTCAAAGTCGGACTTGCGGGAGGCGGCCTCCTGATAGGCGACGACTTCCTCCCAGTTCTCGATGCGGTCCTGCCACTTCTTGAGCAGCGGGTGCTCCGGGGAGATGACCATGTAGGTCGTGCCGAAGAGGGTGTCAGCGCGGGTGGTGTAGACGGTGATGTCGTCGGGGGTGTTGGTCTTGAAGGTGACCTCACAGCCGGTGGAGCGGCCGATCCAGTTCTTCTGCTGGACTTTGACGCGCTCGATATAATCCAGATCGTCCAGATCGTCGATCAGGCGGTCGGCGTACTTGGTGATGCGCAGCATCCACTGGCTCTTTTCCTTGCGGATGACGGGAGAGCCGCAGCGCTCGCACACGCCCTCGACGACCTCCTCGTTGGCCAGGCCGCACTTGCAGCTGGTGCACCAGTTGATGGGCATGGTGGTCTTGTAGGCCAGGCCCTGTTTGAACATCTGCAGGAAGATCCACTGGGTCCACTTGTAGTACTTGGGGTCGGTGGTGTCCACCACGCGGTCCCAGTCGAAGCCGTAGCCCAGCATCTTCAGCTGGCGGGTAAAGTTCTCGATGTTCTGCTTGGTGACGATGGCGGGGTGAATGTGATTCTTGATGGCGAAGTTCTCCGTCGGCAGGCCGAAGGCGTCAAAGCCGATGGGGAACAGGACGTTGTAGCCCTCCATTCTCTTTTTGCGGGTGACGATGTCGATGGCGGTAAAGGGTCTGGGGTGGCCGACATGCAGGCCCGCGGCGGAGGGGTACGGGAACTCAATGAGTCCGAAGAACTTGGGTCTCGGGTCGCCGGTGATCGCGGCGTAGGGCTTGCTGACTTCCCAGCGGTCCTGCCATTTCTTTTCAATGGCAGCAAAATCGTATTTCATGGTGAATCATCTCTTCCTTCAAATTTTGTGTGTTTTGTCCGTCTGCCCCTGTAATCAGGGGCTCGGAAGGGATGAGACATCCACCACCTCTGCATCGCTCCACAGGCGCTCCAGATCGTAGAAGCGTCTGGCCTCATCGGTGAAAACGTGGACGATCACGCAGCCGAAGTCCATCAGCACCCAGATGTCCGAGCGCAGACCTTCCCGGCGCGTGGGGGGCTCCCCGGCCTCGGAGAGCTGCTTGTCCACCTCGTCCACCAGGGCCTTGATATGGGTGGAGGAGGAGCCGTTGCAGATCACAAAGTAATCGGCCAGCACCGTATGCTCCGTGGTTCTCAGCACTTTCACGTCGTTTGCCTTTTTGTCCTCCAGCGCTTTGGCTGCGATGGCGGCGATTTGTTCAGCAGTAAGCATGTTGTTCCTCCTCTATTGTTTGTCTTTGAAAAACTCGTATGCGTCGATGGTATCCCGGAAGGGCTCGATCCCCCGGCCTCGGATCTCCTCCAGGCTCATTTTCAGGCCCAGGGCCATGGCCGCGTCCAGATCCTCAAAGCTGAGCGCGCGCAGGGGCTCGACTCCCTCGAAGTCCCGGTTGGGCTCCGTATAGTCCGCGAGATAAATGATCTTCTCCAGCCGCGTCATCTCCGGCTTTCCTGTGGTGTGCCAGCGGATGGCGCCGTAGATCCTGTCCGGGATCCCGAAGCGGTCCCGTGCCAGGGCGGCGCCGGTGATGGCGTGCAGCAGGGCCGGACTCTCCTTCTCTGCGATGGACAGCATGATACCATACTTTTTGCACAGTTTCAACTGTTTCTCATAGCTGAGGTTCTTCGTGATGTCGTGGAGGATCCCGGCCTCCGCGGCGTCATATTCGTCCTCGCCCCAGCGCCTGGCCAGCAGCACCGCCTGCTCCCAGACGCCCTGGACGTGGGGCACGCGCCGGGCACTGAGATAGGATTTGGTCTGCTCCCACAGCCAGTTTAACTCGGGTCTCGCCCCGTAGCTGCCCTTGCGCAGGATGCGGCGGTAGACCTTCTCCGGCAGCAGCGCGGCACCCTCCGCGTTTCTGAGCCTGGCGCGGATTTCCGTGGAGCTCATGGGCAGCGCCTCATGGGGCACCAGAAGGATTTTGGCCCGATTCTCCCGAATCAATTCCTCCCGGAACGCGGTGATCTCGTCAGCGACGTCCGTCTCCCGGCTCAGCACCGCCAGCGTGCAGTACCGCAAAAGGTCCTCCCAGCGGTACCAGGTGCGAAAGGACAGGAACATGTCCGTCCCCATCACAAGACAGAGCTCCGCGCCGGGGTGCTGCTTTCTCAGCAGGGATACCGTGTCGAAGGTGTAGCTCTTTCCCTTGCGTCTTATCTCCAAATCGGAGACCGCCGCCCCCGGGATGTCCTCGAAGGCCAGGCGGCAGAAGGCCAGGCGCTCGGAGGGCGTGGGACTGTCCGCCTCCATCTGCTTGTGGGGCGGGATATTGGTGGGGATGATCAGCAGCTTGTCGGGCTTCAATGCCGCCTGGACGCTGCGGACGGCCTCCACATGGCCCCGGTGGGGCGGGTTGAAGCTGCCGCCGTAAATGGCGATC
>ONPY01000064.1 GCA_900319835.1 uncultured Eubacteriales bacterium | reverse complement strand
GTGTGGACAGCGGGCTCGGCCAGGCCGATATAGGCCGACTGTGCCGGGAACTCCGGATCGATCTCCGGCGCTTCCTCACCCTCGGCGTATGCGATATGGCCCCAGCCCTCAATGTTGACCGTGACAACGATCGTCGCCTCCGGTACATCCATCGGCGTGAAATGGTAGGTCTCGCCGCCCTCGACTTCGAGCTTGAGACCGTCCTCCCCCTCTTCGGTAATGGTAACGTTGAAGGGATCTATATTCTCATCCCAGCCGTTCAGATTGCCGCGCAGAGCGTTCCCTTCCTGCTGGATAATCCAACCGACCGTCTCGCCGTCCAGCATCAGGGAGACACCCCAGCCCTCATAGCCTTCCGTCTCGGAGAGGCTGACGAGCAGATGATTGCCGCTTTCGTCTTCAAAGGTGCCCTGCCGGGTCCATGCTTTGCTTTCCGGCTCCGCTGGCCTCGTTTTTCCGCAGGCCGCCAATGCAAAAAGCATACTGGCTGCCAGGATCATGCAGATCAGCTTTTTCATGTTTCATTTCTCCTTTTCTTCTTTACCGGCTTCGTCTTAGCTCAATATTTCTTTTGATAGAATAGCATACAACAGACGCCAAATCCACTGAAACAAAGAAAAAGTCCGTCTGAATTGCCTTTCCACGTATGGAAGCTCCTTTGTTTTTGTGGTAATGCGGTCGCCAAACCTTTACCACTCTTACACGTAAGCTTGCTTTCGCTAATGTTTTTTTATCTCCCCCCGTAGAACCGTGGGATTATTTACGCTAAAGTCCCATGAAAAGGGAGCCGGATCTTCACCCGGCTCCCTCGAAAAAATCGGTTTGTTTATCTGTCAACAATTCCGCTGATGGCAATGATCTGAAGCTGTGGCACCTTGTCCGTCATATAATTGGGGTCATTAAGCCACACCTGACCGCTGCCCATGCAGATACCCTCTCCGTTGACAAACATGTCGAGAAAGTCCTCGTCCATCATGGCCTGACGATCGCTTTCGTGGACGGCCTTGTCCTTCATGAATTCCAGAAAAGCGTCCGCGTCAACCAACGCAGTGCCGTTGATCGTAATGGGATAACGGATCATATCGGCCATTGCATACCAGTTTTCATCCAGATAGGCCGTCCGAACTGCAAAGCCGACCTCCGTTTCGACCTTGAACTTGTCCATCGCGGTCACGCCGGAATACCAGTTCGGATCGGTGACGCTTTTCATATCTGCGGCAGGGCCCCAGGAATAGACGGTCTCCAGTTCACCGGAGGGATACTCGTCAATGATCGTCAGCGTATTGTCTTCCGGATGAAAGAGCGCATGGCCCTTTCCGTCATTGTAGCTGATGGTTTCTTCCGCTGCGTCGCCCTGGCTGTTATAGGTATACTCCGTGAGGGTCGCATTGGAGAAGACTACCGTAAGCGTTTCGGGGTCAAAAGCGCCGCTCATCACCGTCCGGTTCTGGAACCATGGGCTGCCGGCATAGGTGACGGTGATTCTTGCAGCGTTTGCGCCCTCAGCTTCGACAAGCGCCTCTATGCTGTCTCCTGCATGGTACTTGCCGACAAAGTTCATAACAGGATTTTGTCCGTCCTAGGGGACAACTGCTTCGGAGAAATCCTCGGCAGGCTGCGGAGAATCTGCTGTGTGCTGCTCAGCCGGAGTCTGAACCAAGGTGCCGCACGCTGCCAGAAGCAGCATCACGCTGGAGAGAAACAGAATCCATACTTTTTTGCTCATTACAATGCCCTTTCCTTCAATCGAACAGTCACTCGCAGTGAGATGTGCTTTTTGACTCGCTGCAAGGCCGAATTATAGCACGAAGAAATAGCGGCAACAAAAGGGAGACTATCTTCTTCCAAACTCAAGTAGAACAATCATACAAGCGCGGTCGACGGCGTCAATCTCTTTCCATGAGGACTTCACTTTTCTTTTGTTCCACCAACGCGAAGAGCTGCTTCAGCCATGGGAACACAATGGCTGTGTTTACCTCATAAGGCAGCTTCCTAAAAGTTCTTTCGTTTTGTGCCTCTGCAGCCACGCGGAGAAGGAACTCGGCATCATCCTTCAACGTCTCTTCCTGCCACGGCATTTCATCCAGATCAAAACCCGCTGTTCCCGGAGCGATATGATTGGTTTTTTTCTGATCCTTTAGAAAGAATATCAGTTTTTTCTGATTTTCAGTCTTTTCAAAACCGTCTGCTGCGGTGATCAACAGTTCCAGGAAACAGTCTGTTCCCAGGTTAGACATGACAATCCATTGATCCTTTGGTGCTGTTTCGTGCAGACTTATGATATTGCTCATCGTTCCTCCTCACCTCTCGATTGTCGGGATTTTTTTGTTCCGCCCGGCATATGAAGCGCTCGGCGATTGCTCCCCGCGGACGATTTGCCGGATGGCGTCCGCGTACCGGTCCGCATGGTTGAGCGATAATTCTCCGTGCCGCAGCTCCGGCAGGCGGTGCAGGCTTCCCGACGGGAGCGCACGGCAGATCGCTTCCGCGGAGCGCAGGATCTCGCCGGTCTCCTTTTCTCCGACATAAACATGCACCTTGGCCGCGGTATCCCGGAAAGAGCCTTTCAGCGCATAGGACGTGTTGGCTTTCAAAAAGGCGATCATGTCCTGCTTATCTATCAGGCAGGTGTCCCGGTAGTAGTCCTCGAAAAGCTCCGGTTTGATGTGCAGGGACCGAAACTGCATTTTCGCAAAGCTTCTGTTTCGGATCAGTCCGTAGCTTGCGCCGAAGGCCGGGGCAATCAGTGCCCTCGTCAGTCTGGACGGGAGCACCGCCGCGCTCTCGATCAGGGCATACGCACAGAGCTCCGCGCGCTGTGACAGCATTTCCAGCAGGACCTGCCCGCCCAGCGACAGCCCCCCGATCAGCAAAACGGAGCCGCCGAACCGCGCGTCGATGAAGGCGATGATCTCGGAGGCATTGTCCTCGATCGTCGTAAACGGCCGATCGCTTCCCGCATGACCGTCCAGGATCGGCAGGATCACGTGGTATTCTTCCTGCAGCTTTTCCGCGGCCTCCCGATAGTTCCACCAGGACAGGCCTCCGCCGTGGAGCAGCAGGATTGTCTCTTTTTGATCCGCGCCGTATTCGTGAAACTGCAAGGCGTCTTCCCCTTTCTTCCTGCTGTGCACTCATACTCTCCCGTCTTCTTTTCTGCGCTTCACCATATCATGCCTATGGTTTATATCAGCACACCGTTGCAGTGGTCGATCTCATGCTGGATGATCTGCGCCGTCCAGCCGGTGTAGGTTTTGAGCCGCGTTTGAAACTGCTTGTTCTGGTACTGCACCTTGATCGAGCGGTATCTCTTTGCCTTGCGCGTGCCGGCCAATGACAGGCAGCCCTCTTCGGCCTCGTAAGCCCCGGAGCACTTGACGATCTCCGGATTGAACATGACGGTCGCGCTGCCGTTGTCGTCAAAGATAATGATCCGCTTGACCACGCCGATCATGTTCGCCGCCATGCCCACGCAGCCGTCCCGGTGAGCCTGGAGCGTGTCCCGCAGGTCCTGCGCGACAGGCAGATCCAGCGCCGTGGCCGGCGCGGATTTCTGCGCGAGGAAGATCGGGTCTTTCATAATGGGTCTGATCATCGCGCACCTCTTACAATTGATCGTATTTCGCGTTGCTGCCCCGGCATTTCTCGACGGGGTACTTGGCCTCGTTCTGATCCATCTTCGCGTTGATGATCGCGTCGGCGTCCAGCTTGAGCGCGTCCAGCATGTTCTGGCAGTACACCATCACGTCGGCCAGCTCCTCCCCCACGTGGGCAAGATCATAGTCCGTATCGCTCCACTGGAAGCACTCCAGCAGCTCATTGGCCTCGATGGAGATGGACTTCGCCAGGTTCGCGGGCGTGTGGAACTGCTCCCAATCCCGCTCCGCTGAAAATTTGCGGATTCGCGCTATCGTTTCCGGTTTCATTGTTTCTCCCCCTGTTGCTTATATGGAAGCACTGAAACTATATCAGTTTTTGACACATTCGTCTATAGCGCGGGGTCAGACATTGCGGATCATTCATACGTGAACCTGGCGTTCAGCTTCTCCTTTTTTCGGATGTGCGCGAAGAAAACAAAGCAGGCGATGATCTGCGCCACGGTCGCGCAGGGGACGCCCAGGCCGATGAAGAACAGGCGGCCGGTTGCCCGGCTCATCCACCAGGCAACCGGGATGCGGATCAAAAACGCGGCGGCAATACCCTGCGCCATGACAAAGCCGGTCTCACCCAGGCCGTTGAAAAAGCCGATGAAGCAGAACAGGAAGCAGGTCAGCAGGCAGTCAATGCCATAGGCCCGCAGATAGTCACAGCCCGCCGCGATCACACCGCTGTCCCGGGCGAAGATGCCGCAGAGCAGGTCGCCGTGGAAGAAGGCCGCCCAGAACATCACCGCGCCAAAGACCGTGGACACCAGGATGGCGATGCGCAGCCCCTTCTCCGCGCGTTCGTTCTTTCCGGCGCCGTGGTTTTGCGCCACATAAGCGCTCATGGCCTGCATGAAGGCAAGCGGAATCAGCATGATGAAGGCGCAGACCTTCTCCGCTACGCCCACACCCGCCGAGGCGGTCAGTCCCAGGCTGTTGACGATGGCTAGGATCACGAGAAACGACAGGCCGACCAGCAGATCCTGCAGTGCGATGGGGGTACCGAAGCGGACAATGCCCCGAAAAATCGAACTCTCAATCCGGATATCCCGCCGGGTAAAGGTAAAGGGCAGGGTCCGCCGGCTGAGGATCCATATAGAGATCAGCACGCTGATCGTCTGGGAGGCAGCTGTCGCGATGGCAGCGCCCGCGGCGCCCATGTGCAGCCCCGCCACCAGCAGCAGATCTCCCGCGATATTGCAGGCGCTGGCGATAGCGACCGTCATCAGCGGCGTGCGGGAATCACCCAGTCCGCGCAAGATGCTGCCCAGCACATTGTAGGCCACAATCATCACCGAGCCGAAGCCGCAGATGGCAATATACTGTCTCGTCTGGTAGAATGCCTCCTCCGGTGCGTTCATTGCCCTGGCCAGCGCCGCCGAGAGCAGCGGGATCAGCGCCGTCAGCGCCGTGCCCACCAGGAAGAAGATCGCGACGCTGGTGCCGATGATCCGGCCGCCCTCTTCCCTCTTGCCCGCGCCGATCTTCTGCCCGAGCAGAACCGTTGTTCCCATTGCAAAGGAGCTGACAAGGCCGGTGATCGTCTGCATGACCTGCGAACCGACTGCGACGCCGGACACGTCCCGCGCCAGGGCGTACTTGCCCACCACCAGCAGATCCACCGCGCCGTAGAGCGCCTGCAGAAACAGCGCCAGCAGAATTGGCATGGAAAAGGCCAGCAGCGGGCGCAAGATCGGCCCTTTGGTAAAGTCCCTGATCTGTTCTTCCATTTATCCTCCAAAAAAGCCGGATAAGGAAGCAGGCGTCTCAGCCCGCTCTCTTATCCGGCTTCTCATTTCTCACGAATGATTTGCCCTCCGAGGCTCTCGTATCCTACCAGATTTCCCAGGGAATGTCAAGGCGCGTGGCTGTTCATAACCGTCTTTCACAGATCAGATCTCACACATTGTAGAATAATAATCCGGGCAAAGCGGCGCCAGACAGGTCCTGGCGCCGTTTTTGACGATGACTATTCATTTTCACAAAACGTTTCGGGGATTCCCGTCGAACGCACAGGATAAGCGGAGCCTACGGTCACATTGTGAAAATTGCCAATTTCCGTGTCGCTTTTTGTGACAGCATACAGATTTTTGTCATGACAGATTTGCCCCCTTTACGCAGGTTTCCTACCGCGCTATAATGGGGCCAAGCAAAGTGGCACGCGTGTCGCTTTTTCAAATGGAACAGGACAGGCGCCATTTTGTTTTCGTCAGCACAGGCACGAAAGCGTGGCGCCTGTCCGCTTTTTGGGGATTCCTGCATCCGAAGGATGCAAGCAATACGGGATATAAAAAGAGAAAGGAAGGGACTTTATGAAGAAGACAGTAACAGGAAAGGAGAGATAGCCTTGGCGGAGTCCTATGACGTGATCATCGTCGGCGCAGGCAACGGCGGTCTGATCGCCGCCTGTACCCTGTCGCAGATGGGTCTGAAGACACTGCTGCTGGAAAAGCACAATCTGCCCGGTGGCTGCGCGGCCAGCTTTGTGCGCGGGCGCTTTGAGTTTGAGGCCTCGCTGCACAACCTGCCCTATGTGGGTCCCGGCGCGGAAACCGGCGATATCGGCATGCTGTTCAAGCGCTTCGGCGTGGAGCGGAACTTCTATCCCATCCCCGAATCCCTGCACTTTATCGTGGACGGCCCGGAGCCCTTCGAGTTCAAGGCGGGCGTCGGGCGCGAAGCCTTCGCCCGGGCGGCGGAGGCGGTCTGTCCCGGCGCGGCGGAGGCCTTCGGCCGCTTTGCCGCCATGTGCGACGATCTCAACCGCGGCCTTGCGGCGCTCTCCGCAGCCCGCGGGCGGCCGGATCCCGCCCAGATGGCCCGGGAGCACCCCAACTACTACCGTCTGGCCTCCAGCACCGTGGACGAGATGTTCGAGGCTCTGGAGCTGCCGGAGCTGCTGCGGAACATTCTGTCCATGTTCGCCCTCTATCAGTGCGGCGACACCTCGAAAATCGACGCGGCCCGCTTCATGCTGATGACGGACTCCTTCATCACCGAGGGCGCGTCCCAGACGGACCTGCGCTCCTTCGGCCTGTCCACCGCCCTGGCAAACAGCGCCAAGCGCTTCGGCTGCGACATCTGGTATAACTGTGAGGTCACGAAGATCTGCACCGATGCCGGCGCCGTCTCCGGCGTCCAGCTTGCCGACGGCCGTAAAATCAAAGCCCCGCGGGTGCTGTGCAACATCATGCCGCATCTGGTCTACGGGAAACTTCTGGATGCGGCAGAGGCGCCGGTGATGGAGCTGAAGAAGGCCAACGCCCGCACCTTCGGTGCCCGGGCCTTCTGCGTGTTCCTGGGGCTGGACCGCGATTGGCGGGAGCTGGGCTTTACCGACTACGCCACCTTTATCAACAGCTCCATCAAGAACGCGGAGAACATCCGAAACGGCGGCAGCCGGGACACAAACGGCGACATGAGCGTGAACGTGCTCAACGCCGTGGTGCCGGACGCCTCCCCGGAGGGCACCTGCATCGTGTATCTGACCGCCATGTTCAACGGCGACGCTTTTGCCGACGTCACGCCGGACAACTATCGTGCGATCAAGGAGGCCTATGCCGAAAAGCTGATCGCGCGCACCGAGCGGGTGCTGGGTGTGGACCTGAAAAACCACATCGAGGAGATCGTCATTTCCACACCCGTCACCTACGCCCGCTACCTGGGCACGCCCCAGGGCTCCGTCTTCGGCTACTCGCCGGAGGATTGGGACGGCATGATGAGCCGGAACATGGGCGAGCAGGCGGAGAAGACCATCCCCGGCCTGTACTTCGCCGGCGGCCACGGGGCGCGGCTCTCGGGCTTTTCGCCCTCGTATATGTCGGGCTTCCTCACCGCCATGCGCATTGCCGGTGAAATGAGAGGAGGTGGCCCCGCATGAAAGAGGATCTGATGCGTTACGCGGCCAAAATGGATCTGAGTAAAATGGGCGCCATCATGCCCCGGCGCATGGCGCATATCGCCCAGGGGGCGCCCGTGCCGCCGAAGCTGGACTACGCCGCAAACGTCACGGCCAAAGCCCTGCACCCGGAATGCCAGAAGCTGCGGGTGGAGAAGGTCATTGAGCGTGAGGCCGGGGCGAAGAGCTTCGTCCTCACCGCGGCAGACGGCGGGGAACTGGCCCGCTTCAACGCCGGGCAGTTTCTGTCCTTTGCGCTTGCCATCAGCGGCTCCACCCTCACCCGCGCCTACTCCCTCTGCTGCCCGCCCAGCTGGGCCAAGGAGGGAAAACACATGATCACCGTCAAGCCCTCCGAGGA
This sequence comes from uncultured Eubacteriales bacterium, assembly GCA_900319835.1. The sequence goes on along the minus strand of ONPY01000064.1, from coordinate 7,518 downwards.
CGGCTTTGCCGGCAACTGGATCTGCGCGAACTGGAAGGTAGGGACAGAGGTCACCGCCTCGGCCCCGCTGGGGGAATTTACCTACACCCGCCTGCGGGACGCCAAACACATCCTCGGCGTCTGCGGCGGCAGCGGCGTGACGCCCTTTTACGCCATGGCCGCGGCCCTCAACGAGGGGAGCGAAGACTTCTCCCTCACCCTGCTCTACGGCAGCCGGGACACTGACAGCATCCTCCTGGGGGAGGAACTCAAGACCCTTGCCGCAAAATGCGAGTGCTTCCGCTTGGTGAACGTTCTGGAGAACGGCGGCGGGGGCGAGAGCGGCTACATCACCACAGAGCTTCTTCAAAAGTACGCCCCGGAGGGGGACTATTCCCTCTTTGTCTGCGGCCCGGCGGCCATGATGCAGGCCATGGAAAAGGCCATTGCCCCCCTGGGTCTGCCGGAGCGCCGCATCCGCCGCAAGACCTACGGCGTGACGGAGGCCGCGCTGGAGGCGGGCTGGCCCGCCGACGCCACGGGCAAGACCTTCACCCTCACCGTCCGGATGCGGGACCAGGAGTATTCGGTCCCCTGCGCGTCAGGGGAGACGGTGCTGGTGGCCATGGAGCGTGCCGGGCTCACGCCGCCCTCCCGCTGCCGCAGCGGCGAGTGCGGCTGGTGCAGGTCTAAACTGCTCGCAGGCACGGTGTTCGTCCCCGCGCGGACGGAGCACCGACGCAAGGCAGATCTGGCCTACGGCTACATCCACCCCTGCTGCAGCTTCGCCACCTCGGATCTGACCATCTGCGTGGGGTGCGAGTGAAATGGCGCAGGAAACCCCGTCCCTGACCAAGGGGGAAAGGACCCGGGAGCGAATCCTGGAAAAAGCCGCCGATCTGTTCGTGGAGAAGGGCTACACCGCCGTGACCATGAAAGACGTCTGCGAGGCGGCCGGGCTCTCCCGCGGCGGTCTGTACCGCTATTTCGGCTCCACGGCGGAGATGATGATTTCGCTGTTGCGGGCTGAGCAGCAGTACGCAGACCAGGTGGTGGCCCGGGAGCACGGTGAGCACAAGAGCGCCGTGAAGATGCTGGACGCTTTTTTGCAGCAGCATTACCAGTTCATGCACGCCCACCGGGGGCGGCTGGAGCTGGCCATCAACCAGTTTGCTCAGTCGGATGAAACCGGGCGGGAGGAAAACCGCCGCCGCATCGACGCTGCAGTCCGCCGCACGGCGGACCTGATCCGCTTCGGTCAGGAGGAGGGCAGCTTCCGCGCGGGTGACCCCGAGCAGCTGGCCTACCACGTCATCATGGCCATCGGCGGTCTGCGTAGCATGGCGCCCCTGCTGGATCCCGGACAGTCTTTTCTGCGCGGGCAGTTATTGACCATCCGCAGTCTGCTGCTGACGGAGCAGGCCACGGCGGAGAAAGAAGCTGAATAGACCTGGAGGGAACTCAGCAAAAGGCTTTCTCTGAAAGAAGTTCAAGTGTTTTTGAGGCAGCTGCGCCGCCTCAAAAACTCCCTGAGGCGAGCTGAGCGAGCCCTCGCGCCGACCAAGGCGGGGCTTGGCCCGCCGCGATAAGCGCGAGTCTTCAACTGCGAAACGATGTTTCGCAGTTGATCAAAACGAGAGGAGGAATGAACCATGGGATATCAATACGATCTGGTGATCGTGGGCGGCGGCAACGGCGGAACCATGGCGGCCTGCCGCGCGTCCATGATGGGCCTGAAAACGCTGGTCATCGAAAAGCACAATATGGTCGGCGGCGCCGCCGCCAGCTTTGTGCGGGGCCGCTTCGAGTTTGAGGCCTCCCTGCACGAGATCCCGGATTTCGGCGAGGGCGCACAGCGCGGCCAGCTGGGCCGGCTCTTTGACGAGCTGGGCATTCAGGTGGACTGGCTGCCCATCCCCGACGCTTTCCGCACCATCGTCGCTGAGGGCGACAACATCACGCTGGACGCCACCGTTCCCCACGGCAAGGAGGCCTTCATGGCCTATATGGAGAGCCAGAGTCCCGGCTGCTCCAAGTCCCTGGAACTCTACTTTGAAGGGGCAAGAGAGCTGGAGCGCGGTCTGGCCTACCTGGGGGCCTCACGCGGCAGACCGGACCCCGAGGTGTTGCGGCGCGACTATCCCCTTTTCTGCAAGCTCATGAGCATGTCCACGGCGGATTTTATGCGGGCCGTCAAAATGCCCCAAAAGATTCAGGACATCATCGGCGCCTACTGGCCCTACCAGGGCTCCGACCTGGAGACCATTGACGCCTCCCGCTACCTGCTGATGACCGAGGGCTACTTCCTGGCGGGGGCGTACATGCCCAAGCTGCGCTCCCACGAGATCGCCAACGCCATTCAGAAGCGGGCCCGCGAGAACGGCTGTGACTTCTGGTTTGAGACCGAGGTCACCAAAATCCTCACGAAGAAGGGCGCAATCTGCGGCGTGGAGACCAAGGACGGCCGCCGGGTGGAGGCCTGTGCCGTCATCGCAAACGTCTTCCCAGACGTCGTCTACGGCAAGCTTCTGGACGACAAGAGCCTCGTCCCCGCCTTTGAGCGCAAAAAGATGCAGGCCAGAAGCTACGGCTTCCGCGGCTTCTCCGTGTACATGGGCCTGGACCGCACGGCGGAGGAGCTGGGTATCAAGGATTATAACGTTTTCATCACCTCCACCGCGGACACGAAGGAGCTCTACCGCCAGGCCGCCGCACCGGAGCTGCCCCTGGGCGGCCGGGCGGACAATCTCTGCTGCACCTGTCTCAACATCGTAAACCCCGAGGCCACGCCCCCCGGCACGGCGCACTTTGCCATCACGTCCGGCTTTGCCGCCGACGCCTGGGACAAGGCCGTCACGCCGGAAAACTATGTCCGCGTCAAGCGTGAGATGGCCGATCTGATGATCGACCGCTATGAAAGGGTCATGGGCATCGACATCCGCAATCACATTGAGGAGATCGCCATCGCCACACCCGTGACCTTCGCCCGCTATATGGGAACGCCCCAGGGCGCCATCTACGGCTACCACTCCGCCCGCTGGGACGGCATGTCCGCCCGCACCCTGGTGGGCGGCAGCGAGCCCACGGTGCCCGGCCTCTTCTTTGTGGGTGCCCACGGCAACAGGCTGTCGGGCTTTCTGCCCACGCTGACCTCGGGAGATCTCACGGCCAAACAGGTCATGGGTTATGTGATGGGAGGTGGAAACGCATGAGCGAAGAACTGAGAAAAGTCCTGGAATCTGTCCCGGCGGAGGACTTTGCCAAAATCATCCCCCAGCGCCGGGCCATCATCGAAAAGGCCCCGGACGCAGAGCCCGTCTATGAGTACCAGACCAACCGGGTGGCCAAGGCCCTGCACCCGGAAAAGCAGTTTGTCACCATCTCGAAGATCGTGGACCGCCCGGGTGCCAAGAGCTACACCCTGCTCCCCGACCCGTCCCGGGGCACGGAGAGCCTGGCCTACTTCCGTGCAGGCCAGTATGTAAGCGTCGACCTGAACATCGGCAGCAGCGTGCTGACCCGGGCCTACACGCTCTCCTGCTCCCCGGGCGACGCTTTGAAGGGCAGCTACACGCTCACCATCAAGCGCAACCAGGACGGCTTTGCCTCCAACTTCATCCACGACAACTGGAAGGCGGGCATGCAGCTCTCCATCTCCGGGCCGGATGGGGATCTCAACTATGAGCCTCTTCGGGACGCAAAGCACATCGTCGGTCTCGCCGGCGGCAGCGGCATCACCCCCTTCTTCTCCCTGGCAAACGCCATCCATGAGGGGATCGAGGACTGCTCGCTGACCCTGCTCTACGGCTGCCGCAGCGAGGAGGAGATCGTCTACCGCGAGGAGCTGGACGCCCTCGCCGCCGCCTGTGAGAAATTTCAGGTTGTGTACGTGCTTTCCGATGAGGAAAAGGCCGGCTTCGAGCACGGCTTCCTTACGGCGGAGCTGATCCAGAAGTACGCCCCCGATGGAGATTACAGCATCTTTATGTGCGGTCCCCAGGCCATGTACCGCTTCTGCGACAAGGAAGTGGAGAAGCTGGGTCTGCCCCGCCGGAGAGTCCGGCACGAGGCCTACGGCGAGTACCACAACGCGGACCGGGACGACGGCTTCCCGCAGGACGCCGTCGGCAAGACCTTCCAGCTCACGGTGGAACTGCCCGACGGGCAGCGGGTCATCCCAGCCAGGAGCGGGGAGAGCCTGCTGGTGGCCCTGGAGCGCGCCGGCATCCACGCCCCCAGCAAGTGCCGCAGCGGCGAATGCGGCTTCTGCCGCTCCCGTCTGGGCTATGGCAGCGTCTACGTCCCCTCCGTCATTGAGTACCGCCGCGGCGCGGACAAAAAGGACGGCTTTGTCCATCCCTGCTGCAGCTTCCCCACCAGCGATTGTCAGATCTTTATAAACTGTGACAAAGGAGAGGTGGAAAGAAAAGTGAAAGATATGAAGAAAAAAGAAAAGCGCGTCTCCCTCATCATGTCCGTCATTCTCTCGGCAGTGATGGGCGCGCTCGCCACCACGCTGGCGCGCAGAAACATGAACCCCCAGGCCCTGGCCTCCGCCCCGGCCGCGGGCATGTATCTGGCCAGCATTCTCGAGTCCGTGGCCGTCGGCGTGCTGCTGATGCTGGTGGCCCCCTTCGGCAAGTGGGGCAGGGCGCTGGCCGCCAAGCACAAGGCCTTCCCGCCCACCATGAAGTTCACCATGCTCAACTGCCTGCCCATCTCCGTGGGCTGCTCCACCATCGTGGGCTGTGTTGTGAGCTTCATCAACACCGCCCAGGCTCACGCCAAGATCCCGCCCCAGGCGGCGCCCCCGCTGCTGGCCATGTGGCTGCCCTCCTGGCTCAAGCTGCTGCCGCTCTCCATCCTGGTGAGCTATGTGCTGGCCGTGCTGATCTCCCCCTTCGTGGTGCAGGCGGTCGGCCTCGGCGGGCCTCCCGCGGGCGCCGGCCCCGGCGGTCCCCCCGCCGGCGGACCTCCCCGGAACTGACATCGGCAATCTGACACGTTTCAAGGAAGAGCCTGTGGGCATGCCCACAGGCTCTTCCTTTGAGAAAAGAAGTATATAACGATAGAAGGCCTCATCGCTGAGCACTTTCACTTCGCCGCCTGATGCTTTTCCCAAATCAGAGGCGGGGTCAACATAGAAGAATGGCCAAATCCCAACTTTTTGAAGTTAAAAGTGTCTAATAATTCTAATAATTGCAGATTCCGTGTATATTTTGTCTAACCATTATTTTCCATTTTTTGTGCATGTCGTCGCGGTTGTCGTCAATGTCACGTTGTCGTCAGCACAAATTGGAAATGCAGAAAAAGCGGTTGCATATTGTAGAATAATTATTCAGAAATGGCGGCGCCAGACACCTTCTGGCGCCACTTTCTGGTAATGAATATTCATTTCATAAGGTTACAGAGCCTGTTTTGCGGTGCTTTTTGGCCACCAAAAACGGGGTCAAAAGCACCGCTTTTCGGGTCGTGGACAGTTACGACGCGAGCTGGACATAGACGTTTTTATCATCTACTAGGATCATAGGATCTCCGTGATGCAATTCTTTAACCGTCTCGATGAGATCACTAAACTGCTTTACTTGGCAATTGCTCATTTCCCGGAGAGACGCAAGGAGATCTACTACCGAATCATCCTTATAGTCTTCAAGTTTTTTCCCTGTTGCGATCAAAGTCTCATCCAACTGTCCTCGTTCAACAACCGGGATTTTCTCAATGATTTTCCCTAAGCCCTGCGAAACAACTGCAGCGCCTTTGACAACACCTGATTCAATGGATCCCGCGGCCATGCTCTCAAGTTTGCTATATGCTACAGTATAAAGCTCCGCATATCTATAGGAATCATCTTGAATTTTTGAGAGAATGGAATCCAAATAGTCAGCCTTATAGTTCTCAATTAAGATAATCTCAAGATATGAAGCAAATGCAAACAGATAGATTGCCAGCCTGTAGTTTTGAAAATCCTCTACAATTGTTCTTAAGGTCTTCCTCACTTCAACCTTGCTGACAAAAAACTTCTTTTTCTCCAGTTTGTTGCTGAGCATATCACGGTAGAAGGCAATATTCTGAATCGCCTCCTGTTTGATATCCTGGGTCTTGGTCAACTGCGAAGTGCGAAAAGCTTTACTATCCCAGTTGAATCTGTAGTCTTCAAAAACTTGAATTAGAAAACTAAGATTCCCTTTCAGCTTCGATTCCTTTTCTTTTTCAAGAAAGCTTATGATCTTTTTCTGGTTTTCCTCGATCACATCCAGTTTCTTGGACATTGCCATTATCCCTGCCGCAAGCATGAGCGTTGCAGGGTTGATCGCGGCAACAGTCGTCTCAATTTCTTTTACCCCAACGACCTTCTGAAATGCAGTTTGATCAAACTCTCCGTTCGGTTGCCGCATACTTCCGATAAAAGCATCAGCCACCTGCTTCGACTCATACATGAGATCGGACATTACCTCACCGGTTTTGGGGTTAATCGCACGAAACATTCCCTCCACAGGAATAGTTGTCGTTGTCGTGACTGTCCTGAACTGAGGAATGAGTTCCGCAATTGCACCACCCAGCCCAAACAACTCCGTAAACGGAATTTTCTGAAAAGAATCAAGATCAACAATATGCTTTTGAATCTCGTCATGATTCAAGAACACGTTTGCAAGGTTATACTCATCCATAGTACTCTTTCCCTTTCAGCAGCAGATTTACAAATGATGTCATTATCTTATCACTCTTTCCCAAGAGCCGCAAGGAGTTCATCCTTCTGTTTCCATTACAGCAGTATGTATCATCTCCGCCATCACTCGCGCCCCTTTCGCATTTGGATGGCAGCCATCCACGAAAAGCTCTGGCCTTCCCACGAAGATGGAATGAATGTCGATGATGGGCACGCCTTTCTCTCCCGCCACGCGGCGGCAGATCGGGAGCACTTCGTTTTCCAGTACCTCTCTGCGGATGTCCCAGAGCACCTTTCCGCAAAAGGGAAACACCGGCGGCGGAAGCAACAGAAAAACCCGCGGGCGGCTCTCCAGTTCCCGGTAGCTGTCGATCAGCTCCCCGAGTTCCCGAGCGTAGGCCTCCGCATTCCAATTGATGGCCTTGGTGTCGTTGCTGCCCAGCATCAGCAGCACAGCGTCCGGCTGAAAAGTAAGACTCTGCCGGTAGAGCTTCTCCGCCGTGTAGGGATGATCCCCGCTTTTGAGCGCCGTGCGATTGGTATAACCGAAATTCCCGACGCAGTACCCGCGCCCCAGCATGCGCCCGAGCTGTCTCGGGTAGCTGTTCCAGGGCTGCCCCGGCACAAAGCAGCCGTAGGTGATGCTGTCGCCCACGCAGGCCACGCGCTTCTGTCCCGATCGCGGCCTCGGCTGCACGTGCAGCGCGTCGATCACGCCGAAGCTCACCGCAAGCAGCAGCACAGCCAGCGCGGCGATTAAGATCACGACCAACAGTTGCACACAGCCTCACTCCCCTCTTTTGGCAAGTATACCATATCCTGCAGAAAAGGAGAAGACAGGCCTGCTTTTTCTTGACTTCGCCGTACGGCTC
>ONPY01000059.1 GCA_900319835.1 uncultured Eubacteriales bacterium | reverse complement strand
TTGAAAAATTTCCTGAGAAGCGCCATTTCTGTTTCCTCCTGTCCTTCACCATTCCGCCAGCGCCTTTTTCAGCCGCCGGTCGATATCGAGCCGCGTCTCTCTGCACTCCTTTGGATGCTCCTTCCCTGCTTTGAACATGAACGACACCAGAAGCCCGGACCCCACCGGGAGCATGCTCTTCAGCAGGGATTCGGGGAAGGCAAAATGGGTGCCGTGCTCATAGAGCCAGGCTTCATAAACGCTGTCATGGGGAAGCCGCTCCAGCCGCTCCTCCATCCGGCGGATATACTTGCAGGTATCCCACAGCACGTCGTCCTCCGCGCCGATGAAGATGATCTTGCCGCGAATCTTTTCGACCTTGATCCGCTCCTCTTCCCGGATGGGATGACGGCGCTCGGACTCGTCAAACATCTTCCGGGAGGCGATCCTGTCACCCCCGGCTTTCGAATCGGCGACGATCCGCTGCCAATATTCCGGGTGGCGGTAGGCGTAGGGCAGATAAGGCAGCGGCTCGCCCTGCGCCGTCCTTGCCGTCCTGATAGAAGCCCTCCATCACGAAATCCGGGGGAGAAATGGCGACGGTCAGCGTAAGCTCCGGATAATAGGACGCCGCCAGCAGCGCCATCATCCCCGTGGTGGAGGCGCCCACCACGCCCAGCTTATCAATGCCCTGCGCTTTCATGAACGCAATGGCCTTGCCGAAGCGCTCCAGCGGGATATTGTGGTGCCCATAATCCTTTTTCTCCGGCGACATGGCCAGCACGTGGATCCCCTGTCGGTTCAGCCATTTGGCTCCGGATGAAGCCATATAGTCCTCCGCGCTGTCGCCCAGCATGGCGATGATCCCGCGTTTGCTCGGTGCGGCGCAGGGATACCATGCGCCGTTAAAGCCGTCGGTCCCTACCCGGAAAACCTGTCTTTTCATGTCTCGTCCCTCCATTGGATCATCCGCTCGACCATCTGCCGCCAGCCCTCCTTGCCCTCTTTCACGATGGGAAAGACCGGATAGCAGTGGAACAGGCCTTCGCCGAGGATCTGTTCATAGTTAACGCCGCACTTCTGCAGCGCTGCCTCGATGGCCGGGGCGCAGGCGTAGAGCGTCTCATCGGTTCCGTAAATGAGTGTGACCGGCGGGCAGCCGGTAAAGTCCGCCCGCTGCAGCCAGAGCATGTAATCGGGCACGCTGTCGTCCCCGTGTCGCATGACCTCCAGCGCCGTTTTCATGTACTGGGCGGGGATGGCCACATCTTTCTCGTCCAGCTCCAGCATCCGTTGCCACTCCTCCTCGCCGTCCACACAGGTACCGGGGGAGATCGCCATGATATACGACGGCATCGGGATGTCGTCATGCCTGTCATTGATATACGGCACCATCCCCAGTGCCAGATTCCCGCCGGAGGAGGTACCGAGGACGGAGATCCGGTCAGCCGCATACTGGTGCAGCATTACCCGATAGGTCTCGTGGATCATCTCATAGGCTTTGGTGATGGGATAGTCTGTGCAGAGCGGGTAGTACGGAACAAAGAGATCCAGCCCCGTCTCTTTGGCAAAGCGCAGGGCCTTCTTGATAGAACCGGGTCTCGGCGCGCTGATCATGCCGCCGCCGATCAGGAACAGATTGGCATGATCCGCAGGCTGCTTGTGGATCAACTTCAGTACCGGGAAGCCCATAACCTCGATCCGGCTGATGGTAAAGGCGTCGTCCTTCAGCTCCGGGATGCGGTTTTTGGCGTTTTGCTTCCGGCGGTTTTCCAGCAGTTCCTCGGTGCTCTGACCGACCCAGCGCTTCTTGATTCCCGACGCCTTGACCAGGCGCTTCAACACTTCATATTTCAAAGACATGCTTCTGCTCCTCCTCGGCTTTTCCGTCTTTACTGCCGCTCATCTTTTCTTGTATCCCTGCCAGCAGAGACCGGCAAACACAGCGCACAGCAAAGAGCCCATCAGCATGATCGCCGGATGCTTCTTTTCTTTCTGCGCCGCAAGTCCAAGGGCGGAGACGACCATGCCGCCGATCCCGCCCACGGTCAGCGCTCCGAAGCCGCGCAGCAGGCGGCGCTTCGGCAGTACCCGGTCAAGCCCGGCGATGCGCTCGCTGATCAGTTCCCCAACGCCCAGCAGCATCAATCCGCCCGGCAGCAGCGCCGTCATGTTGAATGTGTTCAGCCCACGCTTCAGGTTTTTGACGAGGCACACCAGATAGGCGATCCAGCCTGCGTTGCCCGGAATGTCATAGGCCCACCAGCGTGCGTCTGAGATTTCGGTCTCATATATGATTTCTTTTGCGTTCATGCTTTATCTTCCTTTCTTCCGCACTCGGCGTACATCAGTGTGATCCGCGCCGCCATTTCCTTGCTGAAAGTGACGCACCAGCCATGCGCTTCCAGCCAGGCGAGATATTCCTGTGAAGTCCACTGGTGGTCAAAGCTCACGCCCGCCAGCCTCAAGACCCCCGACCAGATCCGGCCTGCCATTCCGGTCTGATGCTCCACAAAGTTCGGCGCGATCAGGATGCCGCCCGGCCGCAGCACCCGGTCGATCTCCCGCAGAGCCTTCTCCGGCTCCGGCATCACATGCAGGGCGTTGGCGATCAGCACTGCATCAAAGCTGTCGTCCGCGTAGGGCAGGGCGGTTGCATCCGCCACCTCAAACCTGAGGTTTGCAGGAATTGCGCCTTTCTTCGCCTCCCGGATCATGCCGTCGGAATAGTCCGTGGCGATCATACGCTTGGCCGCGCCTGCCACGTGCTTGGCCAGCAAACCCGGCCCGGTGGCGATCTCCAGCACTTCTTTGCCGCGGATGACCGTCGGGATCCGCTCGTACATAAAGGCGTAGACCTTCCGGTCAGCGCGCATGGCTCTCTCATAGATCGGGGCGTACAGGTCCCAGATTCTCTTTTTCACGGCTTTCGCTCTCCGTTCGCGATCGTCTCCCAACAGGCTTTGAGCTTCTCAAAAGTCTCGCGGCTGATATCGTACTCAACCCGGCAGGCGTCCTGCTCGGCTGCATCCGCATCTTTCCCCTCGTCACAAGTCAACAGAACGCAAAGCCTGCGTTAGTCGTGCCTAACCGCAGGCTGATGAAAATGCCCATCGCACAGATGTCCATGATCGGGTCACTGTACGATGGGCAAGCAAGGCTCGTTAGACACCGCTAACCATTATAGCGGATAGGCCACCATTTTGCAAGGGCATGCGGTATGTTTTTTGCTGTCGCCTGCTGTTCACCAAAAAACGCCGGAACAACGATGATGCGATTCGCCATTTAACTGCATATTCCGTGCAGAAAACGTCGAAATCCGGCGAAGTCAGATCTCTTGATGATGACCAGTCTGTTATTTTTGCTGATGACAATTGGTCTCTCTTTGAGGAAATCCTTCTTGCGGTCGATAGGGACCAGAAAAACTACGCGAAGCACATCCTGGAATTGAGGGAGTTGATCTTCTTCCCCGCATCGATCTCGCTGAGAATGAATTCATCGAACAATTCCTGCGTCACTTCATCGGCATACTTCACGCCTTCCTCGCTTTATGATCTATTCTGCATGATTCAGATTTCCCGGACCGACGCGTCACCTTTTCACATAGGTGAAGGTCGAGGCGATCTCCTTGCTGTCGTAGATCCCTTCGATCCCCTCGGCAAGCGGCTTGCGCGTTACGGCAAGATACACGCCCTTTTTCTCCACATTGAAGAAGATCCGGCCGTCCTCATCCGTATGCAGGATGCGCTCGAAATACGCTTTCCCGTCATAATGGATCACAGTCACCGTCGCCTGTTTAACCGGGAAGCGGTCGTGGATCAGGGTCAGATGCAGGACTTCCGCGTCCGGCTCCCAGGGCTCCGGCACGAAGCTCACGCGGGATTCGTGGATGAAATTGGCCTGGCCCTCCGTCTCGCCGACCGCAATGCAGGTCTCATAGATCTGCGGGTAATTCTTGGCGTCCAGGATATCTGGATAGGTCCGTCTGTCACCCTCCAGATATTCGTCCTTTTCATTCCGGACATAGTTGTTGTCGTAGATTGCCATGATCGTGTGAATGCCGCGGGAGAGCGGCGTGAAGTTCAGCTCATAATAGTCGCCCCACTCATCTCCCGGCCCTTTTACCGGCGCGAGTGCGATCCGGTTCCCGGCCTCGTCACAGACGAAAGCCCGGAATTCGTCCAGACGGAAGAAGCCGTCCGGCCGCATATAGTGACCCCAGCGCAGGATGGCGTGGACTTCCTCTCCCGGTTCGTAGACGGATTTATCCGTCACGATCCAGGCCTCGTGCCCGTAAACCAGATAGTCGGTGGTGTCGATTCCCCTTCTCATGTTTCTCCTCCTGTGATGTATGTGATTTCTATTTGAAAGCTCAGTTTTGCCGTTTTCTTTTACTGATTAGTCCGTTCTCGGAGCAATAGTATACGCACATGCCGAGAGCTGTGAGTCCCCAGGTGACCGGGTAGGCGGCCGCCACGCTTTGGATGCTGCGGGTGTGCGGGACGATCCAGAACAGAAGCGCCGAGCGGATCAGGCAGAGGTTGAGCAGCACGATCAGCATGGGCACTTTTGTTTTGCCCTGACCGCGCAGACTGTCTCCAAGGATCTGATGAACCGGGTACAGCACGTAAAACGGGAACGTTACCGCGATGATCCGCCGTCCCAGGGCAATGACAGAGGGTTCCTTGATAAACAGGCGAAACAGCGCCCCGCCGAAGAGCAGCGATACGGCGGAGAGGATCGCCGTCAGTCCCAGCGAGATCAGAAGGCAGTCGCGCGTACCCCTTCGGATGCGCGCGAACTGCCCTGCGCCGCAGTTCTGCCCGCTGAAGGTCATGATCGCCTGGCCCAGCGCCATGATCGGCAGATAGATGATCAGTTCCACCTTGAAATACGCGGTAAAGGCCGCAATCGCATCGGCGCCGAAGGCGTTGATATGCGCCTGTACCACCACGTTGGACAGCGTGATCACCAGTGCCTGCGCTCCGGCCGGCAGACCGATGGCGACGGTCTTTTTCAGCAGTGCCGGATCAAAATGGATCCCCCGGAGGCGCAGCGCAAAGGCGTTATCCAGTCGGCACAGCTTCCGCGCAACCAGCGCCGCCGCTACGGTCTGGGAAAAGAGTGAGGCCCAGGCCACGCCCACGACACCGTTCGCCAGCACGCGAAGCAGCAGCCAGTCGGCCGCCACGTTGACAAGGCCGCCCACAAGCTGCGCGCGGAGTGGGTTCCTGGAATCTCCCAGCGCACGAAGCATTCCCGCACCGAAATTATAGGCGATGATCGAGGGCAGCGAGAGGAAATAGATCCGCAGGTAGGCCTCCGCGTTTGCACGGATCTCCTCCGGCGTGCGGATCAGGCGCAGATAGCCCGGCGCCAGCAGCCAGCCGAGCAGGGCGAGAACGATCCCTCCCGCCAGAGCAAGCGCCGCGGTGTTGCCGATCGCACGGCGCAGCTTGTCCGTGTCGCGCTCGCCCCAGCTCTGTGCAATCACGACCCCCGCTCCCACGGCCATGCCGCCGAAGAAACCGATCAGGCAGGTGATCAGCAGAGTGCTGGCTCCGATCGCCGCAGAAGCGGTCTTGTCGATCACGTTGCCTACAAAGATCAGATCGACGGTGCTGTATAACTGCTGCACCAGCGTCCCCAACAGCAGCGGGAGGGCGAAGCGCAGCAGCTTTTGTATGATCGGGCCTGTTGTCAGGTCCTCGTTTCTTTGATTCATGGCATGAAGTTGATCTTAACAGTATGATAGCCCCCCGAGTGACCGGCTCGGAGGGCTATAGCAAGAGAGATCCTCGGCTGCCTTTGTGTCGGAGAGGTGAAAGAGACACATGGATTGAGGGAGATCCCGGCAGCCGATCAAGCATCTGATCTGATAAGAGCATAACAGAATTCTCGGCCGTGCGGAAGCCCCCCTGGGGGATGAAATTTGAAAAATGATTTGTTTTATTTCGCCGTGCCGGAAAGCAGAAACAGCGAGTCGTTATCACAGATACAGTCGATCGCGAAGAATTCCCGCCAGAGTTTGGCTTCCTCCTCCGCAGGGAGCAGCTGCCTTGCAAGGCCGCCCGGCATGATGCTGCCGAGCGTGTTCATCCGGTCGCGGCCAAAGGGGAACGCCACCGTAAGCCGCCCGCGGGGCAGCAGAAGCTCTCGCGCTTTTTTCAGAAAGTCACGCGGCTGCAGGAAGTGGTGATAGGCGTTGAAAGACACGATCACCTCGTAGCCTGGCTGCTCGAGCTGCAGGAAGTCAGCCTGGGTCAGATGGATGCGCGGATCGGAGCCGTATTTTCTCTGTGCCAGACGGATCATCTCCCCGGAGATGTCCACACCTTCGATCTCACAGGCGCCGCCGTCCATGAGATCGGCAAACATCGCACCGCTGCCGCAGCCGACGTCCATCACACAGGCGCCGCCCCGGTGGATCGAGGCCATGGCTGTGACGATGCGGGCGGCCTTGGCCTCCGAATAATCGTCGTCCCAGATCGATGCGACAGAATCATAGTATTCAGCGATCTGCATGAGCTTCCTCCCTGCATAAAAACACGGGCCATTCCCCTAATCTTTGATTTCCAGGACAGAATCGACCAGCTTTTTTGTATAAGCCTCTCTGGGCTGACGGATCACCTGCTCCGCCGGGCCCTCCTCCACGAGCGCGCCGTCCCGCATGATCATCACCCGGTCGCACAGGCAGCGGATCACCGCCAGATCGTGGGAGACAAAGATCGCGGAGGTATGGCTCTCGCGGCAGATGCCGGCAAGCAGATGCAGAATCTGCGCCTGGGAGGATACGTCGAGCGCGCTGGTGATTTCGTCGCAGAGCAGGATCTCCGGCTCCACGGCCATGGCGCGGGCGATCGCCATGCGCTGGCACTGCCCGCCACTGAGCTGGCGGGGCGTGCGATCCATCAGTTCCCGCTGAAGCCCCACCCGATCAGCCAGCGAGGCCAGGTCGAGCGGAGCGTTTCTTCCGCGCAGACTGCGTACCGACTCGGTGATTGAATCCGCGATCGTGCGGCGGGGATGGAAAGAGGCGGGCGCGTTCTGAAAGATCATCTGCATCGTCCGGTATTCTTCTTTGGTGCGCCGGGGCGAGAGTTCTTTTCCATGGAGCAGGATGCTGCCCGCGCTGGGCGCTTCCAGGCCGGAAATGAGCTTTAGGAGCGTGGACTTACCGCTGCCGCTCTCTCCCGCAACGCCCAGGATCTCCCCGCTCTCGAGGCGAAAGTCGACCCCGCGAAGCGCGTGGATCACGGTGCTTTGCTGCTCATAGCGCTTGGCAAGGCTTTTCCCTTCCAGAATGATCATGGCATGGCCTCCTTCCCGCCGCAGCAGGAGACGAAGTGGCCGTCTCCCACCTGCCGCATGGCATAAGGCGCATGGGCACAGGCCTCCGCCGCCCGAGGGCAGCGGTCGCAAAACTCGCAGCCTCTCTCCGCGGGGCCGGTCATCGGCGGGCTGCCGGGCAGGCCGTCCGGCATCGTCCCGTCAAGGCTCGGGATCGCCGCGCGCAGACTTTTGGTATAGGGGTGCTGCGGATCACACAGCACGTCACAGGCCCAGCCAAACTCCACCAGCCGCCCGGCGTACATGACGCCGATATGGTCGGCCAGGAAATGGGCCAGCGCCAGATTATGGGTCACGATGATCTGTGTCACGCCGCTTTTATCGCGCAGGCGTTTGAGTTCTTCGGCCACCTGCAGCTGGATCGTGGCGTCCAGCGCGCTGGTCGGCTCGTCACAGAGCAGGATCTCCTGCTCGAGCAGCAGTGCCAGCGCCAGCGCTGCGCGCTGGTTCATGCCGCCGCTGAGAGCGAAGGGGCATTCCCCCAGGACGCGCCACCAATCGACGAGCTCCACCTTGGCAAAAGCCTCCGCCACCTGGGCGTCAAAGGTTTTCGGGTCGTATTTGCCGTGGCTCTTTAGGGTTTCGATAAACTGCCTGCGATAGCTGCGGATGGGGTTGAAGGTCGCCTCCGGCGTTTGGAAGACGATGCCCATCTTTTCGCAACAGACCTTCCGCCGCTGCTTTGGCGGAAGGGCTGAGAGCTCCGTGCCCTCCAGCGTGATGGAGCCAGAGAAGAGACGGATCTCAGGTGCGGCCATCAGGGCCTTGAGCAGGGTGCTCTTACCGCAGCCGCTCTCCCCCACGAGGCAGAGGATCTCGCCCCGCTGCAGGGAAAAGGACACGTCCGCGGCGGCGGGACGGTCGCCGTATCCGACACAGAGACGGTCGAGCGTGAGGATCGTGTCGCTCATGTCTCCGCCTCCTTTGCTTCCAGCGCGTCGCGCACGCAGTCGCCCAGATAGTTGAAGATCATCACCGTAATGATCGTGGCAACAGCCGGGGCGAGCACCGCCCAGGGGGCCAGCTGCAGATAGGCGCGGGAGGTGTTGATCATGCTGCCCCACTCCGCCTGCGGCTCGATCACGCCGATCCCGAGGAAGGAGAGGCCTGCGATGCCGATCATCATGACGCCGATCTGGGTCGCCGCCGTGACGAGCAGAGGCCCCAGCATGTTGGGCAGCAGCGTTTTACTCATGATCGTCCAGCCGGAGCAGCCGGAAAGCCGGGCGGCGTGGACGTAAGGTTCTTCTTTCAGACTCAGTACCTGGGCGCGGGCCAGGCGCGCATAGAGCGTCCAGCCGCTGATGCCCATGGCGAGCATGGCGTTGCCCATGCCGCCGCCCAGAATGCCCGCCACCGCGATGGCCAGCACCATCTGCGGGAAGGCCAGCATCACGTCCGCAAGACGCATGATCAGCGTGTCGACCACGCCGCCGTACCAGCCGGCCAGCAGGCCGAGCACGGAGCCGGCGAGGAAGGTGAGCCCCACCAGTGCGACAGCGGAAAAGATGGAGGTTCTCGCCCCCATCAGCACGCGCGAGCAGACACAGCGGCCGTAGCGGTCTGTGCCGAAGGGATACTGCGCGCAGGGTGCGCGGTTCATATCCGCGGCAGAAGTTGCATAGGGGTCATTGGGACAAATGAGCGGTGCGATCAGGCTGATGACGACCAGGATCCCGGCCAGGGCCAGAAAAACGATCGCACGGCGGCGGATACGCTCGGGTGTTTTGATCCGTTTTTTCATGCGCCGCCCCCCTTTCTGCGAAGCCGGGGATCGATCCATGCATAGCAGATGTCGATCAAGAGGTTGATGACGACATACACCGTAGAGGTAAAGAGCACGAACCCCTGGATCACCGGGTAATCGCGGTTGCTGATCGCGTCCATGGCAAGCTTCCCAAGCCCCGGCCAGCGGAAGATCGTCTCGATGACGACACTGCCGCCAAAGAGGGTGCCGATGGAAAGTCCCACGATCGTAAGGATGGAGATGGAGGCGTTGTGAAGCACGTTTTTCAGCACATAGCGCTCCTTTACGCCGCGCAGCCTGGCGCCGGAGACATATGGCTTGCCAAGTTGCTCGAGGATCTCCGCCCGGAACTGGCGGATAAAGCGGCCGCAGATCGGAATAGAGAGCGCGAGGCAGGGCATGATCAGTCCCTTGACACTCTCTTTCGCCGTCAGCGGCAGCAGATGCGCCTTGACGCACAGAAAGTACATCAGCAGCACCGAGATCAGAAAGTTCGGCAAAGAGTTGCCGGCAAAGCTGAAAAGCCGCGTGATATCGTCCAGCAGCGAGTCCTTGTGAAGCGCCGTGAGGATGGCAAGCGGCAGCGCCACGAGAAAGGCCAGCGCCAGACTGCCGAGGGCGAGGATCGCCGTGTAGCGCAGTGCCTTGACAAGCTTCTCCGCCACAGGGAAGCCGTCCTTATAGCTGTCGCCCAGATCGAAGCGCAGCGCATGGAGCGCCCAGTCGCCGTACTGCACCAGGAAAGGCCGGTCGAGGCCCATGCTTTCTCTCGTTTTCTCAATGATCTCCTCCGAGACGGCCACGCCCTGGGCGTTGAGCTTTTTCATTGCCGCGTCGCCGGGTGAGAGGTACATCAGCAAAAACGTCAGGAAACTGACGGCGATCAGGATGCCGACAAGGTGCAGCAGTCGTCTGCCTATGTATTTGGCCATCGGTCAGTTTCCTCCTTTCATGCAATTTGGGGCCGGTGTAGACGCACCGGCCCCATCGGATCATTGGGTTTTATGCGATATCCGTCTCAGGCGTGAGGCCATAGAAGTCGAAGGGGATGTCCTCCGAGAATCCGGTGACGCCGGGCCTTGCGACAGAGACCTTGTTGAACAGGCCGACGTAGCCGAAGGCGTTGTCGTCGATGCTCATCTGGACGATCTGGTTGGCAAGCGCGGCACGCTGATCGATATCGGTCTCAAACTGGAGCTGATTGATCAGCGCCTCGGACTCGTCGGTGGGGAAGCCGGCCTTGGCCCACTTGCCGCTCTGGCGGTACAGAGCATCGACGCAGTAGTAGGGATCGCCGCCTGTATCGGCGATCATGCAGTAGAGCGCGATGTCATAGTCGCCGGTCGCCACATAGCCGGCGTCCGGATCTTCCTGCACGACCAGCGTCACCTTGACGCCGATCTTCTCAAGCTGCTCCTTCATCAGGAGGGCCAGGTCGGGCAGCTGTCGGGATTTGTAATGGGCAATGCTCAGCTCGAGCACTTTGCCGTCCTTCTCATAAAAACCGTCGGCATTGAGCGTATAGCCGTCAGCCTCCAGCAGGGCCTTGGCCGCGGCGGGATCGGGCGCGGGCTTCGTGACCTGGCCATAGGGCGCGGAAGCGATGAAGGGGCCGACGGCCGCAGAGGTCGTGCCCTTGAGGAACTCGGCAATGGCCTCGCAGTCCACCGTCAGGTTGATCGCCGCGCACACGCTGTCGTCGAGGCGCGTCTTGTTGATCACGTAGAATTGCATGCGGGTGCCGGGAATGACCGTGAGATTGTAGCTGGCCGGATCGGCTTCGTAAATCTCCTTGGCGGCCGCGTCCACGCTGGTGTAGCAGTCGATCTCCCCGGCCTGCATGGCCAGGAGCTTGGAATCCGCATCCGGCATATAGAAGAGCGTGGCGCCGTCGAGCTTGACCTCACCGTTCCAGTAGTTGTCGTTGCGTACGACCTCCACGTCTCCCTCCGGCTGGAAGGACTGGATCACAAAAGGTCCCGTGCAGATGGGCGCATTGTCAAAATCTGTGGTGGCGTCCAGATCCATGATCGCAAACTCGGGGTCCGTCAGCGCGACGAGCATGGTCGGGAAGACGTCCGGGGTCGTGATGACAAAGGTCTTTTCATCCTCAGCCGTGAAGGTGAAGTCCGCCCAGTCGTCGTAGCGTTCGTTGACCTCGATCAGACGCTGGAAGTTGCGCGCCACCATGTCCGCAGTGACGGGATCGCCGTTGGAAAAGCAGGCGTCCGCCAGCGTAAAGGTCCAGGTCAGGCCGTCTTCGCTGACGCTGGAATCCTTCGCCAGCAGCGGGCTGACAGACATATCCGCGTTGATCCGGTACAGGGTCTCGGTCATGCCGTAGATCTGGGTGTACCAGCCATAGTAGTCCTTATGGGCGTCCAGGCTGGGATAGGCGAAGTTTGTGGCCATCCGCAGCCACTTGGTCTCCTGCGAGGCCGGGGCGGCATCCGCGGCAGGTGCAGCGTCCGCAGCCGGAGCCGGTTCGGCAGCCGGAGCCTCGGCCGGTGCCTTCTGACCGCAGGCCGCGAGGGCAAGGATCATGCACAGTGCAAGCAGAAGCGCAAGAGTCTTTTTCAGATTCTTCATCTTGTTTCCTCACTTTCTTTTGCCTTTCAGGCTTCTGGGAAACAGTATAGACCCCTGCCAAATGCTGCGGAAGCCCCCCTGGGGGATACAAATTTCAACAATTTTTCACACTATTTGTAGGCGGCAAGGCAGAAGATCGGCGTCGGGTTGAAGAATTCGTCGATCTCGGCATAGATGCGCCGGTAGGCACCCATGTCCACCGAAACGCGCTCAAAGCCCGCTTCGATGAGCAGCTGTACGTCCCATTGCGGTCGCGGCCCGTGATAGGCGCCGACCTCCATGGTGATCGCCTCGTTCTCAGCCTTCATGTATTCCGGCACCAGCTTGTGCGCGTGGTTTTCCGGCAGCTCGTGCTCCTCCTCATTCTCCAGCGCCGCGCTGTAATCCGCGTCGAAGTTGATAAGCACGCCGCCCGGTTTTAACAGTCTGTACCACTCCCGGTAGGCCTTTTCGATATGCGGCAGCGTCCAGGTGAGATTGCGCGTCACCAGCACGTCAAAGCTCTCCGGCGCAAAGCCCGGCTCCTCGGCGTCCATGACGGCAAAATCCGCTTGCAGGCCGAGGATCTCCGCCGTCTGCCTGGCCCGGTCGATCATGTCCGGCGTCAGGTCGATGCCCGTGGCCTCGTGTCCCTCGGCCGCGAAAACGAGAGCGAAAAAGCCCGTACCCGTTCCCAGATCCAGCACGCGCAGCGGACGGTCCTGCGGGATATAGCGATGAAATTCTTTGAGCCAGCGCTCGTGCTTTTCATCTTCAAATTCCCGGATGCGCTGAGTCTGAAAGGCCTCCGCCCGGTGAGACCAGTAATGGGTGATGCGGTGCTTAATAGGTTCCATAGGTCGTTCTCTCTCCGTTTCTTTTGCTTGTTCCCGGCTTTTTTCCTGTATTATAGGGTATCTCGATCTGCCGCGGAAGCCCCCAGGGGGGATAATCCTTTTTTCCGAAAAAGCCTTGGCTTTCTGCGCCTTCCCGCGATTTTCGCGGCGTATCCCCCCGGGGGGCTTGTGGCGTTTCGCCGCGCATGATACTTTGTATAAAAATGATTTCGGAGGCATCTATGCAAATCAAAACCGTTGCCGGGCATGAACTGACGCCCGGCAAAACCGTCAAGGACCATATCCACGTGGAGGGCACTGAGCTGCACGTGCCCCATGTGCTGCTCTGCGGCGAGCAGCCGGGGCCGACCGTGCTGATTTCCGCCGGCATCCACAACGCCGAATATGTGGGCATCCAGGCGGCGATCGAGCTCTCCAACGAGCTGGACGTCTCCGAGCTGCGCGGCAACGTGATCCTGTTGCCCTTAGCCAATCGCTCCGGCTTTGAAAACCGCACCATGTCCATGGTCTTTGAGGACGGGAAAAACCTCAACCGGGTCTTTCCCGGCGACCGGGAGGGCAGCGAAGCCGACAAGCTGGCCCATATGCTCTTTGAGGTGTTCATCCGAAACGTGGACGCCTACATCGACCTGCACAGCGGTGACGGGTATGAGGCGCTGATCCCCTATGCCTACTATCTGGGCGACACCCCCGCCGAGGAGACGGCGAAGCGAATGATCGATTGTGTCAACGTGAAGTATGTCGTCCGTTCCCGCTGCCGCACCGGCGGAGCATACAATCTCGCCTCCGTCCACGGCGTCCCCAGCGTGCTGATCGAGCGCGGGCAGCTCTCTCTTTTCAGCCGAGAGGAGATCGAGGCGGACAAGGCTGACGTGCGGAACATCCTCCGCTGCCTGGGCGTGTTGCCCGGCGAGACCGTCAACTATTCCAAGACGCAGCTGCTGGAATACAGTGACGACGCGCCCTGCACCGGCTGCTGGTATCCGGAGAAAAAGGTCGGCGATATCTTCCGCAAAGGCGAAAAGCTGGGCGAGATCCGGGTTTACTTCGGACGCAGCCTCTTTGTGGAATGCGCACCCCAGGACGGCGTGCTGCTGCACCAGTGCGCGTCCCTGAATATCATTGAGAAAGGCCCGATGGTGACTTACGGTGTCCCGACAGACGATATTATCTGAAAACAAGAGCTACTGGACCGGCCGCGCCGCCTCCTACTCTGAGGTCAATCAGCTGGAGCTTGCCACGCAGCAGCGGCAGAAGTGGAGCGACTGCCTCCATGCCGAGATCACGCGGCAGTTCCCGGACAGCGCGTCTAAAGCCCTGCGCGTGCTGGAGGTGGGCACCGGCCCGGGCTTCTTTGCCATCCTCCTGCGGGAACTGGGCTATGATGTGACGGCCATCGACCTGACGCCCGCCATGCTGACCGAGGCAAAGAAAAATGCCGGCGAGCTGGCCGGCAAGATTCGATGGATGGAGATGAACGCAGAGGCGCTGGATTTTGCGGACGCTTCCTTTGACGTGGTGGTCAGCCGCAACCTGACCTGGAACCTGCCCCATCCCGACAAGGCCTATGCCGAGTGGGCGCGGGTGCTGAAGCCGGGCGGACTGCTGTTGAACTTTGACGCCAACTGGTACGCCTATCTCTTTGACGATGAGGCCCAGGCCGCCTACGACCGGGATCGGGTCAACAGCGCCGAGCAGGGCGTGTGGGATCAGAACGTGGGAGAAAACTTCGACGTGATGGAGGACATCGCCCGCCGTGTGCCGCTGTCGAGTATCCGTCGCCCGGATTGGGATCTCGCGCTGCTGCAGGGCCTCGGCCTGCAAGCGGAAGCGGACGGGCAGATCTGGCAGCGCGTCTGGTCGGATGAGGAAAAGCTGAACTTCGCATCTACGCCAATGTTTCTGGTTCGCGCTGTGAAGATCGGGAAATAATACAAGGCAGAATTGGCAATGGCTGGTTCTGCCTTTTGCTATCTTTCTTCTACTTATCTTCAAATTTGGAATTCATTTGCTATTGGATGGAATACAGACACAGACGGTATTTGCTTACCCCGTCCAGGACCTTTTTCTCAATCAGCTTCCCGTTCAGTGCCCCTACCCATTTCTGGCTGAAACTGGTGTTGCCGAACCAGGCGTTGAAGTTCTGCTGCGGGAGTAGGACAAATTCTTGATCATCCTCCTTGTTGGCAATGTAGTACTTGTACAGCAGGACGCTGGCTTCCACCGGTACACCTTTTGGCGTCAGATCGGTTATGCGCTGGATCGTTTCTTCCGGCAGATCGAAGTCCCTGTTCTGCAGCGGGCCAAGCTCCAGGGCTTCGGCCAGGATATCGTCAAAACGCAGCACCCACGCGCCCTTGGTGTTGGACGCGTAGGTCGGCACCTGCATCTGTCGCAGCTTGTTTGCCCACTGCTTGCGAAAGCCCTTTTTGAGTGCCTGCGCCTTCTCTGCGACGCCCTTGCGGACGGCGTTGGGGTTGGCCTCCACATAGGCAATGATGTTCTCAACATGCCGGATCAGCCAGCCCTCGCCGTCCGGCGTCACCAGTTCCGGAAATTTCTGTGTGTATTCTCCATAGTTCACTCTCAGTCTCGGATCGGTCTCCTGATCCGGGGCTTTTTTTGTTTTCTCCCCGGACAGGCTGCACCAGGCCAGCAGCGCCCGGCGCGCAACTTCGATCCGATCATAGCCGTCGCTGCCGTCCCGGAACAGATAGCCCCTGGCGAGGATAGTCAGGATGCGCTGGAAGCCCATGATATCCAGCAGCATGGGCAGGGTAAAACGTCCCAGATAGCTGTCTTTCTTGTATTCAGGAAACACGGTGTAGGCCGAGAATTCTTCCCACTCGTTCAACAAGGCTCTCACCCCTTTCTTTCTTCTCCGGCGCTGTGCGGTCAATAATCAGATCCAGCGCCGCCGCGGGCAGCACCTCCAGGATGAAGTCCCGCTTGCCCAGCGCCTCGGCGCACTTGACAGCGTTATCTCCGTCGATCTGTTCCAATACTTCTCCCGGGTAATGGCGGATCGTGGGCCAGATGATGTTTTTGCAGTTTCGAATCAACGTCTGCCGGTAGTCCTGCGATTCCATCACGCCGAGCATCATGCTCTTCATCTGCGCCGTATCATTTTTGAGGATACCTTTGTATTTCCGCATGGCGGTATCCTGATTCTGTTCGTCCAGGTCCATCAGGATATCTCCCAGCAGCCGATAGCCCCCGCTGCGAAAATCGCAGAGGACCTCTTTTGTCGGCGGCAGATGGCTTCCCAGGATAGTGTAGAGCAGCTCCTCTTTGTCCTCTTTGGGCGTGAACTGCCAGTCCGATTCCCGCAAAGCCGCCAGAGACCGGCGGATCTGATAGGCCTCGTACCACTCAAAGGTCTGATACAGCTCATCCACGCTGATCTCGTCCTCCCGATCCTGCGAGAACAGGATCCGCTGTACATCCCTCCGGTAATTGCCGGAGGGCTTCTTATGGCGGTAGGCTGCGCAGCGGCGCTTGGCTTCTTCAAAGTCTGCTATGATCGAGCGCATCTTCTCCAGCGTGTGCGGGTCGAGTTTTTCTTTCCAGTTTGGGTCAAGCGCAAAGGTAAACAGATCCTCACTCGGAGCTGGTTTAGACTTTGGCGGCCTCGTCTGTTTTTCGAGCTGTCTGGCGTAGAGCGGCGTGCGCTCCAGATTGGCCGTGACCTCGTCCCATGCGACGCTGTCAAAATACGTCTTCAGCTTTTTGTTCTTCGTCGGTTCATACCATTGGTGCTCGTCTGGCTCTCCGACGATCTCCTTATAGCGCAGAAAGATATTCTTGAACTTTGCCCGGTTGCCGAGGTATTCGGACAGATCCGGCTTGACGCCGCTTTTGGCCGAATCGATCTCCAGGCCGGTGAGA
>ONPY01000086.1 GCA_900319835.1 uncultured Eubacteriales bacterium | reverse complement strand
TTAGGCATCGAAGTCACCGCCTTCGATCTCGATCACCAGCCGGTGGGGCATGCAGATGATGGGGATCCCGCCGCCGGTTAGCTCACCCATTTTCACGCAGATCTGATCGGGACAGTCCGCCTCACTCACCGAGATGGCGCCGGGCGCGACGTGGACCGTGTTTCGGCCCCAGGGGGTGTCAAACTGCAGGTCGTAGCTCTCCCGGACTTTTGAGAGGTCGATCCTTTCCATCACCTCTCCGTTGACCGAGATCACCGCCACCGTCCCGCCGGGGGCGCGCAGATGCAGGGCCAGGAGCAGCCCGCCCAGAACCATCGCCGCGAAGATTAGAATCCACAGGATTGTTTTCTTCTTCATGCCGCTATTTTAGTTGACGCGCTCCCGCTTGTCAATAAGCGGTCTTGTGTGGTAAAATAATATAGTTTTGATCTCTGTGGACGAGGAGGTGTTCTGCACGGAGGGTCTTGCCGACTATATGCTCGCCATGAGCAAATATGTTCTGATTCTGTTGTCGATCGCCATGATCGTCCGCTGCATCCGCTCCATGCTCTCCGAGCACTATGAGCCGGAAACCTGGGGCTATCTCCGTCACGGCGAGGATACCTTTACCCTCACCCACTGGGAGAACATCATCGGCCGCTCCATCAATGCGGATGTGCGTCTGGTGGACGCGGGCGTGAGCCGCGTACACGCGGTGCTCCGCCGGGGCAACAAGGGCCATTGGCGGGTCTACGACATCTTTTCCAAGGGCGGCGTCTGGATCAAGACCGCGAAGGCCGGGCCCGCTGGACTGCCGGTGCAGACCGGAGATGTGATCAATGTGGGCGGGCAGAGGCTCCGCTTCCGCGAAGTCACCCCGGACAAGCAGGAGAAGCTGGAGAAAAAGCGCACCGCCGCTGGCCACGGGGTCTCCCCCGCCGGCACGCTGCTGGAGCTGACGGTGTTTGAGCTGTTCCTTCTGGGCCAGCACGCCATGTCCGCAAAGAGCGAGCATATCAAGGCCATCGCAGTGGCCTTTGTCGCGCTCATCGCCCTGCAGTGGGCCTGCTACTTTGCCATGCGGGTGGTGGAGCGCTCCGGCTTTGAGATTGAGACTCTGGCCTTTTTTCTCACAAGTCTCGGCCTCTCCGTGGCGGCCTCCTCCACGCCGGAGGATCTCTTGAAGCAGATCCTGCTGATCATTGCTGCGGTGGTGCTGTTTCTGCTGCTGGGACTCTGGCTGAGAAAGCTGGAGCGAGCCACGGCCGCCCGCACCACAGTGGCAATTCTCTCCATCGGGCTGATGCTGGTCAACATCGTCTTCAGCGACGCGGTGCTGGGCGCGAGAAACTGGCTCCAGATTGCCGGCTTCTCCTTTCAGCCCTCGGAGCTTGTGAAGGTGGGCTACATTTATGTGGGGGCCTCCACACTCGACCGGCTCTTCCGCCGGAAAAACCTGTATCAGTTCATCTTCCTCTCCGCCTTCTTTGTCGTCTCCCTGGCTCTGATCGGGGACTTCGGCACGGCGCTGCTCTTCTTTATCACCTTTCTCGTGATCTCCTTTCTGCGCTCCGGCTCCATCGCAACGGTGCTGCTGGCCGTGGCCGGGGCGGGCATGGCGGGCTTTCTCGCCGTGAGCGTGCGGCCCTATGTGGCCAGGCGCTTTGCTACCTGGGGCCATGTGTGGGACGACGTGTACGGCGCGGGCTTTCAGCAGTCCCGGGCCATGTCCGCCGCCGCCTCCGGCGGACTCTACGGCAAGGGCGCCGGGGCCGGCTGGCTCAAGAGCATCTTCGCCGCCAACACCGATATGGTCTTTGCCATGATCTGTGAGGAGCAGGGGCTCATCATCGGGGTCATCATGGTGCTGGCAGTGCTGGTGCTGGCCTTCTTTGCCGTGCGCACTGCGCGGCAGGGCCGCTCGGCCTACTACTCCATCGCAGCCTGCGCCGCCATGAGCATGATGCTGGCGCAGCTGGCGATGAACGTGTTCGGCTCGCTGGATATTCTCCCCTTTACCGGGGTCACCTTCCCCTTTGTCTCCCGCGGCGGCACCTCGCTGCTCTGCTGCTGGATGCTGATGGCCTTTATCAAAAGCGCCGACAACCGCCGGGACGCGAGCTTTGCTGTGCGGCCCGCGACCTATGAGGAGCAAGAGGAGGCGCTCGACGAGAATCTCTCCGACTGGGAGGTGTGGCAGCCACGAAAAAAATAACCAACCGCGCCCTTTCGGTGCTGCTGCTCGCGGCCCTCGTGATCTGCGGCATGGCAGTCTATGTGATGCGCTACGTGGACCACGGCAAGGAGTGGGCCCTGTATTTTTCCCGGGCAAACTCCGGCTCTGTCGGCCAGATCATCGACCGCAACGGCATTACGCTTGCCTACTTCAACGGCACGGACAACCATTTCTCCCCCGACCGCATCACACGCGCGGCCAACTACCACGTCACCGGCGACTACTGGGGCCGCACCGGCACCGGCATCATCACCCGCTTCTGGGGCGATACCCAGACCTTCAGCCTTCTGACGGGCACCACGCGCTCCGAGGACAAGCTGATGGAGCTCTGTATCGACGCGCGGCTCAACGACCAGATCTATCGCGCCCTGGGTGAAAACTCCACCGGCTGCATGCTGGTCTGCAACTACCGCACCGGAGAACTGCTGGGCATGGTCTCCACCCCCTCGGTGGACCCCATCGACGGCAACAACAATCCCCGTGAAGGGGCTTACATCAACCGCTGCATCTCCGCCTCTTTCACGCCGGGCTCTATCTTTAAGCTCGTCACCGCGGCGGCCGCCATCGAGAACCTGCGCAACCTGGACAGCCGCAGCTGGTACTGCGAGGACGGCATCAAAATCGCCGGGGTGGAGATCACCTGTATCGCTGACCACTACACCCAGAACTTTGAACAGGCCCTGGCCAACTCCTGCAACGTGGCCTTTTCCCAGATCGCCGTGGAGCTGGGCCAGAACCGCATGATCCAATACGTCACCGATTACGGCTTTCTCGACTCGCACGAGCTCGACGGCATCCCCACCGCAAAGGGCAGCTACCCCACGGAATTTGTGGGCGACCCGGAGACCGGCTGGTCCGGCATCGGCCAGTCCACGGACATGGTGTGCCCCTTCTCCATGCTGCGCTTTCTCTGCGCCGTGGCAAACGGCGGCACCCTCATAGAGCCGCACATGATCCAGACTGGCAAAGCCCCCGCGGTGAGCGTGCTGGTCAAGCCCTCCACCGCCGAGCGGCTGACCCAGCTCATGCGCAACAACGCCGTCACCCACTACAACGCCGACACGCTCTTCCCCGGCATGGCCATCTGCGCCAAGACCGGCACGGCGGAGCTGGGCGACGGGGATTCCCACTCCTGGTTTGTAGGCTTCCTCGACGATGAGGAGCACCCCTACGCCTTTGTCACCCTGGTCGAGCGTGGCGGCTTTGGTCTGACCAAGGCCGGTGCCGTCACAAGCGAGGTGCTCAAGTGGGCGGTGGAAAACCTGGACACCTGATAATCAGCAGACAAGGAACAACATGGTATGACAGACATTTCCGTAAACAATCTGGTCAAGTCCTTTGAGATCGGCCGCAATGTGCTCGACGGGCTGTCCTTCACGGTCACCGCCGGGGAGCGGGTGGGCATCCTGGGCCACAACGGCTGCGGCAAGACCACGCTCTTTCGCCTGCTGACGGGCGAGCTGCGCGCCGACGAGGGGGACATCGCCATCGCGCCCTCCAAGCGTCTCGGTCTCATCTCCCAGATTCCCGTTTACCCCGAGGGCTGGACCACCGAGATGGTCCTGAAGGACGCTCACCGCCGTCTCTATGCCATCTCCGACCGTCTGGAAGAGCTGACCGAGCAGATGGAGCGCGACCAGTCGCCCGCCCTTCTGCGGGAGTACGACAAGCTGCAGGAGGACTTCCGACGTCTGGGCGGTTACGAGATGGATGTGGACCGCAGCCGTGTGGCAAACGGTCTGGACATCCCGCCCGCCATGCTCTCCCAGCCCTTTGACTCACTCTCCGGCGGGGAGAAAACGCGGGTCAACCTTGCCCGGCTGATCCTGGAGAACACCGACATTCTCCTGCTGGACGAGCCCACCAACCACCTGGATCTCCACGCCACCGAGTGGCTGGAGGATTACCTGCTCCACTTTAAGGGCACGGTGCTTGCCATCAGCCACGACCGCTATTTTCTCGACAAGGTGGTCCAGCGCTGCGTGGAGATCAATGACGGCAAAGCGGAATTTTACAGCGGCAACTACAGCTTTTACGTCCAGGAGCGGCAGCGCCGCTTTGAGGAGAAGCTGAAGAAATACGAGAAGGACCAGGCCAAGATCGAGCAGCTCACACGGGCCGCCGAGCAGATGCACCTCTGGGCCTTCATGGGCAACGACAAGCTTCACAAGCGTGCCTTCTCCATGGAAAAGCGTATCGAAAAGCTCAGCCGGAGCGAAAAGCCCACCGAGCAGCGCAAGCTGAACGTGAAGTTCAAGGAGCGGGAGTTTGTGGGCGACGAGGTGCTGGTGATGGACGGCATCCGCAAGGGCTTTTCAGGTCGGACGCTGTTTTCCGATCTGGAGCTGCTGGTCACCGGCGGGGAGCGCATCGCCCTCATTGGGGACAACGGCACCGGCAAGTCCACCCTCGTCAAGCTCATCATGCAGGAGGAGACGCCCGACGCGGGCTATCTCTACCTCGGCCCTACGGTGCGCACGGCCTACCTGCCCCAGTTGGTCGGCTTTACCAACGAGCAGCGCTCGGCCCTCGACACCATGCTCTATGACTGCCGCTGCAGTCCCCAGCAGGCCAGAGACCGTCTCGCCGCCTTCGGCTTCCGGGGCGAGGATGTGATGACGCCGGTGGGCGCCCTCTCCGGCGGGGAGAAGAGCCGGCTGCGGCTCTGCATGCTCATGGGCGGGGACATCAACTTCCTGATTCTCGACGAGCCCACCAACCACCTGGATATTGCCAGCCGCGAGTGGATGGAGGACGCGCTCTCCGATTACGAGCAGACCCTGCTCTTTGTCTCCCACGACCGGTATTTTATTGAGAAATTCGCCACGCGCATCTGGGCCCTGCACGACGGGGTCATCACGGATTTTCGCGGCGGGTACAGGGAGTACTGCGCCTGGCGGGAGCGGCAGACCGTCTTTGCCCAGAACGAAAAGCAGCGGGAGAAGGAGCAGAAAAAGGAAACAAAAACCAAGCCACAGCGTCCTAAGAACAACGACAAAGCGCTGCAGAAGCTGGAACGGGAGATCGCGCGGCAGGAGGAAAAGATCGCGGAAAAAGACCGCGAGGCCGAAGCCTACGCCACCGACTACCAGAAGCTGATGGAGATCTCCGCCGAGAAGGAGGAGCTGGAGGCAGCGCTGCTGGAACTCTATGAACGCTGGGAGGAACTGAGCGAATGAGAAAAAATACCTGGGCTCTTGTCGCGGGAGTATCGGCGCTTTCTGCCATCATCCTGCGCTTTCTGCTGAAAATTTATTATCCCGCCTATGCCATCGGCGCTGTTGCGGCTGTCATCGTTTTCTGGCACTTTCGGAAAAATCTTCCTGTTCTGGTCGGCATGCTAACCGCCTCAGCCCTTTTTCTGCGCTTTGCCGTGCGCGGCTATGCCTGGTGGGGCTATGCGCTGCTGTTTGTGGCGGCGCTGCTGGTGCTGCACCGCTTTCTGCCTGTGGCGCTCTGGCGCATCGTGGTGGTGCTGACCTGTCTGGGCCTGGCCTGGTTCTGCTTTGTGGAGAGCTTTGTTATCAAAAACGCAGTCACCGACAAAGATGACGGACGGGATTATTTGATTGTCCTGGGCGCCGCGGTGTACAAGGATCAGCCCTCGCTGACCCTGATCCGCAGACTGGAGGGCGCAGCCGATTATCTGGAGCGCTACCCCGATTCCGTGGCCATCGTCTCCGGCGGCATGGGGCCGGGTGAGACGATCACCGAGGCCCAGGCCATGCACGACTGGCTGATCAACCAGGGCTTCGACCCTGCGCGTATCCTCATGGAGCCCAAGGCCACCTCTACCCAGGAGAATCTTGAAAACTCCTTTGCCATCATCCGCGCGAGAGGCGACGAGCCCGCCGGCCATGTCGCCATCGTCTCCAGCGCCTATCACCTCTATCGGGCCAAGACCATGGCCCGCAACCTGGGGGTCCCGGACGCCGCCGGCGTCGCCGCTCCCTGGGGCTACTTCTTCGTCATGCTCAACTACTTTATCCGCGAGGCCTTCGGCGTCACGCACCTGTGGGTCTTCGGCCGCTGATCAAAGCGGGAAAGGAACCGCCATGAGAGAGAGATCACGCTTTGAAAAGCTGAATACGGCAAAATGGGCGTCGCTGGCGGTGTTTGCGGCGGTGTTTCTGCTGCTGCTCTATTGCAATCTGCACACAGCCCTGGTGGCGGACGACTTCCGCTACTGCTTCAGCTTCGCTGACGGCAGCCGCATGACAGCTCTCTCGCAGCTTCTCCCCTCCATGGCCGCCCACCGGCACAGCATGAACGGACGCGTGATCGCCCACGCCCTGGTGCAGCTTTTCCTGATGCTGCCAAAGCCGGTGTTCAACGTGGTCAACGCCCTGTTCTTCGCGGCCCTGGTGCGCCTCATCTGTCGTCCGGCGCTGAGATGCGCCGAACACAACGCCGTACTCACTGCCACGGTCTTCGGCTGTCTCTGGATTCTGCAGCCGGAGTTTGGACAGGTCTTTCTGTGGCTGGACGGCTCAGTCAACTATCTCTGGTGTGCGGTGTTCTGCCTGCTGTGGTTGCTGCCCTGGGCGGAGAGCTTTCTAGACGACAAAGAGCCCTCCAGGCCCGTGCAGGTTCTGCTGGTGCTCTCCTCCCCCCTGGTGGGCGCTTATTCGGAGAACTCCTCCGTGGCGCTGATCTTCCTCGCGCTGGTGTTTCTCGCGCTGCGTGTCTTTTTCGATAAAAAGCGCGTTTCTCTCTGGATGGCGCTGTCCCTGCTGCTGGCGCTGACGGGCTTCTTCTTTCTGATGCTGGCCCCGGCCACAGCCGCCAACAAGGCGGCCGAGATGAAGCTCTCGGTCCTCATCAGCAACTTCGTGGAGACCGGCGCTTTCTATCTCCGCTTCTGGCCCCTGCTTTTGAGCTTTGCGCTGCTGTTCTTCCTCGCCGTCAAAAACGGGACGGACCTGCGGCGGCGGATGCTGGCGGCGATATATCTGCTGGGATCGCTGGCCGGGCACTTTGTGCTGACCTTCGCGCTCTACTGCGCCGGACGCAGCACCTACATCGGTCTTGCCCTGCTGCTCGCGGCAAACGCCCTGCTCTTCCCGCCGCTGCTGAAAACCAGGGCGAAGAAGCTGCTGTTCGGCCTCTGCGCCCTGTGCCTGCTCCTCACTGTCTGGAAGGTCTATGGGGGCGTCAGGGACATCCTGCGCACAGATTACCTGCTGTACTTCAACCGGGAGCTCATCGAGGAGGCGGCTGCCAACGGCGAAACCGAGCTCCAGGTCCCCCGTCCCTACGCTCGCAGCAAGTACAGCGCGCTGGAGGGTCTGCCCTATCTCAACACCGAAGATCCAGACGACTGGCCAAATGTCTACATGGCCAAATACTACGGCGTAAACAGCATCATCGGGTATTAAAAAAGAGAGCCGAAGGGCTCTCTTCTTTTATTCCATTAGTCTCTGGAAAACAGGTCGCGGGTGTAGACCTTGTCCGCCACATCCCGCAGTTCCTCGCTGAAGCGGTTTGCAATAATGACATCACAGCGGCGTTTGAAGTCAGCCAGATCGTCCACCTTCTCGCTGTTGAAGAAGTTGTCCTCCTTCAGCGTCGGCTCATAGACCAGCATGGGCACGCCCTTGGCCTTGATGCGCTTCATGACGCCCTGGATGCTACTGGCGCGGAAGTTGTCGGAGCCCTCTTTCATCGTCAGGCGGTAGACGCCGATGACGCAGTCGCGCTTGCCGTCAAAGAAGCCGGCCTTGCGCAGGACATTGTCGGCGATGACGTCCTTTCTTGTGCGGTTGCTCTCTACGATGGCGGAGATCAGGTTCTCCGGTACGTCCTGGTAGTTGGCTCTCAGCTGCTTGGTGTCCTTGGGCAGGCAATAGCCGCCGTAGCCGAAGGAGGGGTTGTTGTAGTGACTGCCGATACGGGGATCGAGGCACACGCCCTCGATGATCTGGCGGGTGTTGAGACCGCGGGCCTCGGCGTAAGTGTCCAGCTCGTTGAAGAAGCTGACGCGCAGGGCGAGATAGGTGTTGGCGAAAAGCTTGACCGCCTCGGCCTCGGTGGGGTTGGTGAAGAGGACGTCCACATGCTCTTTCTCCGCTGCCTCCTCCAGCAGCCCTGCAAAGCGGTGGGCCGCCTGCTGCAGCTCCTCGTCCTCCAGCGGGGCGCCGACGATGATGCGGGAGGGATAGAGATTGTCGTACAGGGCTCTGCCCTCCCGCAAAAATTCGGGAGAGAAGAAGATCTTTCCGCTGGCATACTTCTCCTGCACGCGCAGGGTGTAGCCCACGGGCACCGTGGACTTGATGACCATATATGCCGCTGGGTTGACCCGCAGGACGGTCTCGATCACGTCCTCCACGGCGGAGGTGTCAAAGAAGTTGAGATGGGGGTCGTAATTGGTCGGCGTGGCGATGATCACAAACTCCGCGTCCCGGTAGGCCGCCTCTTTATCGCATGTCGCCGTGAGGTTCAGCTTCCTGTGCGCCAGGAAGTCTTCGATCTCTTTGTCCTTGATGGGCGAGATGCCTCTGTTGATTCTCTCCACCTTGGCCGGCGTAGTGCTCACGGCCATCACCTCATGCCGCTGGGACAGCAGCACCGCAAGAGACAGTCCCACATAGCCGACGCCCGCAACTGCAATTTTCATAACACGCTCTCCTTATACTCTGTAGTATTCCTTGTACCAGCGGGCAAAGCGCCGCAGCCCTTCGCGCAGGGGCGTGGAGGGCTTGAAGCCAAAGTCCCGCTCCAGTGGCTCGGTGTCCGCGTAGGTGATCTCCACATCGCCGGGCTGCATGGGCGCCAGCTCCTTGTGGGCTTCAAAGTCGTAATCCGCCGGGAGCACACCCGCTTCCACCAGCTCCTCGGAGAGGATCTGCACGAAGTCCAGCAGGTTTTCCGGGTGGCTGTTGCCAATGTTGTAGACCATGTAGGGCGGCACGGGCAGACCGTCCGCGCCCTTCTTCCGCTCGGGCGGCTTTGCCATCACCAGCTTGATGCCCTCGACAATATCGTCCACATAGGTAAAGTCCCGCTTGCAGTTGCCGTAATTGAAAATGCGGATGGTCTGGCCCGCGCGCAGCTTGTTGGTAAAGCCGAAGTAGGCCATGTCAGGTCGGCCCGCCGGCCCGTAGACCGTGAAGAAGCGCAGGCCCGTGCTGGGAATATCGTAGAGCTTTGAGTAGGCGTGGGCCAGCAGCTCGTCCGACTTCTTGGTGGCGGCGTAGAGGGAGATGGGATTGTCCACCTTGTCATCGGTGGAGTACGGCACCTTCTTGTTGTTGCCGTAGACCGAGGAGCTGGAGGCGTAGACCAGGTGCTCCACGCCCTTCTTCCCCCCGTCGTAGGAGTGGCGGCAGGCCTCCAGAATGTTATAGAAGCCGATAAGGTTGGATTCGATGTACACATCCGGATGGTCGATGGAGTAGCGCACGCCCGCCTGGGCGGCGAGGCTGACCACGATCTCGGGCTCAAAATCGGCAAAGAGCTTATCCAGCACCGCCTTGTCCGCCATATTGCCCCGGACAAAGGAGAAGCGGCAGCCGGCGCTTTCCCGCTCCGCGGCGGTCTTCTCCAGCTCCCGCAGGCGGTACTCCTTCAGGGAGACCTCGTAGTAATCATTCATGCTGTCGATGCCCACCACGGGCGAGTCCGTGCCGAACG
>ONPY01000063.1 GCA_900319835.1 uncultured Eubacteriales bacterium | reverse complement strand
TGGCTCTTTTGCGTTGCCCATTTGACCTACTAGCTGCCTGCAAAATTTTCTCCTGTCAAGTCCACTTTCGGGCTTGACTTTTTATTTGCAGGCTTTCTTTTTATTATTGTACCAAATTCCGCGGCCGGAAACAACCGCGCAGAAGACTTCCCGCTCTTTTCATTTTTTCTTGAATATTTTTCCGCGCAATGCTAGAATACTAAGCGAAAGAAGCGTTGTTTTTTCATGTTTATTCTGGAAGGAGGCCTCCTTATGAAATTGTCATCCAAAATGGAGCGCTGCGGCCTCTCGCCCATGCGCAAGTTCAATCCCTATGCCGCCAAGACCAAAGAGCGCGGCATCAAGATCTATCACCTGAACATCGGCCAGCCCGATGTGGAAACGCCCGCACCTTTTTATGAGGCTCTGCGCTCGTTCAGCGACAAAGTGGTCTCCTACGCGCCCTCCAGCGGCCTGCCCGTGTTTCTGGACGCCGTGCGGGGCTACTACAAAAACATCGGTGTGGAGCTGACGCGGGATCAGATTCTGCCCACCACCGGCGGCAGTGAGGCGCTGCAGATGGTCTTTGCCACCATCCTGGACGACGGGGACGAGGTCGTCATCCCCGAGCCCTTCTATCCCAACTACCACACCTCCGTGACTCTCGCCGGGGCCACCATCCGCCCGGTTCCCACCTACGTGGAGGAGGGCTACTTCTACGCCGACCGTGAGCGCGTGGAAGCCTGCATCAACGAGCGCACCCGCGCCCTGTTCGTCACGAATCCCGGCAACCCCACCGGCGCGGTGCTGACACCGGACCAGCTCAAGCTGATGCTGGACATCGCCAAGGAGCACGATCTCTTCCTCATCTGCGACGAGGTGTACCGTGAGTTTGTCTACGCGGGCGAGCCCCTGCTCTCCGGCCTGCAGTATGAGGGCTACGAGGACAACGTCGTCGTCATCGACTCCGTGTCCAAGCGCTTCTCCGCCTGCGGCGCGCGCGTGGGCATGGTCATCTCCAAGAACAAGGAATTGATGGCCCAGGTCATGAAGTGGTGCCAGTGCCGTCTGGCCTCCGCCTCTGTCGACCAGGTGGCGGCCGCCGCCCTGTACCGCATGGATCCCGGCTACTTTGACGCGGTGCGCGACGAGTACCGTCTGAGACGGGACACCATGGTGCGCAAGCTCCAGGAGATCCCCGGCTGCGTCTGCCGCGAGCCCAAGGGCGCCTTTTACGTCATGTGCGCCCTGCCCATTGACGACGCAGATAAGTTCCAGCTTTGGCTGCTCAACGAATTTGACGACAACGGCGAGACCGTGCTCTTTGCCTGCGGCGAGCCCTTCTACGCCACGCCCGGCCGCGGCAAGAACGAGGTGCGCCTGGCCTACACCATCAACGCCCCGGACATTGCCCGCGCCATCGACATTCTGAAAATCGCGATCGAGAAATACAACGCCAGATAAACTCCCCCGGCGCAAAAAAGGGAAGGCCGCAAGGCTTTCCCTTTTTTCTTTTCTTTCGGTGTGGGCTGTGCTAAAATGGGGAAAAATCACGAACGGAGCGACCCATGAAATACAAGTGCCTGGTCTTTGACCACGACGACACCGTCGTCAATTCCACCGCCACCATCCACCACCCCTGCTTTGTGGAATACCTGAAGGCGTTCTACCCCGGCGAAAGCATCAGTCTGGAGGACTACTTCCTCCTGAACTTTGAGCCGGGCTTTGTCCCCATGTGCCGGGAGCGCTACGGCATGACGGACGAGGATCTGGCTTTTGAGGCCCGCTACTGGCAGGACTACGTCAAAAACCACATCCCCGCGGCCTACCCCGGCATCCGCGCGATCATGGAAAAGCAGAAGGCGGAGGGGGGACTGGTCTGTGTGGTGAGCCACTCCTTCGACTACAACATCCGCCGGGATTACGCCGCCAATGCCCTGCCGGAACCGGACGCGGTCTACGGCTGGGAGCGGCCGGAGAACCAGCGCAAGCCCTGGCCCTTCCCGCTGGAGGACATCATGGCCCGTTTTTCTCTGCAGCCCTCGGAGCTGCTGATGATCGACGATCTCAAGCCCGGCTATGACATGGCTCTGGCAGCAAAGGTGGACTTTGCCGCCGTCGGCTGGTCCAACGACATTGCGCCCATCGAGACCTTCATGCGCCGAAACTCGCCCCTGTATTTTAAAACCGTACCGGAATTGGCCGCTTTTTTGGAGGATTGAGAACAAAAACCGAAAACACTCTTGAAATTTCCGCATATTCTGGTATAGTTGTTTTTACATACTGTTCACAATTTGAACAGAATCTTGCTTTGAGGAGGACACTATGGACAACAAACTGGAAAGAAGATACGGCCTCTTTACCGCGATCTGTATGGTCGTCGGCATCGTAATCGGCTCCGGTGTCTTCTTTAAGGCGCAGACCATCCTGCAAAAGACCGAGGGCAACATGCCCCTGGGCATCCTCGCCTGGGTTATCGGCGGCCTGATCATGATCGTCTGCATTCTGGCCTTCGCCGCCATGGCCCAGCGCTATGAGAAGGTCAACGGCATCGTCGACTACGCCGAGGCCACCATCGGCCCCAAATACGGCTACTACGTGGGCTGGTTTTTGACCATCATCTACTACCCCACGCTGACCGTCATCCTCGCGTGGCTCACCGCCCGCTACACGCTGGTGTTCATCACCTCCTGCTGGCCCAGCTTCCCCCTGCTGATCCCGGCCGCCGAGGGCGGCTGCGTCATCGGACCGGAGTGCATGGTTCTGATGATGCTCTTCCTCATCTGCGCCTACCTGGTAAACTCCCTGAGTCCGAAGCTGGCAGGCAAGTTCCAGACCACCACCACCGTCATCAAGCTCATTCCCCTGTTCCTCATGGCCATTGTCGGCATCATCGTCGGCCTTGTCGGCCCCAACCACATGCTGGTGTCGAACTTCGCCACCGCCTCCGCCGCCAAGGGCGGCACCGCCTCCCCGCTGCTGGCCTCCGTCTGCGCCACCTCCTTTGCCTATGAGGGCTGGATCATCGCCACCTCCATCAACGCCGAGCTTAAGGACGCCAAGCGCAATCTCCCCCGCGCGCTGATCATCGGCGGCATCATCATCATCGTCACCTACATCGCCTATTACGTCGGCGTGGCCGGCGGCGCCTCCGTGGACGTGCTGATGGCCGAGGGCGCCACCCGCGCCTTCGTCAACATCTTCGGCGGGGTGCTGGGCAACGTGCTCAACCTCTTTGTCGCCATCTCCTGCGCCGGCACCATGAACGGCCTGATGCTGGGCTGCTGCCGCGGGTGCTACTCCCTGGCCGCCCGGGGCGAGGGCCCGAAGCCGGAGCTGTTCAAGCAGGTGGATAAGGAGTCCAACCTCCCGCACAACTCCGCCATCCTCGGCCTGCTGATGTGCGCGATCTGGGGCGCCTACTTCATCTTTGCCAGCGTCCTGGAGACCTGGGGCGGCGTGAAGATCTTCACCGGCACCGCCTTCGAGAGCGTGCCCTTCAGCTTCGACGCCTCCGAGCTGCCCATCATCACCATCTACGCCATGTACATCCCCATCTTCATCAACTGGATGCGCCAGGCCAAGGAGGAGACCACCCTCCGCCGCTATGTCATCCCGTGCCTGGCTATCGTGGGCTCCCTGTTCATGGTCTACGCCTGCCTGGTCGGCCACAAGATGGAGAACTTCTGGTACCTGATCGTCTTTGCCGTCATCATGCTCATCGGCAAGCTGGTCAACAAAAAGAAATAAGCGAAACGTCTTTGAAACCGCGCGGCAAAACCGCGCGGTTTTTGTTTACTTGA
The DNA here is from genome assembly GCA_900319835.1 of uncultured Eubacteriales bacterium. The sequence continues at coordinate 11,778 of ONPY01000063.1, read as the reverse complement.
CGCACCCTGTCGGCAAGAATATAATAGAAGACACCTATGAGGACATTTCGGGATGGACGCGCCATGGAAAAGGTCTCCGCTTTCTTCAAGAGAATCATGCTGCTGCTCCTGCTGCTCCTGCTGGCGCTGACGCTGACGCTCGTGCTGCGGGAGGGGCTGCACAGCCGCTCCTATCTGCTGGCGCTATTTGCCGGTGCCGTCTGGGCCGGCGCGCTGGTTCTGCTGCGTGGCCGCCTCTCCCTCCGCGTGCCCCGGCGCGCCGCGCTGTGGCTCGCCCTGGGCTGCTTTGCCGTAAACCTTGTCTGGGTCCTCGTCATCCGCATCGAGCCCTTCAGCGACTACTTCAAGTACTGGCAGACCGCCTGCGCCCTCGCCCGCGGCGAGGCTCTGCCGGAGAGCTGGTATCTCTCCCTCTATCCCCACATCCTGGGCACGGCCAGCTTCCTGAGTCTCTTTGTGCGCCTGTTTGCAGAGTCGGTGCTGGCGATCTCCGTGGTGAACGTCCTGCTCACGACGTGCAGCTCGCTGCTGCTCTACCGGCTGGGGAGCGAGCTTTACGGGGAGGAGACGGGCTTTTTGGCCGGACTGCTGTGGGCAATCGACCCCTGCAAGCTGATGCTCAACTCCCTGGTCTTTTCCGAGCCGCTGTACACCTGCCTCATCCTGCTGTTTTTCCTGCTGGTGCTCCGCCTGGAGCGCCGGATCGCCGCCGGCGCGCCGCTCCTCTCCCTGCTCCCGCGGGGTCTGTTTCTGGGGCTGGTGCTGTTCTTCATCAACCTGATCCGGCCCATCGCCGCCATTTTGTGGATCGCCCTGGCCATCTGGCTGCTGCTCCTGCGGGGCCGGGCCCTGGCTTCCGCAGCAGAGTGGAAGCGCTGGGCGCCCGTGCTGGCGCTGGCCCTGTGTGTCTACGTGCTGGGCGGGAGGCTCTGGACCGGGCATGTGGAGCGGCTGCTGGGCACCGAGGTCGCCTCCACCCCCGTCTACAACATCTATGTGGGCTTTAACGAGCAGACCCAGGGCCAGTGGAGTCCGGAGGACATGGACCTGCTCACCGCCTACCACAACCAGGGGATGAGCGCCCCGGAGGCGCAGGCCGCCCTGATGCCTCACCTGCGCGAGCGGCTCTCCGCCGGGATCGACTTTCCCCGGCTCTTTGCCTCCAAGCTCTTCGCCTTCCTGGGCTCTGACCAGCTGGGCGGCTACACCTACCGCTTTACCCGGCCGGAGCTGTTCTACAAGCTCTGCATGGGCATCTGCAACGTGTTCTATTACGGCGTGTTTCTCGCGGCCCTCGCCGGGCTGTGGCGCCTGCTCAAAAGCCGGGCAAAGGACGCCGGATTGCTGCTGCCGCTGTTTTTCCTGGGGCTGACACTGGCGCATATGCTGGTGGAGGTCTCGGACCGCTACCACTATTCCCTGATCCCGATCCTGATCCTCTTTGCCGCCGTGGGCTTTGCCCGGCAATCTTCCGAACAAAGGAGTACACCATGACACCCAGACTCTTTATCGTCATCCCCTGCTACAACGAGGAGGCGGTGCTCCCCATCACCGCCCCCATGTTCCTGGAAAAGCTGCGCCAACTCACCGCGGCCGGCAAGATCGCAGAGGACAGCCGCGTCCTCTTTGTCAACGACGGCAGCCGGGACAAGACCTGGAGCATCATCCGGGAGCTGGCCGCGCAGGACGAGCACTACATCGGCATCTGCCAGAGCCGCAACCGCGGCCACCAGAACGCCGTGCTGGCCGGACTCATGGAGGCCCGCGACAAGTGCGACATCACCATCTCCATCGACTGTGACGGCCAGGACGACATCAACGCCATGGACGCGATGGTCGACGCCTATCTCGACGGCTGCGAGGTCGTCTACGGCGTGCGCTCCAGCCGGGAGACGGACACCTTCTTCAAGCGCTTCACCGCCCAGAGCTTCTACAAGTTCCTGGCCATGATGGGCGCCGAGGTGGTCTACAACCACGCCGACTACCGCCTCATCAGCGCAAGGGTGCTCAATGAGTTTGCCAATTTCAGGGAGGTCAACCTCTTCCTGCGGGGTCTCGTCCCGCTGGTGGGCTTCAAGTCCACCTCCGTCAGCTATTCGAGAGCCGAGCGTCTGGCGGGTGAGAGCCACTACCCGCTGAAAAAAATGATCGGCCTGGCGGTGGACGGCATCACCTCCCTCTCCGTCAAGCCCCTGCAGATGATCATGGGCTTCGGTCTCTTTGTGGCCTTCGTCAGCTTCATCGGCTGCATCTGGGCCCTGATCACTGCGCTCTGCGGCAAGAGCGTCGCCGGCTGGGCCAGCATGACCTGTATCGTCTGCTTTGTCAGCGGCGTACAGCTGATCTGTCTCGGCATCATCGGGGAGTATATCGGCAAGATCTATCTGGAGACCAAGCAGCGCCCGCGCTACATCATCAGTGAGCGCACCTGGGACAAAGACAAATGAATGTGAAAAGCTCTGCGGTTTTCCGCAGAGCTTTTTTATCCCCAGAACAGGCGGCTGACCCAGGCGGCGGAGAGGAAGCAGGCCAGGTCCGCGCAGAGGGCGGCGGGGATCGCCCAGCGGCTGTCCTTTACCCCGGCGGAGGAAAAGTAGACCGCGATCACATAAAACGTGGTCTCGCTGGAGCCGAGCATCACCGCCGCCGTCCGCCCCGCAAGGGAATCGGCCCCCGCCCGGCGGATGATCTCCGCCGCCGCTGAGAGCGCGCCGCTGCCGGAAAAAGGGCGCAGAAGCAGCAGGAGGACCGTCTCCTCCGGGACGCCCAGCGCGGCGAAGACCGGGTGCAGCAGCCCCTCCAGCAGCTCCGGGAGGCCGGAGGCCCGGAACAGCCAGAGTGCCGGAAACAGCGCCGCCAGCGCAGGAAAGAGCTCCGCCGTGAGCAGCAGGCCCTTTTTTGCCCCGGCGGTCAGTCCTGCGTACACGTCTTCCCCTTTTGCCGCCGCCAGCACGCCCGCCGTGAACAGCAGCAGCGGCGCCGCCAGATCTCCGAGGAGCGTCAGCGCGGCTTTCAAGCCGGCCATATCCGCCGCAGCAGCGCCGCTGCCCCGAGACCCGCTGACACCGACAGGGCAGAACTGAGCCAGACGGCCGGGGTGATGTCAAAGGGCGCGGCGGCGCCCAGAGCCGCGCGCAGGGAGGCCGCCGTGGTGGGCAGAAGCTGGACGGAGGCGGTGTTGAGCACCACGAGCAGGCACAGCTCATCCCGCAGGCCCAGCCGGGCCAGCCCTTTCGCCGCCCGGATCCCCGCGGGCGTGGCGGCGTTGCCGAGCCCCAGGAGGTTGGCGCTGACGTTCTCCGCCAGCGCGGCACGGGTTTCGCCGTCCGCCGTCCCCAGCGGAAAGAGCAGACGCAGCGGCGTCCGGAGGCACCGGGCCAGCGCAGCCGCCGCACCTGCGCGCTCCAGAAGCTGGGTCACCGCGCACCAGAAGCAGAGAGGTCCTGCCAGCTCCAGGGAGAGCTCGACCGCCCCCTTTGCCCCCTCCAGCACCGCGTTTCCGGCTGCCGCGGCGTTCCCCGTGGCCGCCGCGGCCAGGATCGAAACCGCGCAGAGTATGACCAGAATCCCGCTCAATCTCCCATTTTCCTCCAATTTTGTCTTGTTTGCTGCATGATAAAAGAACAATTTATGAACATTTTCGCCTTTTTCGGGAAAGCGCTTGATTTTTTTCGAAAACGATGATATAAGATGGTATAAATATTTATGGATTTGGAATATTTTTTCCAGCTTTTGTAAGTATTTTCGTACCCTTGCGCACCTTAAACACCGGAAGAAGGAGTGAGGTCTTTGAAATCCACCGGTATCGTACGCAGAGTTGACGAGCTGGGCCGCATCGTTTTGCCGATCGAGATGCGCCGTACGCTCAATATCGGAGAAAAAGATTCCCTGGAAATCTATGTTGACGGCGACAGCATCATTCTCCGCAAATATCAGTCGGCCTGTGTGTTTTGCGAGAGCACAAAGAAGATTGTCAGCTATCGCGGGAAAAACGTATGTCCGGACTGCATCGCGAAGCTGAAAGAGCTGTACTGATGCAAAAACCCGAACCCTTCTGATTGTATGAAGAGCTCGGGTTTTTTTATGCCTTTTTGTGTAAGCTAAGGCGATGGCGGATATTTCTGAGAGGGAAGCCGGGCACAGGCTATCCGGGAGTCAGCGTATAAAATCGTTTCAGCTCGTTCGTCTCCCGGCCGTCGCTGTCGCAGAGCACCAGCTGCGGCTCCACGGTGAGACCGGGCTTCCCGCCCCGCCGGGCCTCCACCAGCGCGAGACTCGGGGCGCTCTCGGCGCGCGGACAGACCAGACGCAGACGCTTGGGCTCCAGCCCGTGGTTGGAGAGGGCCGCGAACAGCTCCGCCAGACGCTCCGGGCGGTGTACCAGGCAGGCTCTGCCGCCCGTGTGCAGCAGCCAGCCCGCCGCCGCGCAGACATCCTCCAGCGTACACAGCAGCTCGCCACGGGCCGCGGCCCGGTCCGCGTCCGCCGGCAGCGGCCCGCTCCCGGCCGGGAAGTAGGGGGGATTGGCGATCACCAGATCAAAGCTGCCGGGACGAAAGAGCGCCCGGCTCTGCCGCAGATCGCCTGTCACCACTTCGCTGCGCGCCGCAAACCCGTTTCCCGCCATGTTCTCCCGGGCCAGCTCCGCCGCCTCCGGCACGATCTCCAGCCCCGTCATGTGGAGCTTCCCGGTCCGGAGCAGGAGCAGCAGCATGGCCGCGCCTGAGGCACAGCCCAGGTCGATGCCCCGCTTTGCCCCGGCCGCATTGGCAAAGCCCGCCAGCAGGACGCAGTCCGTCCCCAGGCGAAAGTGCTTTGCCTGGTACAAAACCGGTCCGCCGGGCCAGAGCTCTTCTTTGTCGGTCATGCAAGTACTCCTTTTTCCCGCGAAGCGAATTACCAATCATCTTTTGCAAGGACATGCGCCTTGCAAAAGATTCCTCTCGGCCAGCAAACGTGCGCCCAGCGGGCGTGCGCTGCAGCCGGCCGCAAAAAACTCGATTCCATGGCTTTGCTATGGAATCGAAGATAGAAAAAAGGGACGAGAAACTCGTCCCTTTTTTCTATGGGTTCAGATTACTCCTGAACGATGGCCTCAGCCGGGCACTGGGCGGCGCAGGAACCGCACTCCAGGCACTTGCTGGCGTCGATCTCATAGTGCAGATCGCCCATATCGATCGCTTCGGCAGGGCACTGAGCTGCGCAGGAACCGCAGGACAGGCACTCGTCGGTGATAACAAAAGCCATGATGATACCTCCGTATGTAGTTTAACCCTTCCGGGCTTCGAAATCATTGTAGCACAACTCTCCCAAAAATCAATGTCAAAATCTTTGATTCTGCATATATTTTGTAAATCTTTTGGTAATACTTTTTCCAGCCCTCCGCGTTTCGCCCCTTTCGGCGGCGGGTCCGGAGGATAATCGGAACCGAGAGGATCCGGCAGCGAGGAGGCTTGTGTGATCAAAAGCAACGAGAAATTTACCCAGCGGGCCGAGCAGGCCATCGAACAGGCGCGGGCGGCAGCGGGCGACCTGGGCCACGGCTATGTGGGGACCGAGCATCTGCTGCTCGGCATCCTGGCGGAGGAGGACGGGCTGGGCGCGCACATCCTCCGCCGGCAGGGGCTGGACCAGGAGCGGCTGCGTCGCCTGGTGGTGCGCCGCTGCGGCTTGGGTGCGCCGGGCGTGCCCGGCCAGGGTCTGACACAGAATGCCCGCGCCGCTGTGGAGCACGCCGCGGCGGAGGCCCGCGCCCTGCGCCACTACTGCATCGGCACTGAGCACCTGCTGCTGGGCGTTCTGCGGCTGCCGGACTGCGGCGGCGCGCAGCTTTTGACGGAGGCGGGCGCCGATCTCAACGAGATCTGCACCCAGATCATGGATGTGTTCGGCAACCCCGACTCCCGCGGCCGGGCCCAGACCGGCACCGTCCGGGCCCCGGCCCGGCGCGCGGAGACCCGGACGCTGGACCAGTACAGCCGGGATCTCACCGCCCTGGCCGCCGCCGGCGGCGTGGACCCGGTGGTGGGGCGGACCGAGGAGATCCGCCGCGCCATCCAGATTCTCTCCCGCCGCAGCAAGAACAACCCCGTTCTCGTGGGCGAGCCCGGCGTGGGCAAGACCGCCGTGGCCGAGGGGCTGGCCCTGCTGGTCAGCCAGGGCCGCGCGCCCCGGGAGCTCACAAGCAAGCGCATCGTCTCCCTGGATATTCCCGCAATGCTGGCAGGCACCAAGTACCGGGGCGACTTTGAGGAGCGCGTCAAGGCCGTGCTGAAGGACGTGGCCCGGGCGGGAGACGTTATTTTGTTCATCGACGAGCTGCACACCATCGTGGGTGCTGGCAGCGCCGAGGGCGCCATTGACGCGGCCAACATCCTCAAGCCCGCCCTGGGGCGCGGCGAAGTGCAGATCATCGGCGCCACCACGCCGGAGGAATACCGGCGGCACATTGAAAAGGACGCCGCCCTGGAGCGGCGCTTCCAGCCGGTGCATATCGCGGAGCCGGACCGGGCGCTGGCACTGGAGATGCTGCGCTCCCTGCGCCCGGCGCTGGAAAAGCACCACCGGCTGCAGATCTCCGACGCGGCGCTGGAGAGTGCCTGCGCCCTCTCCCAGCGCTACATCAGCGACCGATACCTGCCGGACAAGGCCATCGACCTGATCGATGAGGCGGCGGCCGCCGTGCGCGTCTCGGGCCAGGCGCGGCCCGTGGGCGAGGCAGACGTGGCGCAGGTGCTCTCCATGTGGACAGGCATCCCGGTGGCCGGACTCTCCCAGAGCGAAAGTGAGCGGCTGGCCGGGCTGGAGGAGCGGCTGCGGAGTCGGGTCATCGGCCAGGACGAAGCCGTGGCCGCCGTGGCGCGGGCCGTCCAGCGGGGTCGGGTGGGGCTCAAGGATCCGGGGCGGCCGGTGGGTTCCTTCCTCTTCTGCGGGCCTACAGGCGTGGGCAAGACGGAGCTCTGCCGCGCCCTGGCCGAGTGCGTCTACGGTGACAGAGACGCCATGATCCGCCTGGACATGTCCGAGTATATGGAGAAGCACTCGGTCAGCCGCCTGATCGGCTCGCCGCCGGGCTATGTCGGCTACGAGGACGGCGGCCAGCTCACCGAGCAGGTGCGCCGCCATCCCTGGTCCGTGGTGCTGTTTGACGAGATTGAGAAGGCACACGAGGACGTGTGGAGCCTGCTGCTGCAGATCATGGACGACGGCCGACTCACCGACGCCACCGGGCGGCGGGTGGATTTCTCCAACACGGTCGTCGTCATGACCTCCAACGTGGGGGCCAAAACCATCACCGAAAACCGCCTGCCCCTGGGCTTTGCCGGCGACACCGGCCGGGACGGGAGCGCCATGCGCCGGGCCGTGGTGCAGGAGCTGCGCACAACCTTTCGGCCGGAGTTTCTCAACCGGGTGGACGAGACCATCATCTTCCGCCGTCTGGAGGCTGACGACATGCTCACCATCACGCGCAGCTTGCTGGAGGAGGTGGGCAAGCGCTTTTCCTCCCTGGGGCTGCGGCTCTCCGTGCCGGAGGAGACGGTCCGGCTGCTCGCCTCCCTGGGCCACAGCGAGCGCTATGGGGCCAGGCCCCTGCGCCGCATCATCCAGAAGGAGATCGTGGACCGGGCCGCCCAGCAGCTGCTGGAGGGCGGGCTGAAGAACGGGGATCGGGTCACCGCCGTCTGCGCCGGGCGGGATATCCGGCTGTTCAAGGGCTGAAATAAAAGGAGGGCACTTTCTTTTTGCAAGGAAGTGCCCTTTTTTCCATTTATATCCTTTTCCTGTATTTTTCTTGGTCCCATTACTTGACAAAGCTCGCCATTCTTTGTACAATTTTATTGGACAATCTCCCTGATTTTGTCAAGACTGTCCTTTCTGATTTGTGTTTTCCGGCATGAGGTGCGGCTATGAAGGAAATCGACAACAGCGGATCGGAGATTTTTCCGCTCCGCGAGCCTATCGCGGGCGTAAAACATCATGGCAAGCCCGGGGCAAGCGCCCTGCTGGCCAAGGCTCTGCTCTCCGTAGCTGCTGCGGGTCTGGTGACGGCTGCTGTCTTGTCCGGTCCCCCGGCCGACGGCGGCCCCGCCGTATACGATGGGCCCCCGGTGATCGAAGTCCCGGCGGAGCCCGACACACCGAAGCTTCCGCCGGAGGAGCCCCCGGACGTCAAGCCCCCGGTGAAAAAGCCGGAGATCTCAACACCGCCCACGACCCCTCCGCCTACGACACCGCCACCCACGACACCGCCGCCCACCACGCCGCCGCCTACGACACCGCCGCCCACCACGCCGCCGCCCACCACGCCGCCGCCCACCACGCCGCCGCCCACCACGCCGCCGCCCTACGTCCCGCCTTACGATCCGCCGCCCTACGTCCCGCCTTACGATCCGCCGGCCGACACCTTTACCGAGCCGACGCTGGAACTGATTGATGACAGAGTCTGGGGTTGGTATAACGTGGAGGATTTGCAGGTGGAGGTTGGCTTTCAGTACCGCGTCGATCTTGGCTCAGCAAAGTGGTATCGTCTTTACTGGTCCAGCAGGATTCTGGGTTGGCCCAACACCTTTGAGAGTTCGGAATCGATCTATTCGGAAAACAGTGACACGGGATCTGGTACTTTGATCTGCTCCCAGTTTAATTCGGGAGACGATACCACCCCGCCGCCGACCCTGCCGGGCGAAGGGACCTTGTTTCTGAGGCTCGAATGCGATACCGGCACTACGACTTATTCTTATCCTTTCGAAATTCCGTGGTAAGAATGTTACAGCAAATCCCGGCCTTTTTTGAGGAGGTATCCACATGAAACTGGCCCTGAAAAAATTCAAGACCCTGATCACCGCGGCCATTGCCGCCGTGCTGGTCTTTGTGCTGGCCCACCCCAGCTGGCTCCCGCTCCCCGAGACCGCGCGGCAGAGTCTCACGGATCTGGAGAAGACCCACTTTCTGATCCAGCGCAGCGGCAAAATCACCGCCGCCCACTTCGTGGCCCTGCTGATGGCCCTCTGCGTGGTCTGGCTGCTGTACACCATCATCAAGTTCATCCTGCTGTCCATCGGCAAAAAGGGCGACCGGGCCCGCACCGTCACCGAGCTGCTGATCAGCACCGTCCGGTATCTCGCGGTGATCGCCGCCCTTGTCTGGGGGCTGAGCATCCTCGGCGTCAACACCACGGCGGTGCTGGCCGGCATCGGGATCATCGGCCTGATCATCGGCTTTGGCGCCCAGAGTCTCATCGAGGACATCATCACCGGCGCCTTCATCATCTTTGAGGGGCAGTACCACATCGGGGATATCATCGTGCTGGACGACTTCCGCGGAATTGTCCGCTCCGTCGGCGTGCGCACCACCACCATTGAGGACACCGGCGGCAACCTGAAGGTGGTCAACAACTCCGATATCCGCAACTTCCAGAACCGCTCGCGGAAGCTGTCCCTGGCGGTCTGCGACGTGGACGTGGCCTACGACACCGATCTGCGCGCCCTGGAGGCGCTGCTGGCCAAGGCCCTTCCGGAGATGTATCTGGAGCACACCGATCTCTACCGGAAGGAGCCGGAGTATATGGGCGTGGAGAGTCTGGCCGAGAGCGGCATGACCCTGCGCTTTACCATCCCCGTCAAGGAGGTCAACATCTTCCGGGCGAGACGGCAGTTCAACCGGGACCTTCGCATCCTCTTTGCCGAAAACGGCGTGGAGATCCCCTTCCCCCAGGTGGACGTTCACCAGCGCTGACTTCCCTTTCGCAGCAGAACACCCCGCCGGGGCCTGACGGATTGCCACACCAGTGTGCACACTGGTTCGCAATGACAGCAGGCCCCGACGGGGTGTTTTTTTCCTTTTCACTTTTCTTTTCCCAGCCGCCAGTTCTCCCGCGGCTCCCAGCCGGGAAGGGGATAGCGCTGCATGGCGCCGAAGATCTTGGACTTCATGTCCGGGTAGTCGGCGCTCATGGTTTTTAACAGCTGCTTGATCTCATAGCGCTTGCTGCTTTTGTCCTGGGGGCAGGGGTTTTCCACCACGGGCACGTGCAGCGCCGCAGCAAGATTCGCGATCTTCTGCTCCCCGGCGTAGATCAGCGGCCGGATCTGGGTGACGCCGGAGCGGTCCAGATAGGTCACCGGGCGAAAGCAGCTGATGCGCCCCTCAAACAGCAGGCTCATCATGTAGGTCTCCACCGCGTCGTCGAAGTGGTGGCCCAGGGCGAGCTTGTGGATCCCCCGCTGGCGGATGGCGTCGTTCAGCGCGCCGCGGCGCATCTTGGCGCAGAGGGAACAGGGGTTGTCCTCCTTGCGCACGTCAAAGACGACCTCCTTGATGTCGGTCTTGAGACGGGTATAGGGGATGGCCAGGCTGTCGCACAGCTCCTGCACCGGGGTGAAGTCCATCCCCTCGAAGCCCAGCTCGATGGTGATGGCCTCCAGCTCAAAGGGCTTGGGGTAGAAGCTTCTGAGATGGTTGAGTGCCAGGAGCAGCAGCATGCTGTCCTTGCCGCCGGAGACGCCCACGGCCACCTTGTCCCCCGCCTGGATCATATCGTAATCATCCACCGCGCGGCGCACCGTGCCGGTGAACTCATTGAGCAGCTTGTCCATGAAATCCCGCCTTTTTGCCCGAAAATGTTCATGCCCATTATTGTAGCTGTCCGCCGGGCACTTGTCAAAACCTTTTCCTCGCGGGTTAATGAAAAAATGAAAGTCAGGATCAAGGAGCTTTTTTGAGTTTTCAAGAGAATTCGCTAGTTTTGAAAATGAGAATGAAATTTGCTGTTGACAGTGCTTTCGTCCTGTGGTATAAAAATAAAGCGCGCCGGAGGACCAACCCCCCGCGGCGCCTGAATTGTCAAAACAACATTCTTATATGGAGGCAAGACTATGTCCACTACCATGCTTACCAAGGAGACCGTTTCCCGCAAATGGTACGTCCTTGATGCAGCCGGCAAGCCCATGGGCAAGACCGCCGCTCTCGCGGCCGACCTGCTCCGCGGCAAGCTCAAGACCGATTACACCCCCAACGTTGACTGCGGTGACTACGTCATCATCATCAACGCCAAGGACGCCGTCCTCACCGGCAAGAAGCTCGAGCAGAAGTACTACCGTACCCACTCCGGCTACCCCGGCGGCCTGAAGGAGACCCAGTACAAGACCCTGATGCAGAAGAAGCCCGAGCTCGCGATGCGTCTGGCCGTCCGCGGCATGCTGCAGAAGAACACCATCGCCCAGTGGCAGCTCAAGCGTCTGCGCATCTTCGCCGGCGCCGAGCACGATCACGCCGCTCAGAAGCCCGAAGTCTGGGATCGCTAAGAGGAGGTAAAAGAATATGGCAACCTACAAGACCAAGAAGCCCTATATGTACGGCACCGGCCGCAGAAAGTCCTCTGTTGCCCGCGTCCACCTCATTCCCAACGGCAGCGGTGTCATCACCATCAACGGCCGTGATATCGACGATTACTTCGGTCTCGAGACCCTGAAGCTCATCGTCCGTCAGCCCCTGGTTGCGACCTCCACCCTCGGCAAGGTCGACATCGAGGCCACCGTCGCCGGCGGCGGCGTGTCCGGTCAGGCCGGCGCCATCCGCCACGGCATCGCCCGTGCCCTGCTCCTCGTCGACGAGAGCTACCGCGCCACTCTGAAGGCCGCTGGTCTGCTGACCCGCGATCCTCGTATGAAAGAGCGTAAGAAGTACGGTCTCAAAGCGGCAAGACGTGCTCCTCAGTTCAGCAAGCGTTAACACCGCCAAAAAACCCCGAAATCTCAACGGTTTCGGGGTTTTTCCCTTTTA
>ONPY01000128.1 GCA_900319835.1 uncultured Eubacteriales bacterium | reverse complement strand
CTCGGCCGCGGCCTGTTCAAAACCGACATGCTCCATGAACATGTCCACCAGCGGCGGCCCGGCAAAGCAGCGCAGTTCGCTCAGGGCCGGGTTCAGCCCCTGCTTTCTCGCGGCATACTGCACAGACCGGGTGATGCCCTCCACCGTGTCAAAGACCGTGCCGTCAAAATCAAACAAAACACATCGAATCATCGTGTCACCTCATTCTTTTCTGCTTTGCATTATACGAAAAGCCGCGCCCGGTGTCAATTCACGGCGCGCGGCATATACTAATCCGAAAAGAAGGGAGGACACAACATGGACACACAGTTTTTTCTGGCGGCAAACTCCGGCCGGGGCTTTGTCTCCCGGTATGCGGGCTTTCCGGGGGAGGGGGCCTTTCTCCACATTCTCAAGGGCGGCCCCGGCACCGGCAAGTCCAGCTTTCTCAAGCGCATCCGGACCGAGGCCGCGGCGCGGGGCCTGGACACCGAGAGCATCCTCTGCTCCGGGGACCCGGATTCTCTGGACGGACTGCTTATTCCGGCGCTGGGCCTTGCCTGGGCGGATGGAACAGCACCCCATGTGCTGGAGCCGGAGGCCTTCGGCGTGGACGCTGATTATGTTAACCTTGGGCGCTTCTGCCGACCGCTGGATGAAGCCGCCCGCACGAGGGCCGGGGAGTTGAACCGGGCCTACAAGGCGCGGTATCGGGACGCCTATGCGCTTTTGCGCGCGGCCCTCGCGCTGGACGAGGCGGGCAGCCGTCCGGCGACAGAGGCGGAGCTTGCCGCGGCGGAGGAGACCGTGCGGCAGTATCTGGACAGATCCCCCGCGGAGAGCGGGAAAAAAGGGAGCTGGGAGCTCCGCTTCCTCTCCGCCATCAGCTGCAGGGGGGCGCTCCGGCTGGACGCCACGGAAGAAATGTTGTGTAAACAAATGCACCCCCTGCCGGGGGGTGCCGCCGCGCTGGAGCGGGCGGCGGTGCTGGCTGAGGCCTGGGGGCTGCGCGTGATCTGCTGTCCCCGGCCCCTGAACCCCGACGAGCTGGAGGCGGTGCTGCTGCCGGAGGCGGGCCTCGGCTTCTTTGCCCCGGGGGAGGAGAGCCCGGAGAGCGGCCTGCGGGATGCGGCACTGCGCCGGGCGACCGAGCATCTGCGGGAGGCCAAACGTCTCCACGACGGGCTGGAGGCGCTGTACCGCCCCTTCGTGGATTTCGCGGCGCTGACGGCCTTTACGGAGGATTCCTTACAAAGCCTGTTCGGGGAGAAATGACAAAAGCCTCTTGACCGCGGGCCCCGTCGGGAGTATAATGACAGCAGAAACGCGAACAAATATTCGTGATACGAAGGGCGGGATCCGGATGCAGCACATGAACGCGGAGTACTTCCGGCTGATCGAGGACTATATCAACGACTACCGGGAGGCCACCGGAGGCTGCTCGCCCACGCTGGCGGACATCGCCGGGGGCCTGGGGCTGGCCAAGAGCACGGTCTCCAAGTACCTCAAACGCATGAAGGAAGAGGGGAAGGTGGACTTCGCCGGCCACCGCAACATCGTCACCCGCCGGATGCGGGAGGACGCGGAGGGGCTCTGCCGGGTGCCGGTGCTGGGCGCGGTGGCCTGCGGGCTGCCGATTTTGGCGGAGGAGAATATCGAGGAATATGTCCGGGTGCCGGTGGCCCTGTTTGGCCGGGGGGAGTTTTTCTTCCTGCGGGCCAAGGGCGATTCCATGATCGGCGCGGGTATTGAGGACGGGGATCTGGTGCTGGTGCGCCGGCAGGAGACGGCGGAGTACAACCAGATCGTGGTGGCCCTGATCGGGGACGAGGCGACCTTGAAGCGCTTTCGCCCGGAGTCGGGGTACATCCGCCTCCACGCGGAGAATCCCCGCTATGACGACATTCTGGTGGAGAGCTGCCTGCTGCAGGGCGTGGCGGTGAAGGTCATCCGGGACCTGGTGTGACATGGCGGAGGATCGGGTTTACTTCTGCATCGATATGAAGAGCTTCTACGCCTCGGTGGAGTGCGCCGAGCGGGGGCTGAATCCCTTTGAGACGGATCTGGCCGTGGCGGACGCCTCCCGGGGCGAGGGGGGCATCTGCCTTGCCATCACCCCCAGGATGAAGCAGCGCGGCATCCGCAACCGCTGCCGCCTCTACGAGATCCCCGAGGCGCTGGACTACATCGTGGCCCTGCCGAGGATGCAGCTCTATATCGAGTATGCGGCGGACATCTACGCCATCTATCTCAAATACTTTGACCCCCGGGATATGCACGTCTACTCCATCGATGAGACCTTTATCGACGTGACGGACTATCTGAAGGTCTATCATACGCAGCCGAGGGAGCTGGCCAAAAAGCTGATGAACGAGATCGCCTCCACCCTGCACATCCCTTCGACCGCGGGCATCGGCACAAATCTGTTTCTGGCCAAGGTGGCGCTGGACATCTCCGCCAAGCACACCGAGGACCACATGGGCTATCTCACGGAGGAGCTCTTTCGCGAGACACTCTGGGAGCATGAGCCCATTACCGACTTCTGGCAGATCGCCTCCGGCACGGCCCGGCGCCTCTGGCGCTACGGCATCCACAACATGCGCGGCGTGGCGCAGGCGCCCGAGGCGCTGTTATATAAGGAGTTCGGCGTCAACGCCGAGCTGCTCATCGACCACGCCTGGGGGCGGGAGAGCTGCCGGATGGAGGACATCAAGAACTACACCACCAAGAGCCGCTCCGTCTCCTTCTCTCAGATCCTGCCCAGGGACTACAGCTTTGAGGAGGCCCGCGTCGTCATGCGGGAAATGGTGCTGCACGGCTGCCACGAGCTGATGAAGCGCGGCGTCATCACCAAGACCGTCGCCATCGGCATCGGCTACAGCAAGGCCATCCTGCCCTCCACGCACGGGCAGACCCATCTGACCAGCGCCACGGCGGTCAGCTCCCTGATGACACCGCCGGTGCTGGAGCTGTTCGATGCAATCGCCCGGCGGGAGGTTCCAATCCGACGGCTTTCCATTGACTTTCCCGGTGTTGTGGGCGAGCAGAACCAGGGCTACGACTTCTTCACCGACTGGGAGGCTGTGGAAAAAGAGAAGCAGCGGGAGAAGACCGTGCTGGCTCTGGCGGAGAAATACGGGCGCAATGCCGTGCTGCGGGGCACCAACTTCCTGGAGGGCGCCACCCAACGGGAGCGCAACGAGATGATAGGAGGCCACAGAGCGGGCTATGATGAGACAGGAACGGGCAAAGCAATTCATGCCCTTCGACGCGATGAAGGGCCTGCAGGAGGCGCTGCGGGACCGGGAGGAGCGCCACACAAGGGTGGAACGCCATGACATCTCCGATGAGGCGCTGGCAGAAAACAACGCCCTGCTGCTGCGCCTGGAAAAGGGCGACACGGTGGAGATCGACTGCTGGCACGGCTTCCACGATCTGACGCTCCGGGGCCGCGTCACGGAACTGAGCGCAGCCGGAAAGTTTTTGAAGCTGGGGGAGACCCGGGTCTTCTTCGAGGACATCTACGCCATCCGCCTGAGCGGCGACGAGAACAGAAAAAAGATACTGTAAACCAAACGGCGCGGGCCTCTCCGAGGGCCCGCGCCGCATGCTGCAAAAAATTTCCCATTTCCGCGAAAGCTTTTTCCGCAGACCGCGTTTCTTAAGGTGAGGGGCCACTCAGACAAACAGAAGAAAAGGAGGCAATGGAATATGGAGGACCGAAAGATCGTCGATCTCTACTGGCAGCGGGACGAGAACGCCATCCCCGAGACCGCCGCCAAGTTCGGCGGCTACTGCCGCACCATTGCGTATAACATCCTCTCCGACGCCGAGGACGCGGAGGAATGCCTCAACGACACCTGGCTGCGGGCGTGGAACACCATGCCGACCAACC
>ONPY01000060.1 GCA_900319835.1 uncultured Eubacteriales bacterium | reverse complement strand
GTGCCACATAGCACCTAATACGAAGGAGCATGTGGCGCGCCACATGCTCCTTCGTATTAGGTTTCTTCTTGCTCTACCCCAACTATTGACATAGAGCCTTTTAAAAAACGCTCGAAGCCGGATAAACGGCTTCGAGCGTTTTTAAGTTATTTCAGATGCGCAAGGATGCGCTCGGCTACAAAGCTTTCGCCCTCCTGCCATTCGTCATAGAGGTTGACCAGGAAACCGTGGCGACTGTTTTCAAAGCAGCGGTAGGTGGTCACTACACCGGCCGCACGGAGCTTCTCCGTGTAGCGTACTGCCTCCTCGACCAGGTTGTCCCGCCCGGCGGTGACGATATCCGTGGGCGGCAAACCGCGCAGCTGCTCTTCGGGGGTCAGGGCCAGGGACACGTCAAAGTTTGCGCGCTCTTCAAAGACGCGGTTGTAGAAAAAGCCGTAATACTCGGTGCTCTTGCCGCGCTCGTCCAGCTCTTCACCCTTGAAATGATCGTTGTAATTGTCCGCCGGCAGATAGCAGAGGATCTGCGCCAGGGGCTTGAGCGCGGTCTTTTTGCGCCACATCACGCCGCCGAGCAGATTGCCGCCGGCGCTCTGGCCGCAGAGAATCACACGGGCGGGGTCACCACCGTACTTCTCACAGAGCTCCGGCAGCTTGTCCAGCAGCGCCTCCAGCTCCTCCAGAGCGGCGGGATAGGGGTACTCCGGCGCCAGCACATAGTCCGCGTCAAAAATCAGGCAGCCGGTGCGTGCGGCCATGCGGCGGCAGAAATAGGTGTCGCGCTCCGTGTGCGGCATGGTCCAGCCGCCGCCGTGCACATTGACAAGAACAGGACGCTTCTCCGCGCCGTGCGCCTTCTCCTGCACGACATAGACATGGGACCGGCCCCAGGCGGTTTCAACCTGAATCTCTTCGACTTCGGTTACGTCGTCCAGACTGCGAAACAGGGACTTCATTTCCTCCGGCACACGCTTTTCCGCCATGGTGCGGGCGCGGACGGCGATGTCCAGCAGCTCTGCCTCGCTCAGATCACGGCAGCTCTCGATAAACTCTTTCCGATTCATGGCACACTCCTCAGATGTCGTAGACGGACCCGTCGTGGGCGATCTGGGCGGAGATGCTTCTGGCCTTGGCGGGGAAGCGCTCGCAGATATCGTCCACCAGCTCAATGCCGATGCCGGGACGATCGGGGATCACGATGTAGCCGGCGTCCTCCTGGAAGGCTTCCTTGGTCATTTCACTTTCGTTGCCCGTGTGGTAGAAGGACGGGAACTCCTGAATGGCGAAGTTGGGGATCGCGGCGTCCAGCTGCAGGCAGGCGGCGGTGGAGACGGGGCCCAGAGGATTGTGCGGGACGATCTTGCAGTAGTTGGCCTCGGCCATGGCGGCCACCTTCTTGGAGGGGGTCAGGCCGCCCAGGGCGCAGACGTCGGGCCGGACATACTTTGCCGAGTGCTTCTGGAAGGTGGTCTCAAACTCCTGAATGTTGATGAAGCGCTCGCCGGTGGCAATGGGAATGTTGATGCGCTGGGCGATTTCCGCCATGGCCTCGGGGCTGTCGGGGGGGATGGGGTCCTCCAGAAACAGCGGACGGAACTCCTCGACGCCTTTGGCAAAGGCAATGGCCTCCATCGGGTCCATGCTGCGGTGGCACTCAAGGATCAGGTCAAACTCATCGCCCACGGCCTCGCGCACGGCTTTGACCTTGGCAATGTAATCGGAGACCTTGGCGTTATAGACGCTGGAGCGGCGCTCGGCCTGGCTGAGACGGATGTCGCCGGTGATCATGAGGCGCGCGGCGTCAAAGCCCATCTCCTTGATCTTGAGGCAGCCGCTGGCCATGGTCTCGGGGGTGAACTGGAAGCAGGCCTCGTAGGAGCGTACCTTGTCGCGGCACTTGCCGCCCAGCAGCTCGTAGACCGGCACGCCCAGGGCCTTGCCCTTGATGTCCCAGAGGGCGATGTCAATGGCGGACAGGGCGCTCATGAGGATGGAGCCGCGGAAGTACATGCTGCGGTAGAGATAATTCCAGTGGTGCTCGATGCGGAAGGGATCCTGGCCGATGAGATAGCTCTCCATCTTTTTCAGCACGCCCACGCAGCCGTCGAGATAACCCCAGGCGCCGACCTCGCCGGTGCCGTAGATGCCGGAATCGGTGTGGACCTTGAGAAAGAGATATTTGCTGGCCGGTAAAAGCTCAATGGATGTGATTTTCATAAGCAGCCTCCCCAATCAGAATGTGTCATAAAGAATAAATGTTTTTTATTTGCGGGTCTTGAACTTCTTCTGAGATTAGAATATTATAATTTCAAGGAACTGTCCAATATATGTTTCTTGCATCTCACATCAAAAAGATTTATCCAAACAGGACAAGCTTGCAAGTTGCATAAAAAATATTGATTGAATTTGGCAAAGTTTCCAAATGCGAGGGGGGCGCAGGCCGTGCTTTACGAAAAACTCGATTATGTGATCGCCATCGCCGAGGAGCAGAATCTGACGCGGGCGGCAAAAAAACTGTACATCTCCCAGCCCACGCTGACAATGTATCTCAACCGGCTGGAGGAGTCGCTGGGGGTTCAGCTGTTTGACAGGCGCAAAAACCCGGTTCTCCTCACCCCCGCCGGGAAGCACTATATGGAAAAGATGCGGGAGATTTCCGAGGCGGAGCAGATCCTCCGGGGCGAGCTGCGCACCATATCCGACCCGGCCCGCACCTTCCGCATCGGCAGCTCGCGCGTGCGCGGCCACTACTGGCTGCCGCCGCTGCTGCGTCTGCTGTCGGAGCGCCACCCGGAGCTGAGC
This sequence comes from uncultured Eubacteriales bacterium, assembly GCA_900319835.1. The sequence goes on along the minus strand of ONPY01000060.1, from coordinate 19,826 downwards.
TTTACGGTCAGTCTCGGCGCGGAGAAGCAGCTGCAAAAGCTGATGGAAAAGGACTCCATCGATGTGGCGATCGGCACATTGGCGGATATTCCCGAGAGCGACATCCCGCTGGTCTTTGAGGATGTGGCGCTGGAAAAAATGCTGTTGGTCGCGCACAGGAAGTTCGGTCTGGTTCCACCCGAGGCGCGCGGGGACAACAGCCCCGACCATCTTTATCAGCTCAACCCGGCAAGTCTCCAGAATCTGCCCTTTATCACGCCGTCCCCGGCAAACGGCATGTATCTGTCGTTTCAGAAGCTGATCGCGCAGTATAACATCCAACCCGGGCATACCCTCGTGATCGACATGATGACGACCGGTCTGAAGATGGCGGTGCAGGGACTTGGCGTCCAGCTGATTTCAGCAGGTATCCTGATTGCCCTCTCGCCGGAGGAGAGGCAGGAGCTGGACTACTGCCGGCTGCCGGACTTCCCAGCGGAGCGACGCTGCTCCGTCGTCCGGCGCGAGGACAGCGAACAGCTGCCGCTGATCCGGGAGGTCACCCAGCTTCTCCGGGAAAACGTACTGCCGCAAATGATTTACACGGAGGTTATTCAACATGGAACAGAACAGTAAGTATGGCGAGCTCATCCTCTCCGAGCTCAAGTATGAGCCGGACATGGCCCCGGACTTCCGGGAGATCTACCGGCAGTTTGCCGAGCGCGTACTGTGGATCGACGGCAATCTGGTCCCCGGCGCGTTTCAGATGAACGTCTCCTGGTATAAGGAGGTCCCTGCGCTGGACCCCATTTTTGCCGAGCACAGCCACGCCTCCGCGGAGATCATCGGCTTCTTCGGCTCCGACCCGGAGGACCCGCACGAGCTGCACGGGGAGATCCGCGTTGTGATCGATGGGGAAGAGCATGTGCTGACGCGCTCGTCTCTGATCTTCTTCCCGCCGAATCTCCCGCACGCCATCCGCATCCTCCGCGTGGATCGGCCAATCTTCCACTTCTCCGTGGTCACGGAGAGCGAGTATAACGGCGCGGCCTATGTCAAATAAAAAAATTCCACCGGCTTTTGCCGGTGGAATTTTTATGCGGAAGGAATCAGAGAACAGGCAGGATGGTCATGATCCAGCCGACGGAGATGACGCAGCCGATGATGGCAAACAGCCAGCCGCCCTTGAACAGATCCTTCTGGTCGTATCCGCCGTACTCCATCATGTAGGGGACGGCGGCGGTGGCCATCGGGGTCATGAACGCGGTCAGCGCGCCCGCCTGGATCAGGATGATGAGGCCGCGGGGGTCGCCGCCGATCTGGTAGCAGGTGGCGATGGCGATGGGGATGAAGATCAGCATCGCGCCGCGGTTGGACATGAACTGGGTCAGCACGAAGGGGACGATGAAGAAGATGAAGCCGACCACGTAGTTGTTGTTGACAGCGGAGACGACCTTGGCAATGCCGCCGCCGATCCAGTCACCGGCACCGGTGGAGGACAGGGCGCCCGCCATGGCCAGCGCGCCGACGATCAGGAGCAGCATGCTCAGCGGGATCGCCTTGCCGGCTTCTTTGGGGGTGAGCACGCGGCAGATGACCATGAGGACAGCGCCGATCAGGCAGATCTGCCAGATGGCGAGGGACTTGAGGACATTGGCCTGGAGCATGAGGGCGAGGGCGGTGCCGAAGAAGATCACGATGCCGGCGGCCTCGGAGAAGGCGGGCAGAGGCTTCTTCTCGGTGGTCTTGTGGACTTCGCTCTCAGCGGTGTTGACGGAGGGCTGATCGGGGGAGAAGCGGGGCATGATGAAGGCGCAGTAGACAACGGTGAAGATCAGCATGGGCAGACGGGCCTTCATGGGATCGAAGAACTGAACCTCGGGCATGACGCCGGTGAAGTTTTCGAGCTTGTCGTAGTAGGCGGCGATGTAGCCGTTGAGCTCGGCCGCCTGGGTGGCGCCGGTGCCGATGGGCAGGGTGCAGCAGGTGGCGATGGAGGTGATGCCGAGGGCCAGGGCGATCTTGGACTTGGAGATGCCCATGGAGTCAGCGGAGGCCATGCAGAGGGGAGCCACGATGCCGAAGACGACGACGGGGCTCTGCACCATCTGGCTGAGGAGCATCGCGAGGATGCAGTACATCAGCAGCACTTTGGAGAGGCTGCCCTTGGCCATCTTGGAGATGGAGTTAGCCAGGTTGGTGCAGAACTGGGTGCGGTTGAAGCCTGCGGCAACAACGCTCATAGCGCCGATCATGATGACGTTGTTGTTGGAGAAGTACGCGAGGGCGTCTTTCGCGGTGAGGCAGCCGGTCAGAGCAAGCGCGGAAATGGAGGTCATGGCCACCGTGGCCAGGCTCCACACGCCAGTCATGTAGCCGACACAGGTGAGGACGAAGATCACCAGGCAGATGATGAGTTGCGTAGACATGTTTTCCTTTTCCTTTCTCTTTTTTATTTTGCTGTTCCTCATCGAGGAACGACTTTCCAGTGGATACTGATGTCAGTTTACCATGTGCAAAAGTATTACTCAAATTCTAAATATTCATCGTTCCATGCCAAAAGGGAATAGCGTTTACTGGTCACAGATCGAGCCGTCCGCATTCAGACGCGTCATGACCTTGTGAGGGCGGAAGGGGAACTTTTCCTCCAGATTGTCGATTACGTCGATGCCGATGCCGGGCTCCTCCGGGACGGGAAGATAGCCGCCTTTCATCTCGGGGATATGGTCGACCATGTCACACTGGCGCAGCTTCACGCCGCTGCCGGTCAGGTGATCGGCGGTAGAGGCGGCAAAGGGGTTGGGGTACTCGGTGATGGCGATGTTGTCTGTGGCGGCGACGAATTGCAGCACGGCGTTGGTCATGACGGGGCTGCAGGGGTTGTGGGGCACCAGACTCTTGTGGTGGGCCTCGGCCACGGCGGCGATCTTCTTTGCGCCGGTAAAGCCGCCGCAGACGCCGAGAGAGGCGCGCACGTAGCTGCAGGCGCCGCGCTCCAGCAGCATCTCAAACTCGTGATAGGTGTTGATGCGCTCGCCGGTGGCGATGGGGATGCGGCACTGGGCGGCGACCCGGCCCATCTCGTCGAAGTTGTCAGGCCGGATGGGGTCTTCCAGGAACATGGGGTTATAGGGCTCCAGCCGTGCGGAGAGCTGGACGGCAAGTCCCGGTTCCAGCCGGCGGTGCAGCTCCAGACAGAGGTCGACTTCCTCGCCCACGGCCTCGCGCACCTTGGCGATGCGGCGTTCGGCTTTGTAGAGCAGGGCGGCGTTCCCGTCGCGGAAGGGATCGGTGCGCGGCTCGTCCAGGTAGGGATTCAGATGCCCCAGAGCGGTGTAGCCCTGCTCCACACCCTTGATCGCGTTTTCCACCAGCTCGTCCTCCGAGCGGCCGGAGGTGTGGTTGTACACGCGGACCTTGTCCCGGCACTTACCGCCCAGCAGGCGGTAGACGGGGACGTTGAAGTACTTGCCGGCGATGTCGTAGAGAGCGATGTCGATGGCGGACATGGCGCCCATGACGGCCGCGCCGCGGAAGTGGGAGTAGCGATACATGTACTGCCAGTGGTGCTCAATGTCCAGGGGATCCTTCCCGATGAGATACTCGGACAGCGTCAGGATCGCCTGAGCCGAGGCCTCCAGAAAGCCCCATGCGCCGCTCTCGCCGAGACCGACGATGCCCTCGTCGGTGTAGATCTTGCAGTAGACCGCGCGGTTAGCACGCAGAACCTTGACATCGGTGATCTTCATACACAGCTCCTCACTTTACTCTGAACGGTGCCATCACGTCGAAGTTGATATCCAGTCCGGCGCCGGGCGCCTGGGAGGGACTGACGGTTCCGTCGGGATTGAAAACGACAGGGTTTTTAAATGCCTCATAGACCTTGGCGTCATACTGTGGGGGATAGAACTCCGCGATGGTGGCGTTGGGGACGGCACAGTCGAGATGCACGTGCACCTGCTGCTGGCCGTGCGGGCTCATGTCAAGGGCCATGCCGGCGACCTTCATGAACTCCGTCACGCCGCCCAGGCAGGTGGCATCGGGATTGAGAATGGCAATGCCGTGTGCCTTGGTGATCAGATCGCGGAAACCGAAGCGGGAGACCTCATTCTCGCCGCCGGCGATGGGAATGACGGTCTTGTCGGCAACCTTGCTGTAGCCGTCGTAATCGTCGGCGTCCACAGGCTCTTCCAGCCAGTAGGGGTGATACTCTTCCACCATTTTGGCAAACTCCACCGCCTCATAGAAGCGATAGGCGCAGTTGGCGTCGAGCATGAGCCTGGTGTCGTTACCGATGACCTCGCGCACGGCCTTGACGCGGGCCGCGTCTTCACTCAGCGAAACACCGCCGACCTTCATCTTGACCGCGTGGACGCCCCAGCTGAGATATTCCTCCATCTCCTGCTGGAGCTCCTTCAAACCCTTGCCGGGGGCGTAGTAGCCGCCCGCGACATAACAGGGGATCTTCTCCTTGTGTGCGCCCAGCAGCTTGTACAGGGGCATGTTCGCAGCCTTGGCCTTGATATCCCAGAGGGCGATGTCAATGGCAGAGACGGTTTTCAGACTGGTACCGCGGCGGCCGATGAACTTGGGGACATAGGTTTTCTGGAAGATGCGTTCAGTATCCAGCGGATCCATACCGATGATGGCTTTGCCCATGGTCTCGGCAAATTCGATCGCCCAGCTGCAGCCGTAGCCGGTGATTCCCTCATCCGTGTCGATGATGAGAAGGTTCAGCTCGTTGTGGGTGTAGGTGTGCTTCCCGTTTGCTATAGGCTTTGCCTTGGGCCAGCGGTAGTGTTCCACCCGGACGTTGGTGATCTTCATAAGCACCTCCATTGCCATAAATAATATTTATTTTTATTCCGGTTCGCTTTAACTGACTATAGAATATCCTGATTTCAGCGGCTTGTCCAATACATGATTTTTGCGTATACCATCAAAAATCTTTATTTTACAGGGACCGCGTTTCCATTTTTCACAAGTTTTACGCCTGACTTTTGGAGAAATTTCACAAGAGAACAAAAAACCTGCGGAGACCAGATGGTCCCCGCAGGTTTTTACGGATGCATGTTTTTACGCTTCCGGGCAGAAGTGATGCAGGAGGTCTGCAAAGCTGTCGCCCTCAAAGGGAACGCCGAGCTTTTTGGCCAGGCCGGCCAGCTCCGCCTGCAGCGCGTCGCTGACCTCAATGCCGGTCTTCATGTATTCCTCGTACTTCTTGCGCTCGATCTCACCGGGCAGGAAGATCTCCGCTACGCCGTCGGCTTTGCGGCTTTCCTTCATCATGCGCACATAGCGGTCGGCTTCAGCCTTGAACTGCTCGATGGGCATGAACTTGGAGGGGTCGATGAGCACCATGAAGAAGCCGGTGTTCTCCTTTTCGAGCTTGGAGAACAGGCCGATGTCGGAACCGTAGGCCGCGCCGGAGAGGAAGGTGCTCAGCGCGTCGACGATCACGGCCAGGCCGTAGCCCTTGTGTGCCGCGATGGAGGTCAGCGCGTAGGCCGCCGCGGGATCGGTGGTGGGCTTGCCGTCGTAGTCGTTGGCCCAGCCGAGGGGGATGGGTTTCTTCTCACGTTCGGCCGCCTGGATCTTGCCCATGGCCACGTTGGTGGTGGAGATGTCCATGACGATCGGGCACTCCTTGTCGGTCGGGATGGCCGCAATGATGGGGTTGGTGCCGATCATGCGGTCAGCCCCGCCGAAGGGGGCGGAGAAGGCGTAGGTGTTGCAGCAGAGCAGGAGGATCATGTCGTCCGCCGTGGCGCGGAAGCCGTAGTAGGAGCCGCAGCCGATGTTGGCGTTGCGGCGGCCGGTGGCGACGGCGACGCCGTACTTCCTGGCCTTGACGATGGCTTCGTCATAAGCGCGGTTGACGGACACGATGCCGGAGCCGTTGTCGCCGTCGAAGACCATGACGGCCTCGTTGTCCACGACCTTTTCAAACTTGGGCTCGGGATTGAGCACGCCCACGTCGATCTGGCGCAGATAGCGCGTCAGACGGGAGAGACCGTGGGAGTACATGCCCACAAAGTCGGAGTGGGTCACAACACGGCTGACACAGTCGGCGTCCTCGGCGCTGTAGTGGGAAGCCGACAGGATGCCGGCGACGAGCTTGCGCTCCTGCTCATAGTTGATGACCATGGTTGTTTCTCCTTTTATATCATATTTTCCGGGTGGAATACTTCATCAAATTGTTCAGCGGAAAGATAGCCGAGCTTTACACAGGCTTCCTTCAGACTGATGTTTTCGGCAAAGGCGAGCTTTGCGGTCTTGGCGGCGTTTTCGTAGCCGATATACGGGTTGAGCGCGGTGACCAGCATGAGGGAATTGTGCAGGTTCTGACGCATCCTCTCGCGGTCCGCCCGGATGCCGACGGCGCAGTTTGCGGTGAAGGCGCAGATGGACTCACTGAGCAGGCGCGACGACTGCAGAAAGTTGTAGGCGATGACGGGCAGGAAGACGTTCAGCTCAAAATTCCCCTGCGAGGCGGCAAAGCCCACCGCGCTGTCGTTGCCCATGACCTGCACGGCCACCATGGTGACCTGCTCGCACTGGGTGGGATTGACCTTGCCGGGCATGATGGAGCTGCCGGGCTCGTTGGCGGGGATGGTGATCTCCCCGAGACCGCAGCGGGGGCCGGAGGCAAGCCAGCGCACATCGTTTGCGATCTTCATCATGTCGCAGGCCAGAGCCTTGACGGCGCCGTGCGCAAAGACCAGCTCGTCCCGGGAGGACAGAGCGTGGAACTTGTTGGGGGCGGAGACAAAGGGCTTGCCGGTCAATGCCGCGATCTCCCCGGCCGCCTGCTCGGCAAAGCCCGCCGGGGCGTTGAGCCCGGTACCCACGGCCGTGCCGCCGAGAGCCAGCTCATACAGAGGCTTCAGGGCAAGAAGGAGCATCTCGCAGTCCCGCTCAAGGGAGGCGCGCCAGCCGCTGATTTCCTGGGAGAAGGCGATGGGCACCGCGTCCTGCAGGTGGGTGCGGCCGCTCTTGACCACGCCCTCATGGGCTTTCTCCAACTCACGGAAAACACCGATGAGCTCTTCCGCCGCGGGCAGGAGCCTGTCCTCCAGACTCATCACCGCCGCGATGTGCAGGGCAGTGGGGAAGGTGTCGTTGGAGGACTGGGACATATTGACGTCGTCGTTCGGGTGGCAGAGTTTTTCGCCGGCCAGCTCGTTTGCGCGGTTGGCGATGACCTCGTTCGCGTTCATGTTCGACTGGGTGCCGGAGCCGGTCTGCCACACCACCAGCGGGAAATGGTCATCCAGCTTCCCTGCGGCGACTTCGGCCGCGGCCCGGGTGATCACGGCGCATTTTGCCTCGGTCATCTTCTCGGGCTTGAGACTGTGGTTGGCCCTTGCCGCCGCCTCCTTGAGAATGCCGAAGGCGTAGGTGATCTCACGCGGCATGGTCTCCATTCCCACGCCGATGGGGAAATTGTCCCGGCTGCGCTGGGTCTGGGCGCCCCAGTATCGGTCGGCGGGGACCTTTACCTCGCCCATGGAGTCGTGCTCAATGCGTTCTTTCATTTACGTCCCTTCTTTCAAACCGAGACCGTTTTTGACAAAGCGGAACATGAGCTCATATCCCGCGTCGCAGCCCTCGCGCCGGTAGATGGTAAAGCCGTGGTCGACGTTTTGAAAGCGCTTGCACGTTACCTCGTTGAAGTTGCGGGCCAGGCGCAGGGCAAAGTCTTCGGCCTCATTGCAGAGTGCATCCAGACCGGCTGTCAGGATCAGCGTCGGCGGGAAGCCGCGCAGCATCTCGTCCGGCGCGTAGATGGGGGAGCAGTAGGGATCCTTCTGCAACTGGCGGTCACAGTAATAGAGATTATACAGCCGCGCCCGCTCAGGGGGAATGCCCTTGCCCATGGAGGGCTTATCGGCGGGGTCGGTATACACGTCCAGCGGGGGATAGGCGGAAACCAGCAGCGCCGGCACCGGCGTGCCGTTTTCCAGCGCGCGCATCACTGCGCCGAGAACCAGATTCCCGCCCGCGCTGTGACCCATGAGGACAAGCTTTTCGGGATCGATCTCCCATTCGGCGGCATGCTCGCGCACCCAATTGAAAACAAAATAACTCTGATGTACGGCGACCGGGAACGGATGGTCCGGCGCGATGGCGTACTCCACGTCCAACACCTTGCAGGAGAGGGCGTGGTTCATCCGGCGGCAGAACAGCTCGTCGTTGGGGGTCCGGGCGCGGATGAAGCCGCCGCCATGGAAGTTGAGAATCAGCACGTCCGGGTTGCGCATCTCATCGGGATAACTGTAATAGACGGGGATATTCCCCTCTGCAAAGGGGATCGTCATTTCTTTCATGGTGACGGGAAACTGCCGCATCAGCTCCTCCGGCACCACGGCGTTGGTGACCTGCTTGCGGGTCTCGCGGGCCATGCGGATCATTTCTTCGCGACTGGGGGTTTGCATACTCATCCCTCCGGACTTGTTGTATTGGGTTCACGCAGGCAGGCATCCGCAAAGTCGCGGATGATGGCTTCCTTTCCGCGCTCCTTCTTCCAGCACAGATAGCTGCGCTGATAGAAGGGCTCCGGCTGGAGACGGCAGAAGGCGAGCCTTCCCGCTTCCTCGGGGAAGCGGCGGCAGAAGTCCGCCGGTGTGGTAAACAGGATGCCGGCGTTTTTGGCTGCCATGCAAAACAGGGCGTGCAGACTGTTGCACTGGATCGTACCGGAATAGGAGATCTGGTATTTTTCCAGCATCAGCATGGCCGCCCGGTACTGCCCGCCGCCCGAGCGCGGCAGCAGGACACGCTCGTCATGCAGCAGGCGGTGGTCCAGCAGCCAGGGGGACGAGACCGTCCCCTCTGTCGCTGAAAGTCCGGCCACGGCGGGGTGCTCCCGCGAGAGGAGCAGGAGCACCTCGTCCTCTTTGAGGAAGGTGTACTCCAGCTCGTCGTAGGCCAGCGTCAGCGCGCCGACGGCGACGTCCAGCTCGCCCGCGGCCACGGCCCCCTCGATCGTGCTTTCGATGCGGGGGTCGGTGCTGACGGAGATGTGCGGATATTTTTCCAGAAAGCATGGCAGCACCTGAGGCAGCACGTACTCGGCACGGATCGTGGGGATGCCGATGGAGAAACTGTCCGCGTCCCGGCTGATCGCCTTGAGCCGGGTGCGGAGATTTGTCTCGCGGGTCTGGATCTTTTGCATCTCCTCGATGAAAACCTGACCGGCCCGCGTGATGCGGATGGGCTGGACCGTGCGGTCAAAGAGCAGCACACCCAGATCCTGCTCCAGCCGTGTGATGTACTTGGTCAGCGTCGGCTGGGAAATATAGAGCTTCTGGGCCGCCTTGGTCAGATTCCTCTCCTCGGCCAGCGCCAGCACATAATCGACCCGGTATGTCATGCGTTACTTGTATTCGTTGTAGGACAGATCCCAGCGCCACTCGTGGTAAGGCGCGGTCTCCAGAATGTCGTCCCGCAGCTCCACGCCGAGACCGGGGCCCTCGGGCAGGAGCATATAGCCGTTTTCGATCACAAAGGGCGTCTTGATCTCCTGCTGGATCTTCGGCCACTCGCCGGGAGCGGGGCACATCTCCATGACCTCAAAGTTGGGGATGGCCGCGGCCAGCTGCAGGCTTGCGGCATAGCAGATGCTGCCGGTGGCAATGTGGGGGATGACGTTGACGTAGTGGCTCTCGGCGATCGCGGCGGCCTTCTTGCAGCCGGTGATGCCGCCCATGATGGCCACGTCGGGCCGCAGGAAGGAGATGTTGTCCTCCCGCAGCAGCATGTCCACATCCTGGATGCAGAAGCTGCGCTCCCCGACGCCGATGGGCGCCATGGCGCGGCGGGCGACAGACTGGATGGTCTGGTAATTCTCGTAATTGATGGGGTCTTCGAAGAAAAGAAGGTTTACATCCTCCACCAGCTGCATGAGCCGCACGCTCTCGTGGGGCTGGAGGGAGCGGTGGATTTCGCAGCCGATATCCACTTCGTCGCCTACGGCCTCGCGCACGGCGTGGATCATGTCGCTCATGGCGCGCTCACGCTTTGCGTAGCTGCCGCTGGCTTCCCGGATGTTGGTGGGGTTGAGACGGATGCAGGTGTAGCCCTCTTCCTTGAGCTTTTTGGCGCATTCCACGCTCTCGTCGATGGTCTTGCCGAAGACCACGCCCCAGAGGCGGATCTTGTTGCGCACGGCGCCGCCGAGCATCTGGTAGATGGGGACGTTGAAGTACTTGCCCTTGATGTCCCATAGCGCAATGTCTATGGCACTGATGGCGGCGGCGATGGACGTGCCGCCGAACTTGAAGCGGCTGTAAAGCTCGCTGTCGAGGTATTCGATGCGCAGCGGATCCTGTCCCAGCAGCGGCTCCTCCATGCGGTGGATGGCGCCGACCATGGACTCCCGAAAGCCCCAGTTGCCGCCTTCGCCCACGCCGACGATGCCCTCATCGGTATAGACCTTGACAAACATGCGCCGCCAGCCGGTCATGATGGGTTCCAGCTTTGTGATCTTCATGCAGATGCCTCCTTCTTCAGTGGTTATTTCCGCGTATAATCTGAGTGATTCTATTGTAGCATAGCACCCTGCCTCTGTCCAATGATGAAATGGAATCACGCCATTCCCTTTTGGCTATGAACGCTGCCTGAGAAAAACAGAGAAATCGGGAAAGGTAGGGAATTGCTGAACCGTGGATGGCTATGATATACTGTCAATCAGAAGAAAAACATTGAGGAGGGATATCATGCCGGATTATGTACAGCTTGCTGAAAAAGCGGTCAAGGCGCACACCAGCCAGCTGACCAGCATCTCCAACCAGCTCTGGGATTTTGCCGAGATCCGCTTTCAGGAATGGCGCTCGGCGCACCTGCTGTGCGAGGAATTGGAGAACGAGGGCTTTACGGTCGAGAGAGGCGTCGGCGGTCTGCCCACTGCGTTCAGGGCCAGCTACGGCAGCGGCGGGCCGGTGATCGGCTTCCTCGGCGAATACGACGCGCTGCCCGGACTGAGCCAGGAGGCGCTGACCGCCCGGAAGGCACCCGACCCGAAGGGTGAGGGCGGCTGCGGTCACGGCTGCGGCCATCATCTGCTGGGAACCGCGCTGCTCGGGGCGGCCATCGCCCTGAAGGAGTATCTGCAGGAGACCGGCCGCGCGGGCACTGCCGTGTTCTTTGGCTGCCCCGCGGAGGAGGGTGGCTCCGGGAAGGTCTGGATGCTGCGCGCCGGGGTCTTTGACGAGGCGGATATCCTCCTGTCCTGGCACCCGGACTGTATCAGCCGCGTCAGCCCCAACGACGTGCTGGCCACCGCCCAGATGCGCTATGCCTTCCACGGCACCGCGGCCCACGCCGCCCTTGCGCCGCACCTCGGCCGCAGCGCGCTGGAGGCGGTGGAACTGATGGGCGTCGGTATGGCTTTCTTGCGGGAGCATATCTTGCCCGACGTACGCGTCCATTACGCGATCGACAACGCCGGCGGCAGCGCCACCAACATCATCCAGCCGGAGGCCTCCGTCAGCTATCAGATCCGCGCGCCCAAGATCGCCCAGGTCCAGGAGCTTGCCGAGCGCATCGAGAAACTGGCAAGGGGCGCGGCGATGATGACCGAGACGGAGGTGGACGTGCAGTTCCAGCGGGCCACCTCGGAGCTGCGCGTCAACGAGACGGTCAACGATGTGATCTTTGCATATCTGCAGGCCTTCGGCGCAACGGAGGCGACATCGGAGGATCTCGATCTGGCCGGGCAGCTCTACGAGGCTATCCCCGAAAAGAACCGGGGCGGCACGGCCGCCAATGTGACAGACTCCTACGACCAGGAGGGCGAGGCCCTGGCCGAGGCCATGAAGGACAGCCCGCTTGTGCAGCTTGTCATGCCGCGCACGGCCTGCGTGCGCCGCTACGGCGCCTCCACCGACGTGGGCGACGTGAGCCAGAACAAGCCCACGGGCTTTCTCACATACTCCTGCTTTGTCAAGGATATCCCCCTGCACACCTGGCAGGCGGTCAGCTTTGGAAAGACCCACTATGCCCACGCGGGCATGCTGCAGGTGGCGCGCATCCTCGGCGCGGCCGCGATGCACCTTGCCGACAGTCCGGATGTAGTGGAGAAGGCAAAGGCCGAGCAGCGGCGGCAGAGCGAAAAGGAACCCTATGTCTGTATCTTCCCGGAGCAGATGAAGCCGCCGATCCAGCCAACGCCCGCGGAAACCTGAGAAAGGGGAGAGCATTATGAGCAGCATCAAAATCCTCGCCTCCGGCGATTCCTTCACCACCCGCCGCATCCCGAAAAACTATCCGGGCCGGGCGGAGCTCCAGGCGCTGATCGAAGCGCACGACGTGAGCTTCAACAACCTGGAGATGACCTATCACTACGCCGAGGGCGCCCCCGCCGCGTTCAGCGGCGGCACCTGGGCCATGGCGGCCCCCGCGATCCTGGACGACATGAACGCCCTGGGCTTCAATCTCTACAACACGGCCAACAACCACTCCATGGACTACGGCCCCGACGGGCTGATGGCCACAGTCCGCCACCTGAGAGAGCGGGACATGCCCTTTTCCGGCACCGGCGGGAACCTCTATGAAGCCGGCCGCGCCGCCTATCTGGAGACGGCGCACGCCCGCGTCGCGCTGATCGGCGTGACGGCGGACTTCCATGACTCCGACCTGGCCGGTCCACAGGGACCGGTGATGCAGGGCCGGCCTGGCGTCAACGGTCTGCGCGTGGAGACAAGCTACTTTGTACCCGAAGAGAGTTTTCATGCCCTGCAGGAGCTGGTGCGTCAGACCAATATGAACTACTATGAGGAGTACGGCGCAAAGCTCGGCTATGTGCGCCCGGCTCCCGAGGGTCAGCTGACCATGAAGGGTCTGCGCTTTACGCGCTCCGATCACTTCGGCAGCCAGACCCGCTGCAACAAAAGGGATCTGGAGCGCATCCTGACCGAGGTCAGAGAGGCCAGTCTTCAAGCGGATTATGTGATGGTCTCCGTCCACACGCACCTGGGGCTGCCCGAAAACTACATCGACGCGCCCGAGTTTTTGGAAGAGTTTGCCCACCGCTGCGTGGAGGCCGGGGCTGACGCGATCCTGGGCCACGGCCCGCACGAGCTGCGCGGCATCGAGATCTATCAGGGAAAGCCGATCTTCTACAGTCTCGGCAACTTCATCTTCGAGACCGAGACTGTGGAGCGGCAGCCGGCGGAGGCCTTCCAGAACAAGGGCCTGCCCGCCGACACCGGCATCGCCGCCTATATGGAGGAGCGCAGCGACCACGGGCGACGGGGCTACGGCATCATGCCGTCCATCTGGTTTTCCGTGCTGCCGTCCTGGACGGTGGAAGAAGGAGGCGTCAGGGAAATTCGCCTGTACCCCATCACCCTGGGGATGGACCTGCCCCGCAGCCGCAAGGGCCTGCCGCGCCTGCAGAGAGATGACAAGGTGCTCGAATACCTCGGGCAGCTGTGTGAGCGCTACGGCACAAAGATCGAGATCGAAAACGGCGTCGGCTTGATCCGACTGTAAGCCAAACAGGAAAGACAAGGGCAGGAGCCGAGGCTCCTGCCCTTGTCTTTCCTGTTTACAGACCCTTGATCAGCGCCAGGTCGCCGTAGAGGATGGAGTCGTCGCCCAGCTCTGCGATCTTCAGCTCCACCGTGGGGCGGATGGCCAGCATGCAGTAGCGATCCACCTCGGCGAGGATGCGCTCGAGGAAGTAATCGCCCATGGCCTCGATGAGGCCGCCGCCGTAGAGTACCAGGTCGGGGGAGATGGTGTTGATCATGTTGCCGGTGGCGATGGCCAGATAGTGGCAGGCCCGGTCCACGGCCTCGATGGCCACTTTATCGCCGGCTGCGATGGCCTTCTTGAGCTTCTTGCTGCGGAAAACGGCGCCGTTATGCACGTCCTCGGCCAGTGCGCATTTACGCCCGCGGGCGACCTGCTGCCGGATGTAGTCACTCATGCCCTTCTTGCTGGAGAAGGCCTCCAGACAGCCGCGCTGCCCACAGCCGCAGAGGGGGCCCTCCGGGTCCAAAATCATGTGGCCGTACTCGGCGGCCTTGAACTGGTTGCCGGTGAAGAGATGACCATTGAGGATGAGACCGCCGCCCATGCCGGTGCCGGGGAAGAAGCCGACGATGTTTTTGTAGCCGCGCGCCGCGCCGAACTTGTATTCACCGAACACGCCGAGATTGACATCGTTGCCGACATAGAAGGGGACGCCGAACTTCTTGCGCATGGCTCCCGCAATGTCGTAGTTGCGCCAGGGAAGGTTCGGCGTGAAGAGCACGATGCCCTTGTCCTGATCGATGACGCCGGGGGCGCAGGAGGCGATGGCGTTGAGTTTTTCACGGTCGATGCCGGACTCCTGGATCATCTCCTCCACCACACTGATGATGACTTTTTCCACATCGGCCGAGCCCTCGCCCTGGCTCTTGGAGCGCTTTTTCAGGCGGAAAATGATTTCGTCTTTCTCATTGAAGATGGCGCCGAGAACCTTGGTCCCGCCCACATCCAGACAGATATTGTAGCTTTCGGACATTGCTGCTTCCTCCTCGTGTGTTATTCAAACAGTTTGCGCAGACGGGCAAAGAACCCGCCGGGTCCCGCCTCCGCTTTGGGTACTGCGGCGGTGTCGGAGGCCTGCTGTTCAGACACAGCCTCCGCCGACGCGGGATTGACCCTGAGTGCGCTGAAGTAGCGGTAGAGCGCCTCCTGGGAGGAGGTACCCTCGCCGCCCTTGTCCCGGACGTAGCTGCCGTCGGGGAGCATGCGGCGGGATTTCTCGCGGTCGTTGCGCAGCGCGTCCAGCACGGTGTTGATCTGCTCCCGGGTCTCGGGGGTGACCACCTCAATGAAGGCCTCCACCCGGCGCTGCAGGTTGCGGTTGAGCAGGTCGCCGGAGCCGATGAAGAGCCGCTGCTCGTCCCCGTCGCCAAAGCTGTAGATGCGGGAGTGCTCCAGCCAGCGACCTACCACACTGGTTACGGTGATGTTCTCCGTCTGTCCGGGGACACCCGGGCGCAGGCAGCAGATGCCGCGGACAAAGAGCTCCACCTTCACGCCGGCCTGGGAGCACTCGATCAGCTTGTTCATCACGTCCGGGTCATTGATTGCGTTGATCTTGATGGCCACATGGCCGTTTTTGCCCTTCTCAATCTCCCGGTCGAGAAACTCCATGACACGCGTCTTGAAGCTCAGCGGCGCGATCCAGAGGCTGTGTGCCTCCGGCGGCAGCTCGCCGTTTATGAGAGCGGTGAAGGTGGCCTCCGCCTCCAGCCCGCACTCCTCCCGCGCGGTGATCAGGGAGAGGTCGGTGTACTGTTCGCTTGTGACCTCGTTGTAGTTGCCGGTGCCCACCTGGGTGATGCGGCTGATGTTGCCGTCTTTTTGCCGGGTGATGACACAGAGCTTGGAGTGTACCTTGTGGTCAGGCAGACCGTAGATGACCCGGCAGCCCGCGTCCTCCAGAATCTCGGAGTAGTCGATGTTGTTCTGCTCGTCAAAGCGGGCGCGCAGCTCCAGCAGGCACAGCACGTCCTTGCCCTTGTCGGCGGCATAGGCCAGGGCCGCGGCGATCTTGCTGCTGCCTGACATGCGGTAGAGCGTGATCTTGATGGAGAGCACGCTGGGATCGTCTGCTGCCTCGTAGATGAGATCCACGAAACTCATCATGCTCTGGAAAGGGAAGCTGATGAGCAGGTCGTGCTTTTCAATGTAGGAAAAGTATTCACCTTTGCTCAGCCCGATATTCCTGGCGGGCTTCCGCTCGGCGTAGCGCAGGGCGGGAGAGCCGCCGATGGCGGAGCGGAAGGAGAAGTCAAAGGGCACGTTCTGTGTGAAGACGAAGCGCTCCTGCACGCGCAGCTTTTTCAACAGCAGGGCGCGGGCCGTGTCGGGCAGCTTGCCGGAGATGCGCACGCGCACGGGCATCTCCCGCCGACGTTTGGTCAGCATGGTGGAGACCTTGTGGCGGAAATCCTCGTCGGAGTGGTCCTCCACATCGGACAAAAACACGTCCGCATTGCGGGTGACGGCCACCACGGCGGAGGCCAGCACGTTCTCCTTTTTCAGCAGCAGCGGCAGAAAGTGCTTGACAAGCTGGGACGTCAGCACGATCTTCTGGCAGCCGTCGATCTCAAAGCTCTGGTAGGCGGGTACCCGATGCAGGGGGATGATGGCCATTTTCTGGGTGGCCGTCTTGCCCAGAAAAGCGATCAGATACGACTCCCCATCCCACAGGAAGGGCAGCGCCTGGTCGACAGAGATGAACTTGGGGAAGAGCATATCCTTGATGTCGCCGAAGAGCTTCTTGCTCATCAGCTCGTCGACCTTGCTGATCTTCTTGAAGTCCAGCACATCGACGTTTTTGGCGCGCAGTTCCTCCTTGACGGACTTCCAGATGCTCTCCAGCAGGGTCTGCTGCTCGCGCGTGACGCGCAGCACCTCCTGGATCTGGGCCTCCGGAAGCAGACCGGAGAGGGGATCCTTTTTATCCGGCTGCAGCAGGGCCCGGTGCGTGGTGATGCCGATGCGGACCCGGTAAAACTCCTCCAGGTTGGATTGGTAGATCATCAGGAATTTCAGCCGCTCCAGCAGGGGCACGGCGGTATCCGCCGCCTCCAAAAGCACCCGCTCGTTGAAGGCCAGCCAGCTCAGTTCCCGGTTGATAAAGATACTCTCGGGCGCCGCTTTTTCATTTTCGGTCTTTTTGTCTTTTGAAGCCATGTGTCTTCTCTTTTCTGTTTATATGTACTCAGGACATTCTGTCCTCGCAGGCCTTTTCCAGCGCGTCGATGACGATCTTCAGGGCCTTGATGCGCGCGTATTTCTTGTCGTTGGACTCAATGATGAACCAGGGGGCGTTCCTGGTGCTGGTCTTCTGCAGCATCTCGTCCACGGCCTCCTCGTACTGGGGCCACTTCTCGCGGTTGCGCCAGTCCTCCTCCGTCAGCTTCCAGGCCTTCTCGGGGGTGTTCTGCCGGTCGTTGAAGCGCTGCAGCTGGGTATCCTGATCGATGTGAATCCAGAACTTCAGCACCACGGCGCCCCAGTCGGTCAGCTGCCGCTCAAACTCGTTGATCTCGTTGTAGGCGCGCTTCCAGTCGTCCTCGGAGCAGAAGCCCTCCAGCCGCTCCACCATGACACGGCCGTACCAGGTGCGATCAAAAATGCAGATGTGGCCGCTGCGGGGCAGTCTGGTCCAGAAGCGCCAGAGATACTGGCGGGCCAGCTCGTGCGGCTCGGGGGAGGCGATGGGCATCACGTCGAAGCCGCGGGGATCCAGGGGCCGCGCGATGCGGCGGATGTTGCCGCCCTTGCCGGCCGCGTCCCAGCCCTCGTAGCAGAGGATGACGGGGATCTTCTTGCGGTAGATGACATTGTGCAGCTCGCCGAGGCGCTTCTGCAGCTTCTTGAGCTCTTTCTTGTATTCCTCATCGGTCAGCGCGGGGGAGAGATCCACTTCACTGAGCTTCGGCATTTTCAGCAGGGGAAAGCTCTCCTTGAAGGGCTTGCCGACATAGCGGCCCTTTTCCAGCGCCTCGTCGATCTGGCCCACCAGCAGCTTCAGAGCATCCCGTGCGGCGAGCGTCTTCTTGCTGCCGTCGAGCACATGCCAGGGGATCACCTTGCCGGTCTTCTCCATGAAAGCGCCGTACGCCTCCTGGAAGGCCTTGTACTCTCTGTGCTGCCACATGTCCTCGGGCGTGACGCGCCACTCGGTCTCAAAGCTCTCCCGCAGGGCGCTCATGCGCTTGTGCTGCTCGGACTGGCTGATGTCCAGAAACAGCTTCAGCACCAGATAGCCGCCGTCCCGCAGCTGCCGCTCAAACTCATTGACAGCCTGAACGCGCTTTTTGTATTCGTCCTTCGTGATGTCCCGGTGCAGGATCTTGCGCACGCAGTCCTCCATCCAGCCGGAATCATAGAACATGATCTTGCCGTTTTCCGGGATGGCCTTGGCATAGGGGTAGAGGAAGGGGTATCTGGCCTCCGCCTCCGGCGTGATAACCGGGGAGACCACGTTGTAGTTTCTGGGGTCGATCTCACTGATGAGCTCGTTGATCAGACTGCCCTTGCCGGCGGCGGACCAGCCCTCCACCAGCACGATGATGGGCAGCTTCTTCTCGCGGACCTCCTGCTGCTGGGCCATCAGCCTCTCGCGCAGGGCCTTGACCTCAGCCTTTAAGAGCGCGGATTCTTCCTTTTTCGCTTTGTTTTCCTCTTTTTTCATGGCCAGTTCTGTCCTTTCTGAAATGTGTCTATTGTCATCCGAATGGGGAACTGTGATCAGGATACTATGATATTTTACGATACCGGTTCTGCAAAGTCAACAAAAAGCGTCGGTTATTTCCAGCCCGCGCCTATGAAAAGTCGATAAAGAAACAGGGCGGGAACCAAGTTCCCGCCCTGCTTTTGCACGTTCTGCACTTAATAAACCAAGCCATACTTCTTCGCCAGGGGTGCAAGCTCCTCCTCACCGAGCGGCCCGTCGTACAGAGCCCTGCCCTGATACAGCCGCAGCGCCTGTTCCAGAAGCTCTGCGTCCGCACAGCGCAGGCACAGGGGCTTTGTGATGAGCATCTGGCAGGCGGCAAAATCCTCCAGCTCGTCGGGGCTTGTAATCTCCAGGGTGAGCACCGGCGCGTCGGAGTCCATGGCCTCCTCCAGCTGATCCTCCAGCTCGGCGGTGATGGGCAGAGCCTCGCCCACAGCCACGTCCGGCGGCAGGAAGAAGAGCTCCTTCTCGGTGGCGCAGGGGAGGGCCTCGCTGTGCTGCGGCGCGGGGGAAACCAGCGTGAGTGCGGAAACCGCCTGCGCCAGGGCGCGGACGTGTTCCTGGTTTGTGCCGCAGCAGCCGCCAAACATCCACACGCCGGCCGCCGCCATCTCCTCGAGATGGGTGGTGAAGGCCTCCGGCGGGCAATTGTAGACCGTCTCGTCCCCGACCACTTCGGGCACGCCCGCGTTGGGCTTTGCAATCAGCGGCACCCGGGCGATCTCCCGCAGGCGCTTAAGCTGCTTTGCCATCTCGTCGGGGCCCACCGAGCAGTTGAGCCCGAAGGCGTCCACGCCCATGCCCTGCATGATCTGCAGCAGAGCCTTCACGTCGGAGCCGGAGAGGGTGCGCCCCTTTTCGTCACAGGTGAAGGAGACGAAGACCGGCTTGTCGCTGACGCTCTTGACGGCCAGCACCGCGGCCCTTGCCTCGGCAAGCGTCATCATGGTCTCGATCACAAACAGATCGACCCCGGCCTCCTCCAGCGCGGCGGCCTGCTCGGTATAGATGTCCACCAGCTCCTCAAAGCTCGTGTCGCCGAGCGGGTAGAGGAACAGCCCAGTCGGGGCGATGTCCCCGGCCACCCAGGCTCTGCCGCCGGCGGCCTGCTTTGTGAGCGCCGCGAGACGCCGGTTGAAGTCGCCCACCTGGTTAAAAATGCCGTGGGCCTCCAGCTTGGTGCGGTTGGCGCCAAAGGTGGGGGTGTAAAGGATCCGGCTGCCGGCCTCCACATAGCCGCGCTGGATCTCCAGGATCGCCTCCGGGTGCTCCAGCGTCCAGAGCTCGGCGCAGTCGCTGCCGGTAAAGCCGCGCTTTTGCAGCTCGGTACCGGTGGCACCGTCCAAAATCAGGGGAAAGCTCAGTTCCATTCGTCGTCGTCCTCCTCATAAAAAGCAAGTTGATCGGTATATTCTTCGTTGAAATCCCGGTCGCCGGAGAGCTCTACATAGCGGCAGGCGCCCTGAATGTCGCGCAGTCTTCCGCGCGCCTCGGGATCAAGCAGCGCCAGGCGTGCCCCGGCAAGGGAGGTGTTGCCAAGCACCCGGGTCTTCCAGGCAAGCTCTGCCGGGAGCATACCGATGGCTGCGGCGCT
>ONPY01000023.1 GCA_900319835.1 uncultured Eubacteriales bacterium | reverse complement strand
CCGGCCTGGCGTGGGCCCCTGCGATGTTGCTCTGGCACTGATCAGCGCGGTGTTTGAAAGCGGCTTTGTGCGCAACAAGGTGCTGGAGTTTATCGGCCCGGGGATCGGGAACCTCGACATGGACTTTCGGTTGGGGATTGACGTCATGACCACCGAATCCGCCGCGCTCAGCAGCATCTGGTGTACGGACGAGAGAACAAGAGCGTGGCTCAAAAACCACGGCCGGGAGGAGGCATACCGCCCCCTGGCCCCGGAGGGCGCCGCCTGCTACGATGGGGCGATCTTCCTGGAGCTGGACAAGATCGAGCCCATGATGGCCCTGCCCTTCCACCCGTCCCGGGCACTGCCCATCCGGGAGTTCAAGAAAGACCCGGCCGGGTATCTGGCCGAGGTGGAGCGGGAGGGCAACGTCATCAAGCGCGACAAGGAGCGGCCCTTCCGTCTGATGGACAAGCTGCGCGGCGGGGAGCTCTGGGTGGACCAAGCCCTGATCAGCGGCTGCGCCGGCGGCATCTTCGGCAATCTCGCTGCGGCGGCGGACATCCTGCGGGGCCACACGATCCCGGCGGGCGGCGCGGGCCTGGGCGTCCACCCGGCCAGCCAGCCCGTGATGATGGAACTGCTGCGCCAGGGACTTGCCGCGGACCTGATTGCCGCAGGCGCGACGCTGCGCCCGGCCATGTGCGGCAGCTGCTTTGGCGTGATGGACGTGCCGGCGGACAACCAGCTCTCCATCCGGCATGTGACCCGCAATTACCCCAACCGGGAGGGCTCCAAGCCCCGGCAGGGGCAGATGGCGGCGGCCATTCTGATGGACGCAAGGTCCATCGCGGCCACCATGGTAAACGGCGGCCGCCTCACCGGCGCCGATGAGCTGGACGTGGAATACCGCAGCTACGACTATCAGTACGATCCGCGCATCTATGAGGGCCAGGTGCTCGACTGCTTCGGCAAAAGCGAGCCGGGCAGGGATGTGCGCATGGGCCCGAACATCGCCCCCTGGCCGGAGATGCCGCGGATGAAAAAGCATCTGCTGCTGAAAACCATGGGCGTTTACGAGGGGTCGGTGACGACTGACGAGCTGGTCCCCTCCGGCGAGGCCACGGCCTGGCGATCCAATCCCGAAAAGCTCTCCGCCTTCACCCTCCAGAGCCGGGATCCGGATTACGTCTCCCGCAGCCACGCCCTGCGCAAAGCCCGGGACGGGGAAAAGGATGCGGAGACCGCGGCGGTCCTGAAAGCGGCGGCGGAAAAGCTCGGCTGCGGCGAGGACGAGATTTTGATCGGCGGCCTTGTCGTCAGCGAGAAGATCGGGGACGGCTCCTCCCGGGAGCAGGCGGCCTCCAACCAGAAGGTGCTGGCGGGCCTCGGCAACCTGGCGCAGGAGTACTCCACCAAGCGCTACCGTTCCAACTGCATCAACTGGGGCCTGCTGCCCCTGCGGACGGAGGAGAAGCCCGCGCTGCAGCCTGGGGACTGGCTGCTGGTGGAGGATGTCTATGAGCGGCTGGACAAAGCCGGGGAGTGGTTCGAGCTGCCCGTACTGGGCTCGGAGACCACCGTCCGCGCCACGCTGGATACGCTCACAGAAAAGGAAAAGCAGATCCTCAAAGCGGGCTGCCTGATCAACTATTACAGGAGCCTGAAAGACTGAAAAGGCGCAGGGGCGGCCTCAGGGCTCCCTTTCGGAAAGGGGGCTCCGCCAAAGGCGGTGGGGGATCAAGCATGCCTCCGCCGCTTTTCGATCCCTCCGGCGCTGCGCGCCACCTCCCTTTGCCAAAGGGAGGCTTGCCCGGCGGGAAGCGCGGGACGACAGAAGCGAAAGAAACAGGCAAAAGGCCGGCGGGAACTCCCGCCGGCCCTTTGCCGTGTTTGAAAACGATCAGTTGTTGCGGTAGTAGTTGATGAGGCAGCCGTCGACGATGGTCTGGCGCTCGGGATCGGTCAGCGCGCCGATGGAGCAGGGGAAGGCGGTGACCGTGCCGTCGGGCTTGACGGCGTAGGCGGTCAGATCGTCGTTCTTCTCCAGGATCGCTTTCTTGAGGCCGGGGACGAAGATGTAGTCGCCCAGCTCAAAGACCTCGGGATTGGGCACCAGGAAGGGGGTCATGCCCCAGTTGATGCAGTTGGAGCGGTAGCGCTTGGTGGCATACTGCCTGGCGAAGTTGGCGGAGGCGCCCATGACGCGCTGGCAGGAGGCCGCCTGCTCGCGGGCGGAGCCATCGCCGGGCATGTTGGCAAAGATGGTGGAGCCGATGTCGGTGCCCTCGGGATCGACCTTCAGGCCCGCCTTCTCCAGCGCGGCGTAGACAGCCTTGATCTCCTCGGAGAGACCCTTGCCGGCGCGGCGGTCGCGGTCGGCCTGGCGCAGGACCTTGGAGCGGGAGACGTACTGGGGATCGCGGCGGGAGAGAGCAAACTCGCTCAATCTCTCGGGGTTGGAGCGGTAAGAGGAGGTCTCGCCGGAGGGGATCAGCTCGTCGGTGGTGGTGACGGGGTCGGTGATGTAGGAGCAGACCTTCACCAGCAGATCGTCCGTCAGCGCGGGCATCTCGGGCCAGTCCTTGATGTTGGGACCGAACTTGAGCTCACTCTCGGGCTCGGGCTTGCCCCAGCCGTTGTAGACGCGCTTGGCATAGATGCCGCCGTCAAACTCGTACACGGGCTTGCGGTACTCGACCTCGATGTCGGTGGCGGCGGTGATCTTGCCGCCGTTTGCCGCGGTGGCGGCGATGGAGCGGGTGTCCATCAGGGCGACCGCGCTCATCTGGCCCTCGCCGGGCTTGGAGCCCTCGCGGTTCGGGAAGTTGCGGGTGGTGTGGCGGAGGGAGAACTCGCCGTTGGCCGGGGTGTCGCCCGCGCCGAAACAGGGGCCGCAGAAACACTCGCGGATGATGGCGCCGGCGGAGACCAGGTCGGAGATGCTGCCGTTCTTGACCAGGGCGGCGAAGGCGGGCATGGAGCCGGGGTAGACGCTCAGGGAGAAGGCGCCGTTGCCGCAGCTCTTGCCGCGGAGAATGTCGGCCGCGGCCATGACGTTGTCAAAGGTGCCGCCGGAGCAGCCGGCGATCTCGCCCTGCTCGCACCAGACGCCGCCGTCGTGCCACTTGCTCATGAGGTCCATCCTGGCGCCCTTGATCTGCTTGTTGGCGGCCTCTTCCACCAGGTGGAGGATATCCTGGGCGTTTTCCTGCAGCTCGTGGATGGTGTAGATGTTGCTCGGGTGCATGGGCATGGCGATGGTGCTCTCCAGGGTGGAGAGATCGAGGTACACGCAGCCGTCGTACCAGGTCACGTCCGCGGGGTCGAGCTTCTTGTAGGCCTCGGGTCTGCCGTGGACGGTGTAGTAGCGCTGGGTCTCCTCGTCGGTGACCCAGATGGAGGACCAGCAGGTGGTCTCGGTGGTCATGACGTCAACGGCGTTGCGGTACTCGATGGGGAGATTCTTCACGCCGGGGCCGACAAACTCCATGACCTTATTCTTGACGTAGCCGTTTTTGTAGACGTTGCCGATGATGGTCAGGGCCACGTCATGGGGGCCGATGCCGGGCCGGGGCGCGCCGTCGAGGTAGATGGCGATGACGCCGGGATAGGCAAAGTCGTAGGTGCGGCCGAGCAGCTGCTTGGCAAGCTCGCCGCCGCCCTCGCCGACGGCCATGTTGCCCAGGGCGCCGTAGCGGGTGTGGGAGTCGGAGCCGAGGATCATGCGGCCGCAGCCGGTCATGGTCTCGCGGTTGTAGGAGTGGATGTTGGCCATGTTGGTGGGCACGTAGATACCGCCGTACTTGTGGGCTGCGGAGAGGGCAAACTTGTGGTCGTCCTCGTTGATGGTGCCGCCGACGGCACACAGAGAGTTATGGCAGTTGGTGAGAACGTAGGGGATGGGGAACTCGGTCATACCGGAGGCGCGGGCCGTCTGGATGATGCCGACGTAGGTGATGTCATGGCTGGTGAGAGAGTCGAACTTGAGGCGCATGGCGCTCATGTCGTCAGACTGGTTGTGCGCTTTGAGGATGGAGTAGGCCATGGTGCCTTTGCGGGCCTCTTCCTTCTGAGGAGCCCTGCCGGTGAGAGCCTGGACTTCTTCCTCGCTCTGGGTGAGGGTCTTGCCGTTGAGCAGATAAACGCCGCCGTCATAAAGCTTGATCATGTTCCTGTTCCTTTCTGTTCGTGTTGTGTTCGGAGTGAGCAGCAAAGGCTGCTTCTTCTGATTTTATTGTAAACGGGCAGCTATCGCCCGGCAAGGGGAAAAGCGGATAAGAGGCATAGGGAAAACCGATAGTTTGGTTTAACGGCTGATGTAGATGCTGCCGTCCATGATGCGCCGGGCTGTGCGCTGCACGGCGACGCCGCTGAGCTGGATCAGGTTGGGGTCGGGCAGCGTGGGGTCGTCCATGTAGGGGAACATGGTCATGACGCCGCTGGGGTGGCCGATGCGCACGGCGCCGCTGTCGTCCGTCGGGGCGCCCAGCAGCTCATAGAGCAGAGTGCCGGGGACAGCGCGGGCCACGGAGATGGCGCAGGCAGAGGTGAGGGGGGCGGCCTTGTGGCACTTGAAGACGGAGATCACCCGGGCACAGATGTCCATTTCGGAGGCGGAGACGGCCTTGCCGGCGATGTCGGTGTAGTCCTTCGGGACGGTGAAGAAGCCCACCTTGGGGACGGCGGGGCTGTTTTCGGTGGCGTCCTTGAGATCCCTGGCAAAGCCCATCTTCACACAGGCGGCGCCGCGGATGGCCTCCAGCGCGGCGGCGAGGCGCTTGTCGGCGTCCACGGCGGCGGGCAGCTCCGTGCCGGCAGCGCCCAGATCCTCCGCCCGCACCAGAACGATGGGGTTGGACACGTCGAGGATGGTGCAGCGGATGGAGCCGAGCTCCGGAATCTCCAGCACATCCTGCACCTGGCCGGTGGGGAAGAGCTTGCCGGTCTTGCTGCCGGCGGGGTTGAGGAAGTTGACCCGCAGCTCGCCGGCGGTGCCGTCGATGCCGGCAATGGCGCAGTCGCCCTCGTTGTTGAACTGGCCGTTTTTGACGGGCACGTCCACGTCGATGTACTTGTTGGTGTTGAGGTTGAACATGTGAACCGTCGTGACCGGCTCCGTCAGGTGCTCCACCAGGCCCATCTCCACCGCGTAGGGGGCAGTGGCGGCGGTCATGTTGCCGCAGTTGGACTTGTAGTCGATCTTGCTCTGGCCGACGATGCTCTGGCCCACGATGTAGTCCACATCCACGCCGGGGCGCTCGCTGGGGCGCACGACGACGATCTTGTTGTTGGATGAGACGCAGCCGCCCACGCCGTCAATCTGCTTGGGGTCGGGGGAGCCCATGCACTGGACGAAGATGTCGTCCCACTCCTCGCGGCCGGGCAGGTCCTTCTCCAGGAACATGATGCCCTTGGAGGTGCCGCCGCGCATATAGACAACCGGGAATTTTCTCATGATATTCCTCCTGCTTTTTGCTGAACGTTTGAAAAAAAAGCGCATCGCGTTTGACACTTCTGCTATAAAAGTAAGGGAAAAGGCAGGGGGAAGTCAAATAGTTTTTTTTATGGAAGCAAACCGAAAAAACTATATAAAAAATCGGTCGGTATCCATTATAATAAGGTCAAAAGACAATACAGAACGGGAAACGGTGTAAAAACAAAGGAGAGACGGCATGCGAGATTTTGACTGGCAGATTCTTGTGACGCTCCACAAAACGCACAACATTTCCAAAACGGCGGAGCTGTTGTATGTGTCCCAGCCCACGCTGACCAAACGCATCCAGGTGATCGAGGATGAGCTGGGCATCCCCCTGATCGTGCGCAGCCGCAAGGGCAGCGTCTTCACCGCCGAGGGCGAGCGTATCGCCCAGAAGGCGGAGTCCATTGTGGCCGCCATCCAGGAGATCAAGGAGGACGTGGCCAAGCGCAATAAGGGCGCCAAGGGCGTGCTGCGCCTGGGTGTGCCCTACTCCTATGTGCGCTACGTGCTGCCCGCGCTGATGGCCGAATATGTCAAGACCCACCCGGGCGTGGAGTTTGACGTGATCACCGGCCTCTCCGATGAGCTGACGCGGCGTGTGGAGGATGACACACTGGATCTCACCTTCGCCCGCTACAACGCCTTCGACACCCATCTCGAGCGCATCAAGGTCAGCGAGGACCAGGTCTACGCCGTGTACAACCGGCCCTTCACCATCGAAGAGCTGCCAAACCTGCCCTTCATCGAGTTCAGTAAAAACCCCATGATCCTCTCCCTGATCCAGCGCTGGTGGAACGAAAACTTCACCACGCCCCGCACCCTGCGCTTCAAGGTGCCCACGGGAGACTGCTGCGTGGCCATGGTCAAATACGGCCTGGGCTACGGCATCTTCCCGGACCCCAAGTACTTCATGTTTGAAAAGGGCCTGTACTCCCAGCCCCTGACCTTTGCCGACGGCGCCTCGGTGACACGGCTCACCTGGCTGCTGTATGAAAAAACCAGTTTGAAAAATCCCCTGGTCTCCGACTTTGTGGATTTCATCCAGAGCATCAATGTCAACCAGCTTGTATTGGACAGCGAAAGGAGAAGAGACGAGCAGATATGATCATCCGCGTCCCCTTCGGCACCGGGAGCATGGAGGCTGAACTCCCGGACTCCCTGCGCGTGAGCGTAGTGGACCCCAAGACAGAAGCCGTGACAGGCACAGAGGAAGAACGGATCGAAGCGGCCCTGGACGCGCCCATCGGGACGGCGCGGCTGGAGGAGACGGTAAAGCCCGAAAACAAGGTTTTGATCGTGGTCAACGACCACACCCGCCCCGGCCCCAACAGGCAGATCGTCGCTGCGCTGCTGCGGCGCCTTCACAGAGCGGAGGTGCCGGATGAGAATATCCGCTTTATCTGCGCCACCGGCTCCCACCGGGCGCCGACAGACAGGGAGATGCGCGCCATCGTGGGCGACGAGGTCGTGGAAAAATATGAGATCGTGCTGCACGATTGCCGCGACAAAGCCAGCCTCTTCCGCCTGGGAGAGATCGACGGGCTGGACATCTGGCTCAACAACGCCGTGCGGGAGGCGGATTTCATCATCACCACGGGACTCATCGCGCCCCACCACACGGCGGGCTTCTCCGGCGGGCGCAAGAGCATCCTGCCCGGCATCACGGGTCTTGACACCCTGAAGATCCACCACTCCCTGCCCATGCGGCCCTACAACCCCTCCATGGGCATCCTGGAGGGAAACCGCTTCCACGATGTGGCTCTGGCCGCGGCGAAGAAAGCGGGGGTCGATTTCATGATCAACGCGGTGCAGGACCTGAAAAAGCAGAACGTGCGCTATGTGGCGGGCGACATTGAGCTTGCCCACGCCGAGGGCGTGCGCGTCTGCCGGGAGCACAACAGCGTCTCCATCCCGGGCCTTGCCGACGTGGTGGTCTGCAGCCCCGGCGGCTATCCCAGGGACAGCGACCTCTACCAGGCACAGAAGGGTCTGGCTGTGGCGGAGACTTTGGTCAGGCCCGGCGGTACGGTGATCCTCTGCGCGAGAAGCGAGCTCGGCGTGGGAGAGGGCCTCTTCCCCCAGTGGATGAAGGAGGGGGAAAGCCCCGAGGCCATCATTGAGCGCTATAAAAGAGAGGGCTTCAATGTGGGCAACAACAAGGCCTTCATGTACGCCAGAGCCCTGCTGCGCGCGAAGATCGTGGTGGTGTCCGAGCTGCTGGATCCGGAGGAGCTCAAAGAGATGTTCCTCGACTGGGCGCCGGATCTCCAGAGCGCCCTGGACCGGGTGCTGCCGGAATATGAGAATCCCCTGGTTACGGTATTGCCGCGGGCGGTCAGCATGATCCCCCGCGTCACGGAATAAAACGAATATTTGAAGGAGGAACCACATGGCGATCTATTCCATCAAGGGCGCGTGCGATCTGCACATCCACTCTTCCCCCGACATCTTTGAGCGCCTGGCAAACGACATCGAGACGGCCGAGGCCTGCCGCGACGCCGGCATGCGCGCCATCGTCTTCAAGTGCCACGCCGACACCACCATGACCCGCGCCTGGCACACCAACCAGGCCGTGCCGGAGATCAAGACCTTCGGCGGCATTGTTCTCAACCTGCACACCGGCGGCATCAACCCCGCCGCCGTGGACGTGGCCCTGAAGCTCGGCGCGGTGGAGGTCTGGATGCCCACCTATCACTCCCTGGCCCACTACAAGGAGACCGGCAAGATGGGCGGCTATGCCCACATGGGCGCCGACGCCAAGCAGGAGTATGAGGTCAAGCCCATCACCATTCTGGACGAGAACGACAATCTCATCCCCGAGATCGAGCCGATTTTGAAGCTCGTCAAGAAGCACAACGCCATCCTCGGCACCAGCCACCTCTCCGCCCACGAGGCTCTCAAGCTCATTGAGGCCGGCCACGATATGGGCCTGGAGCGCATGCTGCTGACCCACCCCTTCTTCTCACCCCCGGCCTGCTCCATCGAGGACATCAAAAAGGCCGTGGAGCTGGGCGCCTTTGTGGAGTTTTGCGCGGGCAACGCCCTCAGCGCCATCCCCAAGCCCATCTCGCTGGACCTGTACAAGGAGGCCATCGAGGCCGTGGGTACCGAGCAGTGCATCATCTCCAGCGACTGCGGCCATCCCCGCAAGACCCTGCCGCCCGAGACGCTGCGCATGTTTGCCCACGCGCTGCTGTTCAAGGGCGTGCCCGCAAAGGACATCGACGCCATGATGAAGGCCAACTACGACAAGCTGTTGGACCTGAACTGATCCCAAAAAAGGAGAACGAAAGCATGCAGATTGTGTATGTCGGCTGCCGCACCACCCAGAAGCGCAACGCCAGAGGCAAGGGCCTCGTCACCTACCGCGTGGAGGAGGACGGGACCTGGACCGAGCTCCAGACCCTCTTTGTAGAAGACAACCCCAGCTACCAGTGCCTGGATTTGACGGGACAGTTTCTCTACAGCGTCCACGGGGATCTCAGTCATGTGAGCGCTTACCGGATTCAGGACGACGGCACGCTCGTCCATCTCAACACCATCGACATCGGCGGCAAAAACCCCGTGGACATCACCATCGACCGCAACAACAAAAACCTGGTGGTGGCGACCCTCCAGGGGGGAACCCTTTACACCATCGCCCGCAACGCCGACGGCTCCCTGGGCGACGTGATCGCCACCTTTACCTACGAGGGCAAGGGCCCCGACAAGGTCTCCACCATCCACCAGTGCCTCTGGGACCGGGACAAAAAGCACCTGATCGCCTGCGCCCAGGGCCGCATCAACGGCCTGGGGCAGATGCGCGCGCTGCGCTATGACGAGGAGACCGGCCGCTTCACCGAGACCGACCGCTTCCTCTCCCGCACCTGGGACGAGCCGCGCCACGCCGCCGTCCACCCCAACAAGCGCAGGCTCTACATGGTGGAGGAGAAGGGCAACAAGGTGCTCTACTTCTCTTACGATCCCGAAAACGGCACCTTCAAGGGCCTGCAGGAGCTCTCCACCGTGCCGGAGACCGTGCTGGGCTACTCCGACGCCAGCGAGATCGTCATTGACCCGAGCGGAGAGTACGTTCTGGTCTCCAACCGCTACACCGATTCCATCGCCGTCTACCATATCGACCAGCACACCGGCTACCTGCGCATGACGGGCTTCTCCGGGTGCCTTGGCAAGACGCCGCGCTTTTTCTGCTTCGGCCCCAACGGCCGCTGCTATGTCGCCAACGAGGACAGCGACACCATTGTGGAGTTTACCTGGGACCCGGGCACCGGGACCCTGAAGCCCACGCTGAATATCATCCACACGGGCAGCCCCGTGTGCATCACGTTTTTGAACAGAAACTGAGCTCTGAATTTTTCCAGGAGGGAAGCCCATGACAAGTATCCTGCGTGAATTGGCCCGCTTCGCCGTGGGTCTCCGGGCAGAGGATCTGCCGGGAAATGTCCGGCGGGAGGCCGCCCTGAAAATCATGGACACCGTGGCCGCCGGGATCGGCGCCGCGCAATACGATCAGATTCAGAGAGTCACAAGAGAATACCGCGGCCTCATGGGCCAGGGGCAGATGGCCCCCGTCTGGGGCCAGGGCTTCTCGGCCCCGCTGTTTCCGGCGGTGTTCCTCTGCGCCATGCAGGGCCACACCCTGGAGCTGGACGACGTGCACACCGCCTCCAAGTGCCACATCGGCACCGTGGTGACGCCCGCCGCCTGGAGCGTCGCGGCCATGCTGGGCGCCTCCGGCGAGGAACTGGCGGTGGCCGTGGTGGCGGGCTACGAGATCGCCGCCCGCATCGCCATGGCCTTCGGCATCAAGGCCCACCGCAAGCCCGGCTGGCACTCCACCGCCACGGCGGGCATCTTCGGCGCGGCCGCTGCCTGCGGAAAGCTCCTGGGCCTGGACGAGGAAAAGATGGTCAGCGCCCTCGGCCTTGCCGGCGCACAGAGCTTCGGCACCTGGGCCTTTCTCGCCGACGGGGCAAGCTGCAAGGTACTAAACCCCGCCCGCGCCTCCCAGTCCGGCTGCGAGGCGGCCTTCCTGGCGAAGGCCGGGATGACCGGACCGGAGCATGTGCTCACCAGCGAAGACGGCGGCCTGTTCCACATGATGTCTTCGGCTCCCGTGCCGGAGTACGCCACGGCGAATCTCGGCACCGTGTGGGAAATCACCCGTATGGACAACAAGCCCTATCCCTGCTGCCGCTCCACCCACTGCGGCATCGACGCGGCCCTGGCTCTGCGGGAAAAAAACGGCATCACGGCCGAGCAGATCGCCTCCGCCACGGTGGACACCTACCTCATCGGTCTGCAGCAGTGCGGCTGGAGCGAGGCGAGCAAAGAGCCCCACAACGGCCCTCAGGCTCGCTTCTCCACACCCTACTGCGTGGCCCGCGCGTTTCTCGACGGGCGCGTGGGGCTGGCGAGCTTCACAGACGAGGCTATCAACGCCCCGGAGGCCCAGGCGCTCTTAAAGCGCGTGGAGATCCGCGAAGCCGAGCGCTTCACCGAGGCCTACCCTGACAAGTGGGGCTGTCTGCTGACGGTGCATACCAAAGACGGCAAGACCCATACCCATGAGATCCCCAGCGCCTCGGGCAGCATCGACAATCCGCTGACCTCCGCCCAGGCCCGCGCCAAGAGCGTCGGACTGATGGAGAGCGTGATCGGAAGGGAGCGGGCGGAGGCCCTCTGCGACACCCTGCTCTCCATCACGGAGCTGAAAGAGCTGCCCGATCTGCGCTTTGCGTAGAAACTTTAAAAAACTGCCATAACTTTTTGGCAAATTGCTCCCGCCAAAAAACTATGGGATTTGGACATTTTTGGACTTTCGTCAAAGGACAAGCTTGTGTATAATGCAGGTGTAAGCATTTTTCGGACCCCATTTATTTTGAGAAAGGAAAAATGAACATGAAAAAACTGATTGCGCTCCTCCTGGCTGTCGTCATGGTTCTGGCCCTCGCCGCCTGCGGCGGCTCCAGCGCCCCTGCCGCGGCCCCCGCAGCCGCTCCCGCGGCCGACAACAGCGGCTCCGCCGCTGAAGCTCCCGCGGCTGATCCCGCCGTCTTCGGCGACGGCAGCGAGAAGTACCTGACCCTCGCCGCCTGCCCCGCCTCCTCCGCCATGTACCCCTTCTGGGTCTCTGTCGGTGCCATCCTGGACACCGCCTTCCCCAATATGCATGTGACCGTCTCTGAGTCCCAGGGCGCCGTCGCCATCACCAAGCGCGTACGCTCCGGCGAGTGCGAGTTCGGCAATGCCGTCTCCTCCACCGACTATGAGAGCTACAACGGTCTCGGCACCTTCGAGGGCGACGCCGACCCCGATCTGCGCATGATCTGGTACTATGAGGCCACCTGGGAGATGCCCGTTGTTGACGCCAAGGCCGGCATCAACAATATCACCGACCTTGACGGCAAGAAGTTCAACCCCGGCGGCACCGGCACCTCTGCCGAGGCCATCATCAAGAACATCGCCGATCTGCTGGGCTTTGCCCCCAACTGGTTCACCGCTTCCCAGGCTGACGCGGGCGACGCCTACGCCAACCGTGAGATCATCGGCACCGTGAAGCTTGGCCCCACGGTTGACTCCTACGTTATGCAGCGCAATGCGGAGATCCCCATCGATCTGGTCAGCCTCACCGATGAGCAGGTCGCGCAGATCACCGAAGCCTACCCCTACCTCATCTCCGGCGTTATCCCCGCCGGCACCTATGACGGCGTCGATCACGATACCAACGTCGTCGGCACCCCTCAGGGCTGCCAGACCCGCGTGGGCAACTTCACCCAGCAGGAGCAGTACCAGATCTTCAAGGCCGTTATGGAAGACTATGCCGACATGTGGCATGAGGCCTATCCCGTCGGCGCTGCAAACGACGTCATCGGTCTGACCCTGAAGTCCCCGGTCCTCCTCGCCCCCGGCACTGTGCAGTATCTGGTCGAGCACGGCTACGACGTGCCCGAGAACCTGATCCCGCCCGAGTACGTTCCCGCCGCATAATTCAATAGAACAATACAACAAAGCCCGGGCGTGCCCGGGCTTTGCCCAAATCTGAACATCAATTCCAAGCGTAAGCAACGGAAAGGAGACCCTCCTCATGCGTAAACTCACAGGCTTCTGGTACACCGTTACTGTCGTGATGAGTGTGGCGCTGATCGCCTTCCAGCTCTACACGGCCGGCTTCGGCGTCCTGCCCGACATTCAGCAGCGCTCTGTCCACCTCTTCTTCGTTATGGCCATGATCTTCATCCTCAAGCCCGTCAAGAAGGGCGTGTCGATGGACAAGGTTCCCTGGTACGACATTGTACTTACCGTCCTCAGCCTGCTGAGCACGGGCTTCATGATTCTCAACTATGAAAAGCTGCTCTGGGACCCCATCCAGTGGCTGAATATCGCGGACAAGATCTTTTCCGTGGTGCTGACCCTGCTCATCATCGAGGCCTCCCGCCGCTGCGTGGGCTGGACCTTCCCGATTCTGGCCGCCTTCTTCTTCATCTATTCCTTCTTTGGCCAGATCTTCCCCTCCAGCTGGGCCCACAAGAACTACACCTTTGACGCGGTGTTCATGAACCTCTATCACACCACCAACGGCATCTGGGGCCAGATGGTGGGCCTGTCCGCCGGTATGCTCGCCATGTTCGGCATCTTCGGCGCCGTGCTCTCCAAGACCGGCGGCAGCCAGACCTTCATCAAGTTTGCCCAGAAGCTGACCGGCAAGACCGTCGGCGGCCCCGGCAAGGTGTCCCTCATCGCCTCGGGCCTCTTCGGCATGGTCTCCGGCTCCGCCATGGCAAACGTGGTGGCCACCGGTACCTTCACCATCCCCATGATGCGCAAGGCTGGCTACGACAAGGAGTGGTCCGCGGCCATCAGCGCGGTGGGCTCCACCGGCGGTCAGATCATGCCGCCCATTATGGGCTCCGGCGCCTTCATCATGGCGCAGCTGATCGGCGTGGCTTATCTCTCCATCGCCAAGGCCGCCATCATCCCCGCGGTACTCTACTATGAGGGCGCCTTCATTGCCCTGCACTACATGTCCAAGCGCCTGGGCATCTTTGGTGAGAAGCTCACCGAAAAGATCAACAAGTTTGAGGCCATCATCATCTTTGTGCCCCTGGGTGTCTTCCTGGCCTTCCTTGCCATGAGCTACACCGTCACCAAGGCGGCCTTCTGGGCCACTCTCGTGGGCATCGCCATTTATGGCGTCTGCGCTCTCCTCCAGAAGAAGGACGTCAAGCTCGCTGCCAAGGATACCGGCAAGCTCTGCTTTGGCGTCACCATGGAAGGCGCTTCCAGCATTCTGACCATGGCGGGCCTGCTCGCCGGCGCGCAGATCTCCATCGCACTCATCTCCCAGAGCGGCTTCGGCGTCAAGCTCTCCAGCCTGATCGTCAAGATCGGCCAGGGCAACCTCTTTGCCTGCCTGCTGCTGAGCATGCTGGTCTGCTTCATCCTGGGCATGGGTATGCCCCCCACGGCCGCCTACGTCCTGGCCGCGGCGGTTCTGGCCCCGGCCCTCACCACCCTGGGCATGAAGCCCCTGATCGCCCACCTCTTCGTGTTCTACTTCTCCTCCATCGGTGCCATCACCCCGCCCGTTTGCGCGGCGGTCTTCCTCGCCTCCGGCATTGCCGAGTCCAACTGGCTGAAGACAGGCGGCTTGTCCGTGCTACTTGCCATCCCCGCCTTCGTGGTGCCCTTCACCTTCGCCTACACCCCGGCCCTGCTGCTCGACGGCGCGTTCATCGACCTGCTGGTCGGCACGATCACCAGCTTCGTGGGCGTGTTCTTCATCGGCGTTGCCATCGCGGGCTTCTCCAACCGGGAGATGAACTTCCTCACCCGCGCCCTGTGCTTTGCCGGCGGCATGGCCCTGATCATCCCCAACTACCTGGTCTCCGTCGTCGGCCTCGTGGTCGCTCTGGCGGGCTACGCTCTCTCCGGCGGCTTCAAGAAGAACGCGGCGAAGGCCGCCTGATCCCGGCCCCTCTCATCAACAACGAGGAGAAAACGCTATGAAGTCAAACCTGAGTCAAAAGATCATCCGGAGCCACCTGGTCAAGCCCTCGGCCCTCACGCCCGGGGAGGAGATCAGCATCCGGATCGACCAGACCCTGACCCATGACATCAACGCCGTCATGTGCTACCTGGCCTTTGAGGGTATCGGCATCCCCCGGGTGAAGACCGAGGTCTCCGTGAGCTACCTGGACCACAACCTGCTGTATGTGGACAGCAAGACCCCGGATGACCACATCTTCCTGCAGACCTTGGCCAAGCACTACGGCATCTGGCTGTCCCGCCCCGGCAACGGCATCATGCACGCGGTGCAGTTTGCCCGCTTCGGCATCCCCGGCAAGGTGTCCCTGGGCACCGACAGCCACACCCCCTCCGGCGGCGCCATCGGCATGCTCGCCATCGGCGGCGGCGGCATGGACGCGGCGGTCGCCATGGCCGGCATCCCCTACAGCTTCATCATGCCCCAGATCATCAAGGTCAAGCTCACCGGTGCGCTCCGCCCGGGCGTTGCCGCCAAGGACGTCATCCTCGAGATGCTGCGCCGCTACACCGTCAAGGGCGGTCTCGGCAAAATTTACGAGTATGTGGGCCCCGGCGTCAAGACCCTGGCCGTGCCGGAGCGCGCCACCATCGCCAATATGGGCGCGGAGCTGGGCGCCACCACTTCCATCTTCCCCGCCGACAAGCGGGTGAAGGAGTTCATGGAGGCCCAGGGCCGCGGTGACCAGTATGTCGAAATGCTGCCCGATGAGGGCTGCAGCTACGACGGCGAGATCGAGATCGACCTCTCCGCTCTCGAGCCGCTCATCGCCTGCCCCGACCAGCCCGACCAGGTCAAAAAGGTTTCGGAGCTGGAGAAGCTTCCCGTGCAGCAGGTCTTCTTCGGCAGCTGCACCAATGGCAGCTATGAGGACATCGCCAAGGCAGCCCTGGTCTTCAAGGGCCGCCACGTCAACGAGAACGTCAGCTGCACCTGCGGTGTGTCCACCAAGCAGATCTACAAGCAGCTTATGCACGACGGGTACATCGACATGCTGCTCGACGCCGGCGTGAGACTCACCGAGATCGCCTGCGGCGCCTGCTGCGGCATCGGCCAGTCTCCGGCCACCAACGGCATCTCCGTGCGCACCTCCAACCGCAACTTCAAGGGCCGCTCCGGCAACCCCACCGCCAAGCTCTACCTGGTCTCCCCGGAGACCGCGGCGGCTACCGCCGTCATGGGCACCTTCGCCACCGCGGAGGACGTGATGGGGGAGGACGTCAAGCTCCTCAAGGACGTACACGAGCCGCTGGCCTATCCCATCGACGACTCCATGATCCTGCCGCCCCTGCCCCAGGAGGAGGCGGAGAAGGTGGAGATCGTGCGCGGGCCCAACATCAAGCCCCTGCCCATCCCCGATCCCCCCGCCGAGCAGCTCTGCTGCAGGATCAGTCTCAAGACCGGGGACAACATCACCACCGACGACATCACGCCCGCCTCCGCGCAGTTTTCCTCCATGCGTTCCAACATCCCGCTGATGAGCCAGTACTGCTACACCAACTACGACAAGGACTTTGCCCAGCGGGCGAAGGAGCTGGGCAAGAGCGTCATCATCGGCGGCGAGAACTACGGCCAGGGCTCTTCCCGCGAGCACGCTGCCATCAACCCCATGTACCTGGGAGTCAAGGCGGTCATCGCCAAGAGCATGGCCCGCATCCACAAGAACAACCTGGTCAACCACGGCGTGGTGCCCATGGTCTTTGCCGACAAGGCAGACTATGAGCGCGTGGAGCAGGGGGACGAGCTGCAGATCGAGCAGTTCCCCACCCAGATCCAGGCCAAGCGCGTGCTGATCCAGGACAAGACCAAGGGCTTCACCTTTGAGTGCGATGTGGAGCTGAGCGACGCCGACATCGAGGTCATCCTCGCCGGCGGCCGTCTGCGCTACGTCAAGGCTCTCGTGGGCAGCGAGCCCCTCGATACCATCTGAAAAAAGGAGAAAACCATGGATCAGATTCAAATTGCCCAGCAGCAGTTCGGCGAACTGATCAAGTCCGAGCTGGAGCGCATCGAGCGCATGAAGCTGGACACCGAGATCAAAGACTTTTCCAAGCTGGATACCATCACCGTGGGCATCCTGCCCGGCGACGGCGTGGGCCCCATCCTGATGAAGCAGGCCCTGCGCGTGCTGGAGGATCTGATGGCCCCGGAGATCGCCTCCGGCCGGCTGGTCATCCGCCAGATCGAGGGCATGACCATCGAGCGCCGCGCCGACCTGATGCAGAGCCTGCCGGATGACGTGTTCCAGGCCTGCAAAGAGTGCGACGTGCTGGTCAAGGGCCCCATGGTCACCCCCAGAGAGGGAGACCCCTGGCCCAACCTGGTCTCCGCCAACAGCCTGCTGCGCCGCGGGCTCGACCTCTTTGCCGCCGTGCGCCCCATCCGCATCCCGGACAAGGGCATCGACTGGACCTTCTTCCGTGAGAATATCGAGGGCGAGTACATCCTCGGCAACCGCGGCATCCAGGTCAACGAGGATCTCGCCATCGACTTCAAGGTGGCGACGAAACAGGGCTGCGAGCGCATCGGCCGCGCAGCGCTGGACTTCTGCCGCAAGAACGGCAAGAAGAGCCTGACCATCATCACCAAGGCAAACATCGTCAAGCTGGTCGACGGCAACTTCATCAAGCACATCACCGAGGTGGCCGAGCGCGAGTACCCCGAGGTCACCGTGGGCACCCGCTTCGTCGATGCCATGTCCGCCAAAATGATGGACCCGGGCTTCAACGAGGGCATGGAGGTCTTCGTGCTGCCCAACCTCTACGGCGACATCGTCACCGACGTGGCCGCCGAGCACCAGGGCGGCCTGGGCACCGCCTCCTCCTCCAACATCGGCAACCGCTACGCCCTGTTTGAGGCCATCCACGGCACTGCGCCCCGGCTCATCGCCCGCGGCTGCGGCGACTATGCCGACCCCTGCAGCCTGATCCGCGCCATGGGCATGATGATGGCCCACATCGGCTATGCCGACCGCAAGCAGCTGCTGGAGAAGGCCCTGGATATCTGCACCATCACCGAACGGAAGCTGGTCGTCACCCGCCGCAAGGAGGACGCCAGCGCGGAGGAGTTTACCACCTACCTGCTGGAGACCATCGAGCGCCTCCGCAACGAGCAGTAAAACCACCAAGATCTGACAAAGGGCCTGCCGGTTTGCCGACAGGCCCTTTTCGAAAACGGGGCGATTCCATTGACCATTCTGCAAAACACCACCAACGCGGTGCTGCCCATCTTTCTGTTGGTCCTCTGCGGTTATCTCGCGCGGGCGGCGGGCATCCTCAAGAGGGAGGACGTGGACCGGATCAACCGGCTCAACTTCAACGTCTTCATCCCGGTGCTGGTGGCCTACAACATCCACAACTCCAATCTCTCCACCGCCTTCCGGCCCGGCTTCATCGCCTACTGCGTGGCGGGCCTGCTGGCCGAGGCGGGACTGGCCTGGGTGTTCACCTACTTTTTTGTGAAAAAGCGCGACCAGAAGGGCGTGGTGATCCAGGGCCTGTTTCGCACCAACGTCACGCTCATCGGCGTGCAGCTGCTGGAAAACCTGATCCCCGGGGCGGACCTCGGGCCCATCAGCCTGCTCTCGGCCTTCACCACCGTGACCATCAACACCGTCTCCGTCATCGCGCTGGAGACCTACAGCGGGGGAAGGACCGGCGCAAAACACCTGTTGCTGAGCATCCTGAAAAACCCGCTCATCCTCGGCTGCTTCACGGGCGTGCTCCTGCTGCTGAGCGGGCTCAGATTGCCCACGGCGGCGGAACTGACCATGCGGGATCTGGCCCGCATCGCTTCGCCCCTCGCGCTGTTTTTATTGGGCGCCTTCTTCCGATTTGAGGATCTCAGGCGCGACCTGCCTCTGCTGAGCGTGCTCACGGTGCTGCGCCTTGTGGTGTTTCCGGCGCTCTTTCTCGGCCTCGGGGCGGCGCTGGGCTTTCGCGGCATCTACTTTGCCACGCTCATCCCGGTCTTTGCCACGCCCAACGCGGCGCCCTCCTTCGCCATGGTGCAGCGCATGGGCGGGGATGCGGAGCTGGCCGGCAGCATCGTCGTGATGACCAGCCTTTTCTGCCCGCTGACCATCTTCGCCTGGTGCTGCCTGTTCCAGGTGCTGGGTCTGTTTTAAAGGTTGGCCTGCGGCCGGGAAAACCCGGCCGCTTTTCTTGTTTTCCGGGGCTGTCCATGCTATAATGACTATCTAATGGCGAAAACAATTGCTTTTTCGAAAGAATAAAAAAAACCAATACCCGTAACCAAACATCAAAAAGGAGAGACGACATGAAAAGAACGATCTGTGTACTGCTTGCCCTGGTGATGCTGCTGGCCCTCGCGGCCTGCGGGAAGAAGGCGGAGCCCGCCCCGGCTCCGGCCCCTGATCTCGGCCCTGTCGAACCCTTTGAGGGCGTGTGCCACGCGGAGATCACGGTGAAAAACTACGGCGTCATCAAGGTGGAACTGGACGGCAGCGCCGCCCCCATCAGCGTGGGCAACTTTGTCCAGCTGGCAAAGGCCGGCTTCTATAACGGGCTGACCTTCCACCGCATCATCGACGGCTTTATGATCCAGGGCGGCGACCCGCAGGGCGACGGCTTCGGCGGCTCCGGCCGGATGATCAAGGGCGAGTTCAAGCAGAACGGCGTGGACAACCCCATCAGCCACGTCAAGGGCGTGATCTCCATGGCCCGCGGCGATGAAAACGACAGCGCCAGCTCCCAGTTCTTCATCACCGTGGCCGACTCCACCTTCCTCGACGGCTACTACGCCGCCTTCGGCCATGTGACCGAGGGGATGGAGCTGGCCGAGCAGATCGCCAGGGACGCAAAGCCCGT
This sequence comes from uncultured Eubacteriales bacterium, assembly GCA_900319835.1. The sequence continues at coordinate 7,942 of ONPY01000023.1, read as the reverse complement.
CGACGACAACGGCACCATCCCGCCGGAGCAGCAGCCGGTGATCGAGAGCATCGTCATCACGGACTGAGGACAGGCCCGTGAAACGGCTGGCGGTATTCTTCCCCGGCATCGGCTACACGGCGGACAAGCCTCTGCTCTACTACAGCAGGAAGCTGGCCGAGGAGCTCAGCTATGAGGTGCTGACCCTCTCCTACGGCGGCTTTCCCCAAAAGCCCAAGGGGGACCCGGAGAAGCTGCGGACCTGCTTCCTCCTGGCGGCGGAGCAGGCGGCGGCGCAGATGGAAACCGTCAAGTGGAAGCACTATGACGAGATCGTCTTTGTCGCCAAGAGCATCGGCACGGCCGTCGCGGCGGACCTGGCCGCAAAGTGCCCGGCTCAGGAGCGCATCCGCTTTGTGCTCTATACCCCGGTGGAGGAGCTCTTCTCCTTCCCGCTGGGTGAGGCCCTGGCCTTTACCGGCGCCGCCGACCCCTGGGTCGGCGGCGCGGAGAGCCGGGTGCCCGCCCTGTGCCAGGAGCGGGGGATTTCCTGCCGGGTGTTCCCGGGAGCCAATCACTCCCTGGAGACCGGCGATCTGCGCGCGGATCTTGAGACGCTTCTGACTGTGATGAAGCAGACAGAGGCATTCCTCCGCCGTGCGGAAGAAACAGAAAACTGACACAGCCCCGCCCTTTCCGGCAAAACCCTCGGAAAGGGCGGGGACTTTTCGCCGGATATTGGTGGAAGTTCCATAATTGACGCGCCCGGTCGGGAATAGTAAAATAAGTCACAAAGGAGATGATTTCGATGGCAGACAGACGTGTATACAATTTTGCGGCGGGCCCCTCCACCATGCCGGAGAGCGCGCTGAAAACCGCGGCGGCCGAGATGCTGGATTTTAAGGGCAGCGGCATGTCCGTGATGGAGATCAGCCATCGAAGTCCCCTGTTTCAGGAGGTCTTTGACGGGGCCAAGGAGAAGCTGAAAACCCTGCTGCAGGTGCCGGACACCCACGAGATCCTGCTGCTGCAGGGCGGCGCCACCACGCAGTTTGCCGCCATCCCCATGAACCTCATCGAGGGAGGCGCGGCGGACTACGCCGTGACGGGCAATTTCTCCGGCAAGGCCGCCCGGGAGGCGGAAAAGTATGGCACGGTGCGTATCGCCGCCGACACCGCCGACACCGGCCACAACCGCATCCCTGCCCAGGACGAGCTGAAGCTCAGCCCCGACGCGAAGTATTTCTACTACTGTGCCAACAACACCATCTTCGGCACCGAGTGGCACTATGTGCCCAAAACCCGGGCGCCGCTGGTCTGCGACATGTCCTCGGACATCCTATCGCGGCGGGTGGACGTGTCCAGATTCGGCCTCATCTACGCCGGCGCCCAGAAGAACATGGCCCCGGCGGGACTGACGGTGGTCATCGTGGACAAGCGCCTCGCGGGCCGGGAAGAACCCATCACGCCGAAGATCCTCAGCTACAAGACCATGATCGAGACCAACTCCCTGCTCAACACCCCGCCCTGCTGGTGCATCTACATGCTGGGGCTGACACTGGACTGGGTGATCGCCCAGGGCGGCGTGGCCGCCATGGAGCAGCTCAAACGAGAGAGGGCCGGTATGGTCTACGCCTTCCTGGACGAGAGCCGCCTCTTCAAGCCCCACGCCAGGCCCGAGGCCAGAAGCTGGATGAACGTCACCTTCCGCACCGGCGACAGGGAACTGGACGCCGAGTTTGTCAAGGGCGCGGCGGAGAAGGGTCTTGTCAATCTCAAGGGCCACAAGCTGACGGGGGGCATCCGCGCCTCCCTGTACAACGCCATGCCCGTGGAGGGCGCCAGGGCGCTGGTCGCGTATATGAAGGAGTTTGAGGCACGCCATGTTTAAGATCAAAACCATGAACACCATCTCCGAGCACGGCACCGGCGCCCTGGAAAAGCGGGGCTGCCAGGTGGGCCCGGATGTGGAGGCGCCAGACGGCCTGCTGATCCGCAGCGCCGATCTGCACGGCAAGGAATTCAACCCCGAGCTGCTGGCCATCGCGCGGGCCGGCGCGGGCTTTAACAACATCCCCATCGAGGACTGCGCCGAAAAGGGCATCGTGGTCTTCAACAGCCCCGGCGCCAACGCCGAGGCTGTCAAGGAGCAGGAGATCGCGGCGCTGGTCATGGCCTCCCGAGACATGATCGGCTCCATCGACTGGGTGCGCTCCATCGCAGACCGGGGGGACGACATCCCCACCCTGGTGGAAAAGGGCAAGTCCTCCTTCGCCGGGCCCGAGCTGCTGGGCAAAACCCTGGGCGTGCTGGGCCTGGGCGCGGTGGGCTCGCTGGTCGCAAACATCGCCCTGGAGCTCGGCATGGAGGTCTACGGCTATGACCCCTTCATGTCCGTGGACGCGGCCTGGCGCCTCTCCCGCGAGGTGCGCAGGGCGGAGGATGTGGACACCATCTATGAACACGCCGACTATATCAGCGTGAACGTCCCCTACACCGAGGAGACCCACCACATGCTGGGTGACGAGGCCTTCGCCAAGATGAAGCGCGGGGTGCGCATCGTCAACGAATCCCGGGCCGAGGTGGTGGACGACGAGGCCATGACCCGCGCGCTGGACTGCGGCAAGGTCGCAAAGTACGTCACGGACTTCCCCAACAAGACCATCCTCCGCGCCCCCAACGTCATCGCCATGCCCCACCTGGGGGCCTGCACCCCGGAGAGTGAGGATCGCTGTGCCGAGATGGCGGCCCGGGAGCTCTATGACTACCTGCTCAACGGCAACATCAAAAACTCCGTGAACCTGCCGGACGCCACACTCTCCCGCATGGGCGTGTGCAGACTGTGCGTGCTGCACCGCAACGTCCCCCGGATGATCACCAGGATCCTGGACTTCATCAGCGAGAAGAACATCAATGTCGAGCACATGATCAACAAGCCCCGCGGCGCCTACGCCTATACCATTGTGGACCTGGGCGAGAAGATCGGCGAGGACACCGCCACCGCCATCCGCGCCATGAGCGATGTACTGCGCGTGCGCGTGCTGTATTAAAGAAACACGGAATGCACCCGCAGAGCGTTACCGCGCCAGCGGCCCGGCATTGCTTGCCGCAAAGAGCATCACGTCATTGCGAGCCAGTGCGCACACTGGCGTGGCAATCCGTTCGCTTTTTGCGGCAATTTATCTTCTGTGTACACTTAAAGGAGTATCAACATGACTGAGAAGCTCTATTATCTGGACAGTCACCTGGCCGACTTTGAGGCCGTGGTGCTGGCCTGCGAGGAGACGAAAACCGGCTTTGCCGTGGAACTGGACCGCACGGCCTTCTTCCCGGAGGGTGGCGGGCAGCCCGCCGACACGGGTGTGCTGGGCACGGTCCGGGTGCTGGACGTACACGAAAAGGGCGGGCACATCCTCCACTTCACCGACGGCCCCCTGCCCGTGGGCGAGCGCGTCCGGGGCGAGCTGGACTTTGAGCAGCGCTGGCGGCGGATGCAGAACCACTCCGGGGAGCACATCGTCTCAGGCCTGGTCCACCGGGAATACGGCTACGACAATGTGGGCTTTCACATGGGCGCAGACTGCATGACCATCGACTTTTCCGGCGAGCTGGAGTGGGACGCGCTGATGGAGATCGAGACCATGGCAAACGCCGTCGTGCGGGAAAATCTGCCGGTGCGCGCCTGGTTTCCCGAGCCGGAGACGCTGGCCGACATGAGCTACCGCAGCAAGCTGGAGCTGACAGAGAATGTGCGCATCGTCCAGATCGGTCAGATCGACCGCTGCGCCTGCTGCGCGCCCCATGTGTCGCAGACCGGGGAGATCGGTCTGATCAAACTGCTGGACAGCCAGCGGCACCGGGGCGGCGTGCGCGTCACGCTGGTCTGCGGCATGGACGCGCTGGAACAGGTACGCGCCCAGCAGGAGAGCGTGACCCAGATTTCCCAGGCCCTCAGCGCAAAAAGGGCGGAGGTGGCCCCGGCGGTGCAGCGTCTGCTGCGGGAACAGCAGGAGCAGAAGGCGCGCTGCGACGCCCTTTCCATGGCCCTGGTGGCGCGCCTGGCCGCGGCGGAGAGCAAGACGGCGGGAAACCTGGTGCTCTTTGACAGCCTGCTCGACGAGGTGGCCCAGCGGGAACTGGTCAATCTCCTGATGGAAAAGGCCGGGGGCATCGCCGCGGTCTTCTGCGGGGACGACGAGAGCGGCTGGCGCTATGTTGTCGGCAGCCGGCATGTGGATCTGAGAAAGGCGGGCCGGGCCGTCAACGCCGCCATCGGCGGCCGGGGCGGCGGCAGACCCGAGATGATCATGGGCCGCGCCTCCTTCTCCCGCGCCGAGATCGAAAAGGGCCTGGCCGAACTGCATCTCGAATGAGAAAAGGAGGGAGCCGCCGGCTCCCTCCTTTTCCTTTGATTGAACCATGCGGATTGTTTAGACAAAATCAGCCAAAATGTACAGGAAAATTCTAAAACAACCCAAAGCTTCTCACAATTTCAACAAAATGAGAATTGACAATTCGTTAACGCTTTGTTAAAATATCCATACGAGTATGGGCGTGCTTTGCCTGTTCACGCCCTAAAATCAGCGGAAACTTTTTTTGGAGGGTATTCTTGTGAAAGATCTCAAGCATCTGATCTACTTTGAGAATCTGCTTCAGGAAGCCAATAACGAGCTGGTCCAGCAGGCCAAGAAGGACGGCCTGCGCGCGGTGGGCTACACCTGTTATTTCATGCCTGAAGTACTTCTCGACCTGCCCGGCTGCTTCTCTGTCAGACTGAGAGCGCCGCGCTGCACATCCCCCGACATCGCGACCTACTACATGTCCGCCCGCGTCTGCCATTACGCCAGAAGCCTGATGGAGCGCGCACTGGAGGGCGGCTACAACTTCCTCGACGCCCAGATGGCCACCGAGACCTGCACCGCCACCTGCCGCTTCCAGGAGCACCTGCAGCAGAAGCACCTCGACTCTGTCGATGATATGCATATCATCCAGAACGACGACTTCTTCTGCGAATTCTCCGATGTCCCCTTCAAGAACAACGAGATTTCCTACGAGCACTACACCACCCAGCTGCGCGCCCATGTGCTGCAGCCCCTGCACGACCACTTCGGCATCGACATCTCCGACGAGGCTATCCGCAAGGCCGTCGAGCAGCAGAACGAGGTCTCCCGTCTCATCAACGAGATCGGCGACTACCGCAAGCTGGACAATCCCACCATCACCGGCTATGAGTTCCATGTGATCCAGCTGGTCAGCCTGGTATGTCCCAAGTACCTGATCCTGCCCTATCTGCGCGAGACCGCCGAGGAGATGAAGACCCGCGAGCCCGATCTGAAGAAGGAGTTCCGCTGCAAGGTGGTCCTGGCCGGCTCCGAGAACGACGACCCCGATTTCACCAAGCTGATCGAAGGCTGCGGTGCCCGCGTCGTCTGCGACCGTTACTGCTACGGCGCGGTGGAGTCGAGGCAGATCATCGACCTGCCCGAGGGCGTGGATCCCGTCTACGCCATCGCCAAGCACTACCTGTCCACCTCCAACTGCCCGCGCTTCATGCCCCAGGACGAGATGCGCGCCAGAAAGAAGAGAATCGCGGACCTGGCCAGGGAGTACCATGCCGACGGCGTCATCATCGCCTCCAACAAGTTCTGCGAGTACTGGAGCTACGAGCGCGTCATCGACACTGTCATCCTCAAGCGCGACTTCGGCCTGCCCGTCTGCTCCATCGAGAAGGAGTACATCAACACCGCCTCCGGCCAGCTGCGTACCCGTTTCCAGGCCTTCGTAGAGAGCGTTGAGATCAAGAAGATCCAGGAGGGCAAATAAGATGGCTAAGAAAAAAATGAGCAAAGCACTGAGAGATTTCTGGTACGGCAAGCCTCACTCCGCCGAGGAGGGCGGCCGCCGTCTGGGCGAGCTCCACGAGGACAAGACCCATCTGTACAAGCACAGAGAGTGGCGCGGTGTCAAGGACACCATGTACTACTTCTACATGATCTGGCTGTACAACTACATCTTCATGGTCAAGGACGTCATGGTGATGGGCGGTCTCGTCAACTTCGCCAAGGGCGTCTGGCGCTACCGCTGGGTGGGCCAGACCTACCTGCCCGTGCTGCACTGGTTCGACCGCGGCCTTGAGGGTATGCGCGGCGAGGCTCTGAGAGGCTCCGCCTGGCACTACCGCGCCATGGTTTCCACCACCATCCGCCAGTTCCAGCGCATGTTCGCCGCCGATACCCGTCTGCACGGCGGCAAGCAGAACGACCTGTACAAGCACACCATCGCCCACAACGAGACCGTCTGGGGCGGCGTGTTCTATCCGTGGGACGGCGAGATCACCAATGTGCCTCTCGAGATGATCCCCTACTTCGTCACCTGCCACGTCAACTCCCACACCGTTCTCAACTACATCGACGCGGTTCAGTCCATCGGCCTGCCCGGCGACCCCTGCCCCATGTGCCAGGCCGAGTCCGGCATTTTCGTCCTGGACGACGTGCCCGACTACGCCCCCGCCGTCGTCACCTGCAACGAGGCCTGCGACGCTTCCGTCTCCACCTCCACCCTGCAGGACTGGTTCTTCGACAAGCCCCTGTTCTCCCTGCCCATGCCCATGCTCTTCGACGACCCGCTGGTCAAGAAGTACGTCATGCGTGAGATCGAGGAGCTGTGGAAGTTCGTCGAGGATCAGTACGGCATCCCCTTCAGCTGGGAGAAGCTGGTCCACAAGCTGGAGCTCCAGAACGAGCTGCAGCGCTTCGAGTGGGAGAAGTGGGAAGTTGCCGCGCACTCCGACTCCTACCCCATCAACGGCGTCGCCCAGGCTCTGTACCGCATCTACCAGACCCAGTACGGCGACTGGGAGATCTGGCATGTCACCGACAAGAAGGTCCGCAAGATCCTCGAGAAGTGCGTTGCCAAGAAGATCAACACCTTCCCCCAGACCCGCCACCGCGTGATCGCCTGGTCCTGCGCTCCGCTGTACTACTCCAACTGGTGCACCTGGGCCTACAACTGCTGGGGCCTGAACGTCATCATCAACATGGACTCCCTGATGTTCGATATGACCATCCGCACCGACTCCTACGAGAACTGCCTCGAGGATATGGCCCAGTACCATATGTGGGCCCCCATGCGCCGCATGGCCGTCGGCGGCATGCACCACATGTTCGAGTTGTGGGATTACATGAAGCGCTTCAACTGCGACATGGTCGCCATGTATGACCAGCTCCAGTGCAAGGGCGTGCAGGGTCTGCACGGCCTGTTTGAGGACGAGTTCCGCAAGAGAGACATCAAGGCTTTCTGGATTCCCCACGCCCTGCCCGACAGCCGCACTGTCTCCCGTGCTGAGATCCGCCGCCTGATCAACGACTACATGAGCACCGTCATGCACGAAGAGCCGCTGGATCCGTCTCTGCTTGACTTTGACGACTCCATGACCTGGTAAGAGGAGAAAACGATATGAACAAGATTTGCAAAGCGCTGCTGAAAGTTTTCGTGATTGCGTTCCTTGCCAACGCGGCTCTGTTCGCGGTGTTCTGGTTCGACCTCGACGGCAAGCTTCTGTTCAACGTGGTGGAGCCCTTCCTGAAGAAGCACTATGACGACATGGACCGCAAGGATACCCTGAAGACCCCCTACAAAATCGACGAGTTCCCCAAGTACGATTATAATTCCTGAGAAAGAGTTACGGAGGCTATTGTAAATGAAATACTTCGGCGGTTGTGACGTAGGATCCACCTACACCAAGGCAGTCATTCTGGACGAGAACGGCAAGATGGTTGCCGACACCACCATTCGCAGCAAGATCAATTCCGAGCAGAGCGCCATTGCGGCCATGGACGAAGTTCTGGCCAAGGTCGGTCTGAAGAGCAGCAAGGAGCTGGAGTACCTGATCGGCACCGGCTACGGCCGCAACAAGGTTCCCTTTGCCGATGAGAACATCTCCGAGATCTCCTGCCACGCCATG
>ONPY01000075.1 GCA_900319835.1 uncultured Eubacteriales bacterium | reverse complement strand
AACTGGACCCTGAGGACAGCCTGAACATCTCCCACAACACCCTGGTGAAAAACCAGTTCAGCCTGCGCTCGGTGATCTCCCACTGCGTCAGCCGCGGCGACATCACCGCCAAGCGCGAGTGCGTGGGCGGCATCGCGGGCAGAATGGACTTCGGATATCTGGCAAACTCCGCGGCCAACGGCTCGGCACGGCTGGAGGACGGCGACTACGCCGGCGGCATCTGTGGTTTGAGCTACGGCACCATTCGCAACTGCGCGGTCAAGATCAGCCTTTCAGGCAAGCGCTATGTGGGCGGCATTCTCGGCAACGGCTACAACGCCAAGAACGACGAGGAAAAATCCAGCCTGGTCGCCGGCTGTTACAGCCTGGCCGAGATCCGGGAGGATCCGCAGTTTGCCGGGGCCGTCTCCGGCGGCAGTGACGGCGTATACGAGGAAAACTACTTTGTACCCATGGGCTATGCGGGCATGGATAAGCTCAGCATCCACGGCAAGGCCGAGCCCATGCGTTTTGAGGACTTTGCGGCCGTGCCGAACCTGCCCGCCGAATGCACCAGCTTCATCCTGCGCTTTACGGTGGAGGGCCAGACCGTCAAGGAGATCCCCTTCGCCTACGGCGATTCGTTTGATCGCTCCGTCTTTCCCAAAGTGGAAAAACGGGATGGCGCCTACGCCGTCTGGGACCGCAGCGACCTGAAAAACCTGACCTTCGATACGGTGGTGAACGCGGAGTTTCACATGGACGCGACCGTGCTGCGCGCCGCGCTGAACCGGGACGACGGCCGCGCCGCCGTGTATGTGGACGGGCAGTTTCAGGAGGGCGACGCGCTGGAGCTTGAAACGCTGGAGATCGGAGAAGGGGAGATCGACGCCTTCCGCGGTGACTGGCAGCAGACTGTCCGCGAGCAGCTGCACTCCATCTTCCGGGAGGGAGAGCCGGACTACTCCGTCTGCATCGGCGTGCAGGAGAAGCTCGCGCTGCGCTTCCCGGATGACGGGTTGCAGACGCACACCGTGCGCTATCTGACGCCGGACGGCAGCACGGAAAACCACCGCATCTACCTGCTGACAGAGGCCGGCTGGGAGCGGCTGCACCCGGATGCCTTCGGCAGCTACTATCTGGTGGAGGTACCGGGCACCTCGGCCACCCTCGCCCTGATCAACACCATCCAATCCTGGTGGATCGGGGCCTATATCGCGGGCGCGCTGCTGCTGATGACGGGCTTGATCCTCATCCTGGTCAAGGCCGTCAGAGCGGCCAAACGCCGCCCGAAAAAGGAAAAGACCGAACAGAGCTCCGAGCGGACCGCGCGCCGCAGAACCTGGCGCAGAGCCCACAAAAAGGGCCTGATCCTGGGCGGCGCGGGGGTAATCCTGGCCGCCGTGGCCGCGGTGCTGATCGTGCGCTTGAGCAGTATCTCCGCCGCCGTGGAGACCTACCGCCTGCTTAAGGACTTCGCCGCTCAGGAGTCCGCCATCCAGACGCAGATCGACGTTCACAGCGAGGTGCGGGATCTGAGCATCTCCACCAAGGTCCTGCGCGTGAAGGCGGAGGGAAGAATGATCGGCTATACCGAGCAATACGGCATCCCCGTGTACTTCAACGACGGCATGGTCTATCTGGAAAACGGCAGGAGCTTTGCCGTCTCCGGCAGCACGCTGGATCAGAACGCGGTGCTGAATCTGGCACTGCAGATTTTCCGCAAGGGCGAGATCCGCAAGACCGTCCTCGACGGCGAGACCTGCTACAATGCGGCGCTGGACGCCGACACCGCAAATGAGATCCTCGGCCTGATCCTCTCCGGCAACACCGCGGAACTGTTGAACGCCGAGTCCATGACCGCGGAGATGGACGCGGCCGACGGCGCGCTCAGTGCCCTGCGCTTTTCCGGCGAGGGCGAGACCGAGAGCGGCAAGCGCTTCTCCCTCACGGCCAGTCTCATCCCCGAACAGATCGACCAGAAGCCGGAGATTCCGCGCGCCGTGCTGGAGGCCATCAACCACCCCGGCGCCGACGGCAAGGAGATCCTCTCCGAGGAGCTGCTGATGCTGCTGGCGGCCTGGATGAAAAACGACAGCGCAGAGACGGTGAAGGCCCACATCGCCGTGCAGGCCGACTGCGGGGCGCTGAGCCTCGACACGGACTACGCGTATTACCGCCAGAAGGTGGACGGCACGGATGTACACCGCGTGTCGGGCAAGCTCTTTACCCTGTACTTCACGGACTTGGCCGCCTGCACCGAGAGCGGGCAGCCCCTTTCCGCTGCCGAGCAGAACGCCGCGGACGCGGCCAAGCTCATGCCGCTGGCTAAGGAGCTGTGTCTCAAGGGCGAGTTTGAAAGCGGCGTGTCCGGCAGCCTCAGGATCTATTCGGTCTCTCTGGATTCTGAGACCGCGCTCGATCTTGCGGCCACGCTGGTGCCGGAACTCGGGCGCCTGAAGCTGGAGCTGAGCGACTGCGTGCTGAAAATCGCCCTGCAGGAGAGCGACCTTGTCCAGATCGAGCTCGACTGCGCCGGCAGCATCCGGGTGGTCTCCCGGGATGTAGAGAGCCATGTGAAGATCGCCGCCCGCTATGTGGAGCCCGACGGCCCCATGGCGGTGCCCACCGCAGTACAGAGAACGCTCCTGGGCGGAAGCGGTTCTTGACAGCGCGGAAAAGAACAGATACAATAAATCCGTCAAACGCGCTATGATGATCGAAAGAGGGTGTTTGGATGCTGACACTGGATGCGCTGCGCGCCTGCGGCGCCAATACGGCGGAGGGTCTCGGCCGCTGCATGAACAATGAGGCGTTTTATCTCCGGCTGGTAAACATGGCGCTGGACGACGCGAGCTTTCAAAAGCTCTCTGACGCTGTGGCAGCAGGGGACAAGAGGGCCGGCTTTGAGGCGGCCCATTCGCTCAAGGGCGTGCTGGGCAACCTGGCTCTGACGCCGATCTACGCGCCTGTCGCGGAGATGACGGAGCTGCTTCGCGCCGCCGTGGATGCGGACTATCAGAGCTATCTGGACAAAATTCTCGCCGCGCGGGATCAGATGATCGCCCTGCGCTGACAAGAGGCAGCGCAAAACGCCTCCCGGAACCGGGTTCGGTTCCGGGAGGCGTTTTGCGCTTTCCTTTATTCCGCCGGGCCTTCCTCCGCCGGGAGACGCATCTCCGCGGCAAAGCGCCCGTTCTCGCTCAGAGTGGTGAAGCTGCCACCCATGGCCTCCATGATCTTCTCGCAGGTGCGCAGGCCGATCTTCGTGCTCTCCCTGCGCGCCAGATCCGCCGAGATCGCGTTGGAGATGCAAAGGGAGAGGCTCCCGTCTTTCAGCTCGGACAGGGCCACCAGGGGCTGCGCGGGGTCAGCGTATTTCTTGATGTTGGAGACGAGGTTGTCCATGACCCGCTTGAGGAAGAGGGGATCGGCCAGCAGGCTGCACTCACCGGAAAACTCGATGCGCTGTATGGTAAAGCCCGCGTCGGCCAAATCGAACTCCGCCTCGCCCAGCAGCTGCTCCAGCAGGAGCCGGCCGTCAAAGCGCTCCAGATTCAGCTCCAGCTCCGCCTTGCCGTAGACCAGAAAATAGCGGAAGAGCTGATCCGTCAGGTCCTTGAGCTCCATGGCCTTGCCATAGGCCGACTGGGCAAACTGCCGCTGCTCGCTCTCCGCCCGGCCCTCCTCGCACAGAAGGCCCAGGTAGCCGATCAGGGAGGTCATGGGGGTGCGGATATCGTGGGAGATGGCGGTGATGAGCTCGGTGTTGGCCTCCCAGGCGCGCTTCTCGCTGCCGAGACGCTGGATGACCGAGCGGCGCATCTCGTCCATGGAGGCGGCCAGGGCGCTGACCTCATCCGAGCCGGGAGCGGCGATGCTCCGGTCCAGATCCCCGGAGCTGACCGCGGCGGCCTCCTTCGACAGGGCGATAATCCGCTTTGTCAGCCGCCGCATATACCAGAGATCCAGCAGCAGAAGGCCGAGACTGGCCGCGGCGAAGGAGAGGATCTTGACCACCTGGCGCTGGCGCAGCTGGCTTGAGTCGTCGATGGCGATCTGATACAGCCCGTCGGCAAAGCGGATGGGGTAGAGCCTGCCGTGTACGGAGGGGTTGTAGCCCTGGGCGGCGCCGACGCTCACGAGCTCGCCGCCGGAGTAGAGCTGCTGCTCACGGCCGGTGCCGAAGAGAAAAATGGTCACATATTCGTGGGAGGCGGTCCAGCGGGCCACGGCGGCCGCGTCCCTGCCGCTGACCCCCTCGGAGGTCACAAAGCTGGAAAACTGCGAGTAGATCTGCGCCTTGCGGCGGTTGACCTGCTCAGTGCTCAGATAGACCCGGTCCACCAGCAGGTTGCCCAGCGCCGTCAGCAGCAGATAGAGCAGTACGCCCAGAACAAGACCCACGAGGTTTACATAAAACATTTTTCCCCGGAGGGAACCGGGAAAACGCATCTTCTTAATCAATCTGATAGCCCTTTCCCCACACGGTGCGGATGATCTTCGGGCTGGAGGGGTTCTCCTCGATCTTGCGGCGGAGATTCAGCACGTGCACCATCACGGTGTTGCCCGAGCCGGGGAGAAACTTTTCCTTCCAGACGGCCTCGTACATGTCGGCGGCGGTGACGGTCTGACCGCGGTGGGTCAGCAGGTGCTCCAAAATGGCGTATTCCGTGTCCGTCAGCGTCACGTCTTTGCCGGCGTTTTTCACGCTGCGCTGGGCCAGGTCCACCTCCAGATTCCCCAGCACCAGGGCCGCAGCGGGCTTGCCGCGGTAGTCCGTCCAGCGCCGGAGCAGGGAGCGCACCTTGGCCAGAAACTCCCCCTGGGAGAAGGGCTTGGACAGGAAATCGTCCCCGCCCATGCTGTAGGCGGAGAGGCGGTCGGCCTCGGCGGATTTGGCCGTGAGAAACAGGATGGGCAGCGTGGAGAACGCGCGGATCTTCTCGCAGGTCTCAAAGCCGTCCATGCCGGGCATCATCACGTCCAGCACCACCAGATCCGTCTCCGGATGGGCCTGCAGATACTGCAGGGCGGCCTTCCCGTCGGCGGCCTGGGCCACCTGGTAGCTCTCCTTCAGCAGCAGCGTCAGCACCTTGCGGATATCGGGATCGTCGTCCACGATCAGAATATGAGCGGTATTGTCCATGTCTTGTCCTCCTGCTCCAGCTTTCTGCCCCTATTGTAGCATGTGCGCGCCCGCAAGACAAACGCATTTTTCAGGTTTAAGAAAGCTTAAGACACATTTGGCGGGCGGTATGCTATACTGGGCACCGTGAAACAGACCGGCCGCCCGGCGGCCGGAATCCATAGATGGAGGTTCTGGAAATGAAAAAGAATCTGATGAGACTTTGCTGCCTGGTGCTCGCGCTGGTGATGGCGCTGTCCATGGCGGCCTGCGGCAAGAGCGGTGACGCTTCTGAGGCGGCCCCTTCCGGCTCGGCCAAGAAGCCCGCGGCCACTGCCGCGCCGGAGTTTGTATACGCGGCGGAGTTCAAGCCCCTGATGGAGAAATCCAAGGACTGGATGAGCGTGCGCGAATACAACGAGGACGGCATGTACTTCACCAAGTACGAGAAGGTGGGCGAGCGGCCCCACGAAGGGGAGACCCCCACTTACGAGGGTGAGTTTGACATCTACAGCAGCTTCCTGTACTTCATGGACGCCAGCGGCAAGGTGACCAAGCTCGACAGCTACACCTCTCTGCCCCCCAAGGAGGACGACCAGGGCCGCCGGGACTATGTCTCCACCGCCGACCTCAACGGCATCTGCTTTACGGACGACGGCTTTGTGACCATCGAGTACGTGGCCACCTCCTGGGTCGAGGGCGACGCCAAGAAGAACAGCGAGGAGTACTGGCAGGACCAGAAGTACACCCAGGACTATTACATCCGCTGGTTTGACAAGCAGGGCAACGAGCTCAGCTGCGCCCCTGTGGACGTGCCCGCGGACACCTGGCTCAGAGGCTACAACATGCAGCTCGACAGCAAGGGCAACGTGGTGGTGGCCAACGACCAGGGCCTGCGCGCCATCGCGCCCGACGGCACCGACGCCTACACCATCCAGACCGACGGCTGGATCGACAACCTGATCTCCATGCCCGACGGCCGCATCGGCGTGTCCATCTACGGCGAGCAGATGATGCTCTGCTTCCTGGACGACGAGGCGGGCAAGCTCAAGGACGGCGTGGAGCTGAACTTTGGCGTCTACAACGCCGTGCCCGGCGACAGCAACTACGATTTCTACTTCTCCAACGGCTCCAACTTCTACGGCCTGAAGCTGGGCGAGGAGCCGGAAAAGCTCTTCAACTGGATCAACTGCGACGTCAACGGCAACAACATCACCGTCCTGGACGTGACGGACGACGGCCGCGTGGTCGGTCTGAGCAACGAGTGGGACAGCGCGGACCAGAGCTATAGCTACGAGCTGGTCACCATGAAGCAGGTGCCCTATGACTCCGTGCCCCACAAGGAGACCATCCGCATGGCTGTGATGAACATCGATTACCGCATGCAGGAGATGCTCATCAAGTTCAACCGCAAGAACGACAAGTACCGCATCGAGGTGGCCGACTACTCCGAGTACAACAACGACAAGGACGGCTGGGACGCCGGCATGACCAAGCTGAACACCGAGGTGCTCTCCGGCAACGTGCCCGACATCTTCTGCCTGCAGGGCATGAACTACCGGCAGCTGGCCTCCAAGGGCATCCTGGAGGATCTCTACCCCTACATCGACAGCGACAAGGAGCTCAAGCGCAGCGACTTCTTTGAGAACGTGCTCAAGGCCATGGAGGTTGACGGCAAGCTCTGCCAGACCGTCTCCGGCTTCTACATCAACTCCGCCGTGGGCGCGGCCTCCGTGGTGGGCGACGAGCCCGGCTGGACCTATGACGAGTTCAACGCCGCTCTCAATGAGATGCGCGAGCGGGTGCCCGAATGCACCGCCTTTGACCAGTACATGACCCGCGACGGCGCCCTGCAGACCTGCCTGGCGCTGGATATGGCGGACTTTGTGGACTGGGAGTCCGGCGAGGTCAGCTTTGACAGCGAGCAGTTTGTCGAGCTCCTGGAGTTTGCCAACTCCTTCCCCACCGAGTTTGACTGGGAGAACTACACCTACTCCGAGTCTGACGACATCGGCACCCGCCTCTCCCAGGGCCTGCAGATGCTGGCCCAGACCAGCGCCTACAGCATCGAGGACATCTTCTACAACAACTACGCCCCCTTCCTGGGCGGCAAGATCACCTACATCGGCTACCCCACCGCCCACGGCACCGGCAACATGATCTCCCTGGCGGAGGCCTCTTACGGCATCAGCAGCAAGAGCCCCTACAAGGACGTGGCCTGGGAGTTCCTGCGCAGCTTCTTCACCAAGGAGTATCAGCAGGAGAACTACAACCTGTCCAGCCGCATCGACGTCTTTGAGCAAAAGGCCGAGGAGGCCACCACCATCCAGTACCAGAAGGACAGCGACGGCAAGTTCCTGCTGGACGAGGACGGCGAGAAGATCCCCATCGTCCGCTTCTACATGAACGACGGCAAGGAGGTCTACAACCTCGAGCCCGAGCAGGTGCAGCAGATCCGAGACCTGATCGAGTCCACCACCAAGGTGGCCGACTACAACCAGGAGATCCTGGACATCGTCTCCGAGCAGGCCGCGCCCTTCTTCGCCGGCCAGAAGAGCGCCGAAGAGGTGGCAAGACTGGTGCAGAGCAAGGCCAATATCTACGTCAACGAACAGCGCTGACCAACAGGAAAATTGCCGCACCGCAGGCGTTCGGGCTTGTGGTGCGGCAAAGCATGTGTTATACTTATGTTTACTGAATTATCGAAAAGAGACGAAAGAGAGCGCCCATGGACAGAAGTCGTGAACAACGGAAAATCAAGCGCCGGGACTTCCTGACCAGCCTGTGCTTTCTTGCGCCGAGCCTGCTGGGCGTGGGGGTGTTCTTCATCCTGCCCTTCGGCGTGGTGGTGTACTACTCGATGATCGACGGGGTGGCCTCCAGACGCTTTGTATTTCTGGAGAATTTCACCCGCCTGTTTGCAAACTCCGCCTTTAAGATGGCGGCGCGCAACACGCTGAAATTTTCCGCCATGGCGGTGCCGCTGGCGGTGATCCTCGCCATGGTGCTGGCCCTGATGCTGGAGTGCCGCATCCCGGGCAAGAGCCAGTTTCGCACCTTCTTCCTCAGCCCCATGATGGTCCCGGTGGCCTCGGTGGTGCTGATCTGGCAGGTGCTGTTTAACTACAACGGCACGGTCAACGAGTTTTTGATGCTCTTCGGCACAAAGCGCATCGACTGGCTGCAGTCGGACTACAGCATGATCGTGGTGCTGCTGCTCTTTTTGTGGAAGAATCTGGGCTACAACATGATCCTGTTCATGTCGGGCCTGGCCAATATCCCGAAGGATCTGCTGGAGGTGGCGGACGTGTCCGGCGCCTCGGAGGCCTACAAGTTTTTCTCCATCAAGCTGCGCTATCTCTCACCCACGGTTTTGTTTGTGACCATCCTCTCGCTCATCAACTCCTTCAAGGTCTTCCGGGAGGTGTACCTGCTGACGGGGGACTACCCCTATGAGAGCCTGTACATGCTCCAGCACTTCATGAACAACACCTTCCGCTCCCTGGACTACCAGAAGCTCTCCGCGGCGGCGGTGGTGATGGCCCTTGTGATGGTGGTGCTGATCGCGCTGCTGTTCAAGATCGAGGACTGGTTCGGAAAGGATGTGGAGGGATGAGCAAAAAAACCATCCGCCCGAGCACCGGCGTGGTCGGGGCGCGGAAGAAGCATCTGTTCGGCCGCGGCGCCATGTTTGTGCTGTGCCTGGTGTTTGCGGTGATGTTCCTGCTGCCCACAGTGCTGACCATCACCAACTCCTTCATGTCCGAGGCGGAGATCAAGTCCAACTACGGCATGGTGTTTTCCACCACCACGGGGGGCTTTGTCTCGAAGACCGTGAACCTCAAGTTCATCCCCGACAAGGTGACCTTGTCCCAGTACATCACGGGCCTGATCAAATCCCCGGAATACCTGCTCAAGCTCTGGAACAGCATTTTGCTGGTGGCGCCGATCGTGGTGTTTCAGGTGGCGGTGGCGTGCGTTGCCGCCTACAGCTTCACCCGCTGGCGCAGCCGGATGCGCAGCAGCATTTTCTTCTTCTATGTGATCCTGATGCTCATGCCGTATCAGGTGACCCTGGTTCCCAACTACCTGGTCAGCGAGTGGCTGGGCCTCTTGAACAAGCCCTGGGCCATCATCCTGCCCGGCGTCTTCGCGCCGTTCTCGGTTTTTCTGCTGACTAAGTTCATGCGGCGCATCCCCTATTCGCTCATCGAGGCGGCCAAGGTGGACGGAGCGGGGGAGTGGGAGATCTTCACCAAGATCTGCCTGCCCCAGTGCCGCGCCGCCATCTACTCCATCGCGATCCTGGTCTTCATCGACTACTGGAACATGGTGGAGCAGCCCCTGATCCTCCTGCAGGACAGCGACGCTCAGCCCCTGAGCGTCTTCCTCTCCCGGGTCAACACCGGAGAGATCGGCCTGGCCTTTGCCATGGCCACAGTCTACATGATCCCCTGTCTGCTGCTCTTCCTCCACGGGGAGGAGTACCTGGTCGAAGGAATCGCAAACTCCGGCAGTGTAAAAGGATAGAACTCTCTGCCATTCCGGGCCGGCGGTCCAAGCAGGCAAATCCGGCCGAAAAACCATCGTCATTCCGAGCCAGTGCTCACACTGGCGTGGGAATCCGCGCTATGAGATACGGATTGCCACACCAGTGACAGCGGTCACTGGTTCGCAATGACGAGAAGCGTTTGTCATTGCTACACACTCCACACGCATCCGAGGTGCACTATGGAAACTAAAGTCAAAAACAGAGAATGGGTCAAGGACGCCGCCATCATCTTTCTGGTGGTGCTGCTGATTCTGACCTTCTTCTCCAATACCATCATGAACCGTACGCTGCCGGAGGTGGCCACCGCCGAGGTGACCAACGGCGCGATCGTGGCCAAGGTGCGCGGCTCCGGCACGGTGACGGCCAACGGCAAGCACCAGGTCAAGGCCAAGGAGATCCGCACCATCCGCTCCGTGATGATCAAGGCGGGGCAGGAGGTCAACGCCGGGGACGTGCTCTTTGTCTTGGGCGAGGGTGACGCCACGGCCCTGGAGCAGGCGAAGGAGAAACTGCGGGATTTGCAGTATTCCTATCAGAGGATGGCGGTTTCTCTCCCAAATTTTGACTACACTACGCAATATCGTGCAATTGACAATGCAAATAAAGCACTTGCAGACGCGCAGAAAGCCGAGGCGGATGCCTTATTTGCACTGAATAATTTCAGCCCTGAATCCTTAGATGTTAACAACAAACTTAAGGAATTGGAAGCAGAGCTGCTTACGCTGGACAAAGAGCTGAAAGAAGCAGAAGCTGATTTTGATAAGCGGTTTCAAGCTGCAATCGATGCTGTAAAAGAAGCCCAAGCGGAGTACGATAAATATAATGATGAAACCGGTGGTGGAACTGGCGGCGGAACCGGTGGTGGAACTGGCGGCGGAACCGGTGGTGGAACCGGCGGAGAAACCGGCGGCGGAACCAGTGGTGGAACTGGCGGCGGAACCGGTGGTGGAACCGGCGGAGAAACCGGCGGCGGAACCAGTGGTGGAACTGGCGGTGGAACTGGCGGCGGAACCGGCGGAGAAACCGGCGGCGGAACCGGCGGAGAAACCGGTGGAGGAACCAGCGGTGGAGCTGGCGGAGAGACCGGCGGAGAAAACAACAGTGAATCAGAAAGTGTTGTGCAGAACTCGGTGCAAGAAAGCGCATCTCCGAGTACTGCTTCTGAAAACGAAGAAGTAAGTACTAATAGCAACAAGGAAACTGCTGCTGGGCTTCGTGCTCTGACTTATCGCGCGAATTCTACACGTCTCCAAAAATCAAGGATTCGTCCTTATATAACGGGGAAAAGAATGGCTGAAACAGATGCCACCAATTTAACTCCGAAGGAAGAAGCGTATTTAAAACTACAGGCTGCAAAGGCGGCTTTGGACTCTATGAGCAAGGAAACTGACTCTATCGTCTTTGCAAAACGAAGCCAATATGAAGAAGCGAAAAAGCTGTATGATACTCTAGTCAATTACAGAGACCAGACTATTTCTCCTGAGGCGATCCCGTATGTTCAGGCCTATGAAAAAGCAAGAACTGCCAGAATAGCAGCGGAAAATGCACTGTATGATGCACAAGCGTTACTTGCTTATGCGCAGGAAACCAACAGCAGATCTACGGCAGCCTCCTATGTAGATCTCCAACAGGCAGCGGAGGAGATCCGGCTCCAGCAGGAGAAGATCAAATCCTTGGCGGGGGATGAGGAGAACGTCATCACCGCCAATGTCTCCGGCACCATCGACACCGTGGACTGCACCGCGGGCGACACCGTGCTCAAGGACGCCCTGCTCTGCACCATCGAGGTGCCCGACATGGGCCACACCCTCTCCTTCTCCGTCACCAACGACCAGGCCCAGCGTCTGCGCATCGGCGACACCGCCACTGTCTCCAACTACTACTGGGGCAACTCCATCACCGCAACGCTGACCTCCATCCGCACCGATCCCAAGAACCCCCAGACCAGCAAGCTGCTCACCTTTGACCTGACCGGCGACGTGACCACGGGAGCGGAGCTGACCATCTCGGTCGGCCAGAAGAGCGCCAACTACGACCTCATCGTCCCCAACTCCGCCATCAAGAGCGACACCAACGGCAACTACGTCCTGGCGGTTTCGGTCAAGAGCTCGCCTCTCGGCAACCGCTACACCGCCCGCCGCGTCAGCGTGGAGGTGCTGGCCAACGACGACAACAACTCCGCCGTGGTGGCGGATCTGACGAACGGCGACTATGTCATCACCACAAGCTCGGCTCCGCTGAGCAGCGGCGACATGGTCAGAATGGCGGACAGCTGAGATGCGCAAACGTTTGTTGAAGCACTGGCCCCTGGTCCTCGCGGGGCTGCTGGCGCTGCTGTGCCTCTTCTGCGTCTGGCGCCTGCACGCGGTCAGCAATCTGCTCACCAGCCAGCAGGCGGCGGAGCGCTGGCAGGGGGAGAGCGAGCGCAGCTTTGCCCAGATCTCCTGCTTTACGCCCCAGAGCGAAAGAATGACGCTGGAACAGATGATGACCTTCCGCCAGGCCATGGCCCAGAAGCTGAAGGACGCCTCCTTCGACATGGAAAAGGAGACGGGCCTGTACAGCGACGCCTGGTCCTGCACCGGCACGGTGCGGGTCAGCGCCGGACGCCGCAGCGGCGAGGTGCAGGCCGTGGCGGTGGGCGGCCGGTTCTTTGACTTCCACCCCCTCCGCCTTGTCAGCGGCAGCTACCTCAGCCCCAGCGACAT
>ONPY01000040.1 GCA_900319835.1 uncultured Eubacteriales bacterium | reverse complement strand
ATCCAGTACGACGGTGAAGGTCGTCCCCTTGCCCTGCTCGCTCTGGCAGTCGATCGTGCCGCCAAGCAGATCGACCATCTGCTTGGTAATAGCCAGACCGAGGCCGGTCCCCTGAATGCTGTTGACCCGGCTGTCGACCTGACGCGAGAAGGGCTGATACATGGTCGCCATAAATTCCGGGCTCATACCGATGCCCGTATCTGCTACAACATAGCTCAGCCGTGTGCAGCCGGGTATCGTGCTCTGTTCCTCGCGCATATCTACGGTGACTCGCCCGCCGGGTTCCGTGTACTTGATGGCGTTGGAGAGGATATTGATATAAATCTGGTTCAGACGAAGCTGGTCTGTATATAGGTATTCCTTTTCGATTTGATTGATATGGAATCTGAAATCGATATTTTTCTCCTTGATCATCGGCTGCGAGATATTGACAAGGTTCTCAACTGTTTCCACAATGGAGAACGTCAAGGGACTCAACTTCAGCTTTCCGCTCTCTACCTTCGAGATATCCAGAATGTCGTTGATCAGTGTCAGCAGATGATTGCTGGCCAGGCTGATCTTCCGAAGACTCTCACCCGTCGACTCCACATCCCCGAGATTCTTCTCGGCAATGGTCGTAAGGCCTATGATGGCGTTCATGGGCGTGCGGATGTCGTGAGACATGGTGGAGAGAAAATCGGTCTTCGCTTTATTTGCGGATTCCGCCTCTCGTGCTGCGGCCTGAAATCGCCTGTTCAAGTAAAGCATATAGTGCAGGTCAAGCAGGAAAAGAATCAGGAGGCCGGCAGAAACAACTCCGACCAGCAGCCAGTTTTCCGCATCCACATGGAGATCCGTTGCCGGCACGAAACCCAGCAGTGTCCAACCGGCCGTGGCCGAGACAGGGGTAAAAGCAAGGATACATTCCTGCCCGTGGGAGTTGAGCATCGAAACGGAGCCTGTCGATGAGGTGATTTTGTCGAACAGCTTACCCGACGATTCAGGATCTGTCGGATTATATGATTTGTAGAACTCAAAAAAACTGGCGTTCTTAAAGCTGTGTCCTTTCAGGATATAATCCCCGTTGGCATCGATCATGGACAGCTCGGCGTTTACCAGTTCCGTCTGCGGGAAAACCCATTTCTGTTCCAGCTCCGAGATGGGAATAACCCGCAGCAGGACAGCAGCCTCGGAAGAATCACTTTCCGGATCATGCAGCGTAACACGGTTGCAGAAAGCCAGTGACTGTTCGCCGTTCATCGGATTGGTGTACGCGCGGGTTATGTTGATCGACTCTCCGATTTCCTTGATCCAATCCGCGTTCTCCAGGAGAGCGATCTGCTTATAGGAAACAGCATAGTCGTCAGCCGTTCCCTGCTTCGGGCGCGTGGAGAGGCCCGAGGAGGTATCGAGAGAAATCAGATGTGCCGAGGTGTTCTCGAGTACATGGGAGGAGCGGATAAACAAGACCGCCTCTTCCATGGTCATGTGCTCGCTGTTGATATAGCGCGCCCAAACGTCGCAGATCTGCTGCTCGCCCTCCAGATAATTCTCCGTCACCTTCTCCATAGTAACCATTGTGCTCTCAAAGTGTTCTATCTGTCTCCGGTATGAATCGGTGTTTTCAAAGCGGGAGTAGAGTACAACGAAGATCAGTATAGCGGCTATAATGACCACGTTGACAATAATAGTGAGAATCTTTTTCATGAGTGAATGCTCCCTGTGGCTTCTTATGTTTTTCATGAATGCGCAACGGGTGGTGCAGTATGAATTGTCCTTGCTGTTTTAAGGCGCTTCTTTTGAGGCCGAGCGGCTTTCGTATTTCAGCAAAGGATCGGATGTTGAATTCACACGGTATCGCCGTTTTTTGTATGCCGTTTTCCTTGTTTCAGTTGTACAAATAGATTTATATAATAAACCATTATAGATCTTACCACAAAGCGCGTTGTCATTCCAGTAGTTTTTGTGCTTTTTTCCAACATCCCTCCGTCTGCGCTATTGCTCGGCAGCAAAGCAGTCCAGAGCGCCAGACTTGACAAAAGCAGCTTGGGCGGAGTTTAATATGCCATGTTGTGTCAGAGGTTTTAACCGAGGTGAGCCGCTATGTATGAAGAATATGAGCGCATCTGTAATGGGAAAGGTGATCCCAGTGCTCTCCAGACTGCGCACGTAACAAAGCCGCCAATGACCGCAGCGATCATCCCCTGCGAAGTGGCCTTTTTCCAATACAGTGCAGCCAGCGCGGGAATCCCTGCTGCAGCAGCATAGAAATTATAAATACGTCTGGGCGAAATGAGACATTTTTTCATGCTCCCTGCCAGATATCGTTTTTTGATGCTCGGTGTGTTGATCGATAGTTCGATGATAGAAATCTGAATAGTAAAGAATGTGCCGGAAAGAGACGAGCGCTCCTTCCGGCACGTTTTCTTGTTTGAGAATCAAGTTAATCTGGCGCTGTACAAGAGCGCTGAGCGATAAGGTACAACAGGTTGCTCAAATTTGAACAGGAACGAGCTATACTGTCGCTCTCATTTTGGGAGAGCATCACTTGATGATCGGGTTGCGGCAGTAGTCGCAGCTGTCGTTTTCTATCGGGTTCATTCTGCCGCAGAACAAGCAGGGGATCTCCGCATCGCGGGATTTGTCAAACTTCTCAAAGGGCAGCGGAAACTGGGGAAGGTAGCGAAGGCGGTCGCCTTCATTCAGGTAGTTGTATATGGTCGGGGTCGTATGTTTCTTATGCCGTTTCCCGTCTGCGTCCGTGATATAGAGGATATAGTCGTTCCGGGAGTTTCGATACCCGTCGTTGGAGCGATGGATGCGGCGAACGTGCTTTTTGCGTGTCAGTGTTCCCTCAAAAGACTTACCCAGCCTCTTTTTCAGGGAGACGATGAGCACGCTTACGGCCATGATGACGGAGATCACAACGCCGGCAAACATCGCCTGCCAGAGCTGCATGGCGTCGGACACCGCACCGTAGACGCCAAAGCCGATCAGCGGCAGGACGATCAAGATCAGACCGACGATCCGCGTTGATTTTCTCTGCTTCTTCAGCGCCGCCAGAACAGCCTCGGATTCGAGCCTGCGGGAATAGCCCGGTGCGAGACGCTCCGGCCCCGGAGCATATCCGTAAAATGCGTCCGCATGGGAAGCCGCCTGCCCTTCAAGCCTCGCGCCGCATTCCTCACAAAACCTGGAGCCGTCCTTTATGGACATTCCGCAATTGGGACAAATCATTTTTTCTCCTCCCGGTGTAAAATCAGCGCAGATCAGGTTGTTCGATCCTGACCGTCTCATATGCTGCTGTCATTTGATCGTGTAGCCGGTAATATCAAAGAGAGCTTCGTTCACGGCGTCGTCGATGGTGTAGACGGTATAAACCGTTTCCCCGATCTCCGCGACGGTTTCGACCACGGGGGCGCCTTTGAGGCAATAGACCAGTCGGCCGTCATCCCTGAAATAGAAGGCCGCCCGGGCTGTGCTGTCCGTCTCCGGAAACAGCTCTACCGTATAGGAAACGCCCTCGATCTCCTGCGTCTGAGTCGTATAGTCCTTCCGCAGCGCGCAGCCGCGGATATCCGAAAGCAGGTGATCCATCAGCATGATATTTTCAGCAATATAAGAGGAAGTCGTTGTCGTGGCAATGATGCCGGTCATATCATCCGGGTAGAGATTGTACGCCGTGCCGTCCCGGAAGAAGGTCACCACCGTATTTTCGAAGCCGGACACCCGGGTCGTGCGGCGGGAGTAGTACACGCCGTCTTTCCCGTGGACGTCATAGCTCTGGTCGGCGTCCATATAGTCTGTGTGCATATCGTAGTTCAGATGAATGCCCGCGTTCAGGTCGAGACCTGCCCACAGCGCATACAGCAGGGACTCCGGCTTGCTCCGGTATTCTTCCATCGTCATGGGCGCATAGCCGGAGAGGTCGGCTCCTTCCCTGGCATAGAAGAAGATCATATAGCCGGTTCCGTAGATGTCAAGCTCAATGACGCCGCCGTGAAGCTTGCCGCCCGCGGAGCTGCCGTCAGCCAGGGTGAGGGAAAACGCGCCTCCCTCTTCCGCCCATTGGGAGATATCCATGGCCTCATCATCTGAGGTCATGGTTCCCGTTCCACCTTCCGCCAATGTAAGCGTGGAGGAAACTCCCAGGTCGGCGGAATACACGAGCGCGCCTTCGTATTCCACGGCAAAGAGCTCATACTCGCCCTCGACGGGCAGCTCCGCCGGGACGGACGCGGCGGGCTCCGGTCCCCGCAGCATAGACGCAAACTCTCCCAGTGTGATCGGCTCGACGCCGGAAGTATCCGCACCCGGAGCGGCAAAGAGGGCGGAAAAGCCGTCATCGATCGTCAGCGTCATCAGGCCGTCGGCGATCGTGCCGTCGATCACGGCTACGCCGGCCTGGAACTGCAGCGCGTCACCGTCCATCTTCCACCAGTCGATCGGCCCCTGGTTGTTGTCGCCCCAATACAGATAGCCGCTGCCGTCGGCTTCCAGAGTCACAGTCTCGCCCACCATATCCGGCATGGCGACATACTGATCCGGAAGGTCACTTCCCGCGCTGCCGAGCTCATACATCCGATCCATATAGTCGGCGCTGAATCTGGCGCACAGGAAGGTATACTCTCCGGCGTTGGCTTCCTGCTCCGTCACGACGGGCTCTGGCGTCGGTTCCCGGGTCGTTTCCGCAGGCGTCGCGGCGGGTGTCTCCCGCACAGGCTTCTCCGGCTCCGCTTTCGTACCGCCGCAGGCACAAAGCGTCAACAATAGAGTCAACATAAGCAAGATGTACAAGGAACGTTTAACCTTATTCATAATGTAACCTCCTTTGCCTATCAATAATAACCCACTTGTATAGTACAGTTGATAGGATACCAAAGCAACAGGTGGACAACTTTTTTTCATTGCAAAAAAGTTGTCCTCTATGCTATAGTGTCCTTGAGCCGGAAAAGAAGGAGTGAACCGCCATGCTTTCAGAGAGGATAACCGCCATATTCACACTTCTGCACTGCAACAACACGGAGATTGCCCGTTACGCCGGCTGTTCGTCGGGCAATATCTCCAAACTGAAAACCGGAAGGCGCTCACCGAAATCCAGCAGCCCTTCCATCGCCTCGCTGGTGAGCGGCATCTATGGCTATGCCGACTACGAAAACATGCTGCCTGCGCTGCAGGAGCTCTGCGGCAGTATGGATACTGCACGGGAGACCCTGCTTCCTGCTTTAGTCGCATGGCTCTATGAGACAGACGAGATCGTCCTGCCAGCTCTCACAGACGTGCCGAAAAGCAAGCGGGCGCGAAAACAGCGGCGGCAGGCCTTTGGAGAGCGACTGGATCGCGCTGCCGCCCTGTTGGATCTTTCCAACGCAAGACTTGCCTCGCAGCTTAGTATCGACGTCTCTCTTGTCAGCCGTTTCCGCAGCGGTATTTATTCGCCTCACGGGAATGACCGGCTGGCGGAGAAGCTGTCCGATCTGCTGTTCTCCCGTGCGCAGCAGGTCGGAAAAACAGAGGAGCTTGGCGCACTTTGCGGCGTGGGCGCAGCGCAGCTAAATGCCGATTCCGTGGCGGCGTGGCTCTATGAGATGCCCTCCGAAGAGGACAACGCGGGTATGGCCGGGCTGCTGCTGCGGTCTCTGGACGAGTTCAAGCCGGGCGGAGGCCTGCCTTCTGCCAGCCCGGATGCGGCGGAGAACCCGGTTGAAGCCTGCTATTATGGCACGGAAGGGCTGCGCAGCGCCGTGATCCGCTTTCTGACCGACGCCGCGCAGGAGGACGGCGAGCTTTTTCTTTACTCCGACGAGCCAATGGACTGGATGACCGGAGACAGGGCTTATTATGCCCGGTGGTCTTCCCTGATGGCACAGTGTGTGAGCCGTGGTGTGACGATCAAGATCATCCACAATGTTGACCGCATTGGAGAAGAGATGGTCGACGCGATCCGCAGCTGGCTGCCCCTGTATGTTTCCGGAAGGATCGAGCCGTTTGTTTTTCGCAAAGAGCGAAACGCCCGGTTTTACCACACGGTATTTCTCCGGTCCGGCAGCGCCTGTATCCATGGTTTCTTCCCCACGGAAGGCAGGGAGAGCCGATGGTATGAATATATCACGGATGCAAAGCGCCTCGGCCTGATCGAACGGGAGTATACCGCCATGCTGTCCGCCACCTCGCCGTTTCTCAAGGTCTACCGGGAAGCGTCACGGGAGGAATACCTGTCGTTCCGCTCTGCCGGGCAAGGGGCGAGAGCGTTTCTGCTGTCCGACCTTCCTGTGTTTACTATGCCGGAGGAGCTGTTGGAGCGGATCCTAAGCCGCGCGGAGCTTGAGCCGGCGCGCAGGAGCTTCGTGCTTTCTCTCTACCGCCGGGAGCGAGAGCTGTTTCAGGCTTTGCTTCAGCAGGATGCGGTAAACATGATCCTCTGCTTGCCGGAGGACAGCTTGGGACAGCCGCGGTTCGTCAATTTCGGATTTGATCTGCTGGATCTCGTGATGGAATATACGCAGGAGGAATATGCCGAGCACCTGGCGGCCATCACAGAGCTTGTCAGAAACGAGAAGAATTTTCATTTGACGCTGCTGGCTGAGTCACCGTTCCGGGAGATTCAGATCGCTATGCCGGGGGATGCTGTGGCCGTTCTGCGCAGCAAAAGGCCCTACGGCGCGTTTGTCTTTTCCAATCCCTCTCTGAGCCAGTCTGTATCGGGTTACCTTTCCCTGCTGACAGAAAGCCATGCCGCAGACAGAAGCTCGACAATAGCGGCATTGGAAAAGCTGATCCGGTGAACACTTTGTATCAGTGAAATGGTTTTCTCCTTGCAAAAGCAAGGAGCTTGTTGTACGAAAAGTGCGTCCTTTTACGCTGGACACATCCTTCTTACTCGGAGGCGAGGACATGGCAAGCATAGTTAATACAAACACCCTGATGAAACGCCTGTTCAAGGCTGCAGATCTTGACACTTACCTGGAAGGAAACGAAAGCAATCTTCACTCCCCGGATTTTTATACCCTTCTGAAGCAGGCTTGCGAGAAGCGGAATATGCTCCCGGCCCAGGTGATCGAGCGCTCCCAGATCGAGCGGACCTATGGCCACCAGCTGTTTAACGGAACGCGCCGCCCCTCACGCGATAAGGTGCTCCAGCTTGCGCTCGGCCTCGGCTTGAGTGTGGACGAGACCCAGCGGCTGCTGCGCGCGGCGGGAAAAAGCCCGCTCTATCCCCGGCTGAAGCGGGACGCCGTGATCCTGTACGGGATCGGAAAAAAGCTCCCCATCCTTACCGTTCAGGAGAACCTGACGAAATACGGGCTGACCCTGCTGGGAGGGCTGAAAAATGGACTCGACTGAAAACAACGCCCCGATCCCGCAGCTTCCCGACGAGGCGGAATACCCGGCGGAGCTGACGCGGCGCTATGAGCTTTTGGAGTGCTTCTCCGACAAAGAGGACATGCGGACCCTTCTGGCCGCCGACCGCGAGAGCGGCGAGCTCTGTGTGGTCAAGTGTTATCTCCGGGAATGTCCGCTGTACGACCGCAGCGAGCCGGAAGCCCTGCGATTGATCGACGCTGCGCCGATGCCGCGCTTTCTGGCGGAATACCGCGGCGAGCAGATGCGCTGCGTGCTGCGGGAATACGTGCCCGGTGAGACGCTGTCGCAGCTGGCCAAAGATCAGGCTTTTACAGAGGAAGAGGTCATCCGCATCGGCCTGCAGCTATGCGATCAGCTCCACGCGCTGCATGGCATGACGCCGCCGGTGATCCATCGGGACATCAAGCCCCAGAACGTGGTCCTCCGCCCGGACGGGACCGCCGTGCTGATTGATTTCGGCATCGCGCGCGTCCGCACCGAGAACGGCACGGACACCGTCGCCTTTGGTACCAAGGGCTTTGCCCCGCCGGAGCAGTACGGCTTTGCCCAGACGGACGCCCGCTCGGACATCTATTCTCTCGGCATCCTGCTATACTGGCTGCTGCACCGCGAGACAAAGATCACGCAAAACAGCCTCTCCCCCTTAGAGAAGGTCATTGCCCGCTGCGCGTTCTTTGACCCGGACAACCGTTTTTCCGACGTTGGCCAGGTAAAGCGCGCGCTGCTCGCCGCAAGACCGGAAGCGCGAAAGAAGCAAACACGCCTGTGGGCGCTGGCCGCCTGCCTTTTTCTGGCCCTGGCCGCCCTGGGGGCGGGGCTTATCGCCCATCACCGCCAGCAGCCGGTCTCTTTTTCCGAGCCGCTGATCGAACAGGCCGTGCGGGCCGATCTGGGGCTCGACGCCGACACGCCCCTCACCGAAGAACTGCTGCAGCAGGTCCATGCCGTCTACCTGGTGGCGGACGCGGCCTATCCGGACGCCGACAGCTTTTACGCCGCCATCAACCGGTGGTATGCCGAGGGAAAGCCGACGCGGGGCACCGTCACGGATCTCAACGACCTCGCGGTCCTGCCTTCGCTGGAGCGGGTGGGCATCGTGGCCCAGGAGCTGACGGACATCTCGGCCCTGACCGGGCATCCGAAGCTCATCGGCGTGGAATTGAAGCACAATTACATCACCGATATCTCCGCCCTGGCGGGGATGGAGCGTCTCAGCTCCGTGGGCATCAACGACAACCCCGTGCGGGATATCTCGCCCCTGGCCGCCTGCCCGAGTCTGGCCTTCCTGGACCTGTGCTCCGTGCGCAGCTATGACCCGTCCGTGCTCGCGCAGCTGGGGAATTTCGACTTTCTGGATATCTCCAACCCCACCGAAAGCTATCGCTTCCTGGACGGGAAAAGCATCCAGGACCTGCGCGTTGCGTGGAGCGCTCTGGACGATCTGCATTGCCTGGATCATGTGACACGGTTGGAACGGCTGGAGATCGACCATACCGCCGTCTCGGATCTCTCCCCGTTGGCTCTGCACAAGGGGCTGATGGTGCTGAAGCTGGCAGGGCTCCCGGTCACCGATCTCAGCGTTTTGCTGGAGCTGCCCCAGCTTGAGGAGGTTTATATCAGCGAGGAACTGCGCCCCGCCGCCGAGGCTCTCGGCCCGGTGCCCTTTACCTTTGTGTACGAATAAATGAATACCGCGAAAAAGTTCCGAGAAAAGCGCCGATGTGTGCAGCCTGCACACCAATTGGCGCTTTTCTTTTGCTATACTTTTTACTGGATTGTTGTAAGCAGTTTTGCTTCCGAAAGAAACAGGAGGGACGGTACCATGGCCTATACCGCAATCGAAAATATGAGAAAACGGAATGAAGCGCGCTTTGGCTCGGATGTGGGGCCGCAGCAACCGCCTCTCTATCAGAACCGTTTCTGTCAGCAGGATCTGAAGTCCGCCGCGCTGCGCTTTCTCCGCGAACGCTGTGAGCAGCTCCTGTTTGACCCTGCAAGAGAGACGGAGGAGCGGCAGACCGGCGCTTTCCTCGGCAAGAGCCTTTCTGCAAACCAGATCCCCTTTAACATGGAAATGGACGTCAACCGGCTTTGTCTCGAAAAGGCGCTGGAGGCCTTTATCGACTCCGGTGTGGCCGAGGACGCCTATACGGTCTATTACTGCTATCTGGACATGTTCCTGGGGCGCTACGGAAACTCCAAGCGCATGGTGGAGCTGCTGAGCGAATACGAGGCAAACGGCAGCTCGCTGCTGATGAAGCACCGGGATCACTATTCCCATTCGGTCTATGTGTTTGCCCTCGGCCTGGCCATCTACGAAACCAATGAGGCGTACCGGAACAGCTTTTGGCGCTTCTATCGGTTGGAGGGGCGGAAAGAGAACGAAAGAGCCAACCTGTTTTTGGAGTATTGGGGACTGACGGCGCTCTTTCACGACATCGGGTATCCCTTTGAGCTGCCTTTTGAGCAGGTGCTCAGCTACTTCGAGGTGGATCATCAGGAGCGCGGCAAGGGATGTCTGTATCTGGCCTACCACGATGTGGAGGCACTGACCGCCCTGGACGAGGCGGCGAAGGTCCATTTCGAGACGCTTTACGGAAAACGCTTCGAGACGACCAGCGCGCTGCTGGCGCATGATCTTGCGCAGAAGCTCGGCGCGGCCTATGACTTCTCCGAGGACTACCTGCTGGATGTCCTGGACCGGAAGCCGACGCAGCCCAACCGTTTCGGCTACTTCATGGATCACGCCTTTTTCAGCGCCTCCCGCCTGTACCGGGAGCTGACGGAGGAGCTCGGTGCGGAGAATCTCTCTCCCATGCATGTGGACGCGCTGTCGGCCATCATGCTGCACAACAGCCTCTATAAGTTCTCCATCGCATTTTATAAGGACAACGAAAAACGGAAAGCGCCGCTGAAGGCGGAGTTCCACCCCCTGGCCTGGCTGCTGATGCTCTGCGACGAGCTGCAGTGCTGGGACCGCACCGCCTACGGGCGCAATTCCCGCACGGAGCTGCACCCCATGGCCGTCGATTTTGACTTTTCCGACAGCGCGATCCGCGCCGTCTATTACTACGACCGGGAAGAACAGGAAAAAATCGATGCCTTCAAGCTGAAGTACGCCGCCTGGGAAGCGGGCGGCGAGCAGGGCAAGCCTCCGCGGCTGAAAGCCTACAGCGACATGGCGGAGAAGGAGCAGCGCTTTACGGCGGATATTGAAAAGATCGTGGACACCGAGACCTGCCCTCTGCATATCCGTCCGGACGTCCGCAGGGTAGATCGCCGGAGCAAGCACACCTACCTGTCCGGCAGCAACTTCCTGCACTTATACGATTTTGCCGTGGCTCTCCACGGACGGAACATGCCGCCGGAGACCACTGCGGAGGAATTGGAAGTAAAATTCACCTCGCAGTCGCTGGAATACCAGCTCTCCGGCATCAACCGCGCCAAAAGCTTCAGCCGCTATCTCAACGCCCTGGGCTGTTTCTACACGGACAGACCGGTGGATTATGAGATGGTGACGGCCTTCACGCCCGAGCAGGCGCTGCAGATCGCGCCCCTGGAACATGAGCGCTGGGTGCGGGAGCATCAAGGCATGGGCTGGCGTTATGGCACAGCTTATGAGACCCTGCCGCTCCCGGAGGATGACCGGAATGCGCGGAGAGCGCTGCGGGAGCAGCTGCGCTGCCACAAGCTGGCCATGGACGGAGATGTGACGGACGAAGAGGTCCGCGCGCATTTCTTCTCCCTGCCGGAGAAGGATCAGGACAAGGACTGGAAGCCCTTCAACAGCATGCTCAAGCTGCTGAAAAAGTTTGACGGGCTGCGCATCTATAAGCTGTAAGCAAAGGCAGGTCAACACAATGGCAAACCTTGCATCTGTCAAGATCCTCTTTGAAAACGAAGCGCAGGCCGAGAGCGCTCTTGCCATCACAGAGGGCATGATCAAGCTGCTCTATGCCCCGCCGACGCTGCCCTGGGCGGCAGACGCGCAGCAAATCCCCTCGCTGAGCAAGCGCTATTTCCGCTTCTGTGAGGAAGCCGCAAAGCTTGACGTGCTCGCCGAGCGCCCGCACTGCGCGCTCAAATGGCTGCAACGGGAGGGCGCGCAGCTCGCTCTTACGCGCTGCGCCGATATCCAGTCGCCTGTGAATGAACGCTCGCCGGGTGACTTTTTCAGTCAGCTGTGCCTTGTTCTGTCCAAGTGCTTTCCGGACGGTGCTTTTACGGCTTTCTGCCGCCATGAGGAGACGGTGAGCGCCACGGTGCAGCTGATCCGCATCCTGCATCGGGATAACAAGCTGATTTTCGCCGAGATGTACCGGCTGGACGGAGATGAACGGGACGAAGATGACTGGTCCGACGCCGCCATGTTTTTGTTGCGGGACAGCGACGGCGTTTTCGTCTGGTCGAAGAGGTAAATAAGTATGACCCCGAAATGGATGAAACAGATCCCGCCCTATGAGGGCGATCAGCCCTATTTGTACCTGGCCTTTGCCGAGGAGGACAGCGGGCGCGTCTGGAAGCTCCTGCAGCCGCTGCTGGCGCGGGGCTGCCGGGTGTGGTACTGCGTTGGCCCGGCGGGCAGCGCGGAGGAGCTGCTGTACCGACAGGAGCGCTGTGAAAAGGCGGGGCTGACTGTGGTCTATCTGACGGACGCACTCTGCGTGGACCGGGACAGCAAAAGCGCCGTTCT
This sequence comes from uncultured Eubacteriales bacterium, assembly GCA_900319835.1. The sequence goes on along the minus strand of ONPY01000040.1, from coordinate 8,148 downwards.
TGTCAATCAAAAATATAACCGTCCGATCCTCTGCCTGGATCCGGACGAAAAGGACCGCCGCCTCGACATGAATCTGCGGGAGACAGTCCCGCACGTATCCTTATATCAGCTGCCAAGCGAGGAATGGGAGAGCGCCGTTTTACACGCCGAGGGCTTTTCCCAGGCCATGCTCGGCGAGCCGATCAGAATCGAAAATGACGGCGTCATGAAAAAGCTCACGCTGACCTTCTGCGCGCTGGCCCTCTTGCTGGCCGTGGTGTCCTTTGCGGGCTTTCGGGTGTTCGGCTGGTTCTCACCTGCGGCGCGGGATGAAGTGGATATCCGCGATCCGGCGATCCGCTTCGCGGTGCGTCAGGCTGTGGGCGGCGGCGCGATCACGGAGGAGCGGGCAAATGAGGTCAGCTTCCTGCGCTTCCGGGAACTGCCGGAGAGTTGGGAGGAACTTGAGCTGCTGCCGCACTTACAGCGCATCGAGCTGCCGCAGCTCTCCCTGTTGGACGGCGGCGAGCTGCCGGACGGCGACTGGATCGTCGAACTGAGCGGAGGTGACGGCGCATGAGCGGCTTCTTCAAGCCCTACGAGGGCAGCCGCCCCTTTGTCTTTATCAGCTATGCGCACCGCCAGTCCGATACCGTCCTCGACACCATCCGCATCCTGCATGAAAAGGGCTGGCGGCTCTGGTACGACGAGGGCATCCCGGCGGGGAGCGACTGGCCGACCAACATTGCCCGGCATATGCAAGACTGCGAGCGCGTGATTTTCTTTCTCTCCGCGCGGGCTTTGGCATCCCACAACTGTTACAGCGAAATGAAGGCCGCGGCGCGGCAGGGAAAGTTGATCCTGCTTGTCCGGCTGGAGGACATATCGCCGGACGAAAAGTGGTCGGAGCTTCTGGCCGAATGTCAGGAGATCCCCTTGCTTGAGGAACCGGCGGAGCGTGCGGGCGCGATCCTGCGCTCCGGCTTTCTGCCCCGCCGCGTGCACCGGCGCTTTACGGAGCGCATCCCCTGGCGGGCGCTGGGACTGATCGCCTCGCTGCTCTTTTTCCTGGCGGCGGCGGGTGTGCTCGGCGCGCTGACTACGGGAATATGGAACCCGGTCACGGCAGCTGAAATCCCCACAGAGACGCCCGCTTCCCGTGAGGCACCGACACCTGTGCCCATTGTGGAGCTGGGAGAGGCGGAGCGCTTCTTCGCCGTCAGCTTCCCCGATAAGCAGCAGGAGCGAGCCATCCGCCGGGCGCTGGGTATTCCCGCGGACGCGATCTACCGCTGGCAGATCGCCGAGATCCCCGAGCTGTATTTCTGCGGGAATCTGACGGTGGACGGCAAGGCCGCCGTCTCCTTCGACGCAGATGGAACATGCCGCGTCAACGGAGCCCCGGTGATCCAGGGAAATGTGTCCGATCTGCGTCTGATCGAATCCATGGTAAAGCTGGAAAAACTTGCCCTGATCTTCCAGCCGCTGGACGACCTCTCCGGCCTGAACGGGCACCTGCTGCTGCGGGAGCTGAGCCTTGCGGGCAGCAGCGTGGACGATCTCTCCGCGCTGAGGGAGCTGCCCAGTCTGGAGACGCTGCACCTGGAGCACACCGGCGTGCGCGACCTGAGGCCGCTGGAAGAGCTGCCGAGCCTGAAAGCCGTGACGGTCAGCCGGGATATGCTGCCGCTGACATGGAGCGAAGAGGCCGCTTTCGCGGTCGTTTTGATCAGAGAATCCTGATTCTTTGAAGGAGGATGCGATATGAGTAAAAAAGTGATCCATCTTTTATGCAGCGATGCCGACCGCGCGGCGCTGCAGCCGGTGCTGGACGCGCTGAAAGCCAGGGGACTGCGAGTGTCGGCGGAGGCGCCGGGGAAAAACGATCTCGTGCTGGCGGTTCTGTCCGAGGGCTTCTATGCCGAGGGCGGCAAAACGGGCGCGCTGCTGGATCTCATCGCCGCGGGGGCGGAGAACGTGCTGCCGATGCAGCTGGACGCGGCGCCCATCCCGGACACGCTGAAAAACGCACTCTACGCCCGCAACATCATCCCCGCCTCAGGGCGGGACGCGGCACATACCGCCGAGCGCATCCTTGACGCGCTGCCGAAGCAGAAGTCGAAGCTGCCCCTGATCCTCGGTGTGGCGGGAATCGTGCTGCTCTCCGTCGTCGGCCTGCTGCTCTGGCGGGCCAAGCAGCCCCCGGTGGAGGAGGCCGTGCCGGTCATGGCGGAGACGGTCGGGGAAATCTATATCCCGGCCGGGCTCACCGAGGAGGATCTGGCCGCCATCGAGGACGTGGTCATCGTTGGCGACTATTTCGGCTATTATACCGACGCGGATTTCCGCGAGGCCGGAGAACACTGGCTCAACGTCTATGACGACGTGGCCTATCGCACCTTTGATGACGACGTTCCCCGGTGGATCAGCAAGGAGGACGGGCACGCCTATACCATGACCCGCTACGACGATCTGCGCTTTTTGGAGCTGATGCCGAAGCTGCGGTTTCTGGAACTGGTGAATGTGGAGGCGGGTGCTGACTCGCTTCCGGATTTGAGCGAAGCCGCTATTCTGGAGGGCGTGTCCCTCTCCGATTGCGAAATTGACAGTCTGGACTGGCTGGCCGGAGCGCATATGCACAACTTCGACATGCACTCCACGCGGGTGACAGACTTTGCGGCTCTCAGCTCCTGCGAGAGACTGAGGACAGTTTTCCTTGATTTCTATCGGATGGAGGAGGCCGACCTCTCGGCCTTTGCCCCGCCCGCGCTGGAACACCTGGAGATCTGCAACGGGCAGGATCTGCGCGGCGGGCTTGACCTTTCCGCCCTCTCTGCCTGTACAAAGCTGCGCGAATGCCGGCTGGATGCTGATCTCCCGCTCGCCGATCTGTCTTTCCTCGCCGACGCGTCAAAGCTGGAAGCGCTATACATTTACAATCTGCATGAGCTGCGGGATATCTCCGCGCTGAACGGGATGAAAAATCTCAAAAATTTGGACATCCAGTACTGCGAGCGCGTCACGGACTATACGCCCATCGCGGGCTGTTCTTCCCTGGAGCAGATCCATCTCCAGTGTGACTACAACCCCGACGCCCTGCGGGACGCCTCCTTCCTCGCCAATCTTCCCAGACTGTGGGATATCGGGCTTTACAGCTGCAATCTGAACGACCTGGACTTTCTGGAGGGCAAGCCGGATAACGGGAGATTGTGTCTGGGCTTTGCCGGGGATATCCGGGACTATTCGGGGCTTGCCTTTGTCAAGCACTATGACTGGCTGCATCTGAATCCGCGCCGGGTAGATGGCAGCCGCTTCGGCGATCTCTCGGCCGTGCTGCCCTATCTGGAGGGCGCCGAGGTGAAAAACCTGCACCTGCACGACTGCGGCGGCATCGACCTGAGTCTGCTGCCCAAGGTCACAGAGAGCCTGGAGATCTGGTACGGCGATCTGACCGACCTGAGCACCCTGCCGGATTGGGGCATCAAGAGACTGATGCTGTATGACTGCCAGTACCTCACGAGCCTGGACGGCATACAGAGCCTGCCCGCTTATACACAGCCCGGCTCTTTGACCCTTACGGTCGCGGGCTGCCCGCGTCTGCGGGATTGGAACGCCATTGAAAACGCCAGCCTGTCGGGTCTGGAGCTGCAGGGCGTCTACTCGCTGCCGGTATTCGACGGCATCGGCTTCGGCTCTCTGCGGCTGGAGAGCATGGAGGATCTGAACGATCTGGGCATCCTCGCAGGTATCTCAGACGGTCACAGCTATAACAGCATAGCGCTGGTGGGACTGGACGCCATCAGCGACCTCTCCCCGCTGCGTCGCCTGCAGATCAAGCATCTGGAGATCCCGCCCCAGGTGGCAGATCAGGCGGAGGAGCTGGTGGAGGCCGGGATCGTGGGTGACTACGAGGTGGCCTACCCCGACGGCAGCTGGCAGCCTTTCGACGGCGCGATGGAGCTTCTGAGCCTGGACGAGCTGGACACCCTGCCCGCGGCTTTGCTGCGGCGGGTGGAGCGGCTCGGCATCGCGGGCGATGCGCTGTTCGATTTCGACCGCTATGACATCTGGGAGGACTGGGAGCACAGGGACCGGAACGGCAATCCGGCGCTGCAGCTCCATGACCGCAAGACGGACGCGGTGACGCCTCTCTCCCCGGGTGTGATTACGGATCTGAGCAGCCTCAGCGCCCTCACCGGCCTGCGGGAGCTGTACCTCTACGGCCAGCCGATCCAAAGTCTGGGCGGCATTCAGGTGTTCTCCTTCCTGGAGGATTTTTCCGCCAAGGGGTGTGCAGAGCTGACTGACGCCTCCGCTCTCTTCGCCCTGCCGGAGCTGCGCTGGGTGGAGCTCAAGTGCACGCCGGTGGATTCCATCCAGGGCGTACAGAATCTGCCGGAGCTGCGGTATCTGAACGTCTCCAACACAAAGGTGGACGATCTGACGCCTCTGGCGGAGTGCGACTTCTCCGCTGCGGAGGAAGACATCGGCTTTGACCTGGACTGCAACGAGCTGAAACTGGGCGAGGAGGATTTCGCCGCCATCGCCCATATCCGGCGCTTTGGGGGTCTGGCCTTCACCGACGCCGATCCCGCCGTATGGATCGACGCGCTGTCGGACAGCGAGATACATTATTTCGGTGCTGCGGGAGACCTGCAAAGCAACGAGGACCTGGCTGCCTTCGTCTCGGATCATCCGGAGCTGCGACAACTGTTCCTGGGCTGGGCGGAGGATATTACCGATCTGACGCCGCTGCTGGCGCTGGAAAACCTGGAAAGAGTCGAAATCAACGGGAACATGCGGGAGGCCATCGCCAGCCTCGACGGGCAGAGCTGTGACTGGCTGGAGATCCAAAACTGATGGACACAGAGAAGACGATCCCGATCATCATCGGGGTCACCGGACACCGGGCGATCCGGGAGAAAGACCGTCCGGCGCTTACGGTGGCGGTGAAGGCGGAGCTGGAAAAGCTTCGCGGGCTTTGTCCCCACTCGCCGCTCGTGATGCTGAGCTCTCTCGCGGAGGGCGCCGATCTCCTGTGCGCCGACGTGGCGGAAGAACTGAATCTTCCGCTGATCACGGTGCTGCCTCGGGAGCGGACGGATTACGAGCAGGATTTCAGCCCGGAGGCGCTCGAGCGCTTTGCCCACCACTGTGAGCGCGCGGAGCAGGTGTTCGTCTCGCCGAGCACAGAACCCCTTCCCCCAGATGGCGTCAGCCGGGCGTATGCGTTTCGGCAGGCCGGGATCTATGTGGCGTCCCACTGCCATGTGCTGCTGGCCCTCTGGGACGGAGAGCCGGGGAAATATGGCTGCGGCACGGCGGAGACGGTGGACTTTGCCCTGAACGGCAGTTATGATCCCGCGTCCGGCCTGTCCCCGCGCTCCGGCAGCAACGAGGCCGTGATCCACCTTTACACGCCGCGGGTGGAAAGTACGGAAAAGACGGCCGGTACGGTGACCATTCTGGGAAATCAGGATGCCGTTTGGGACATACTCCGCAAAACGAACGACTTCAATCAAAACGCCTCGGAGGTCTCATCAACGGGGAACTCCCGGCTCCCTGCCTGGCATGACGGCGACCCCGCTCTGAAGAAGATGGAGACGATCAGCCGCATCGCGGGAAAACTCAGTCGACAATATGCCGGGCGTTATCGGCGCGTGCTTGCCTTGCTCGCTGTGGCCAGCGCCCTGGTTACCTTTGCGTTTTTACTGTACGACGAGGCGCAGGCGATCTGGATGATCCTTGTCTGCGGCGCGATGCTGCTTGCCGCCTGGGGCTGTCAGCGCTATGCCGTGCGTTCGGACTGTCACCGCCGCTATATCGAATACCGCGCGCTGGCCGAATGTCTGCGGGTGCAGACCTATCTGCGCTATGCGGGAAGCGGCATCCAAGCCTTCGCGCTGCTGTCCTGGACGCAGCAGGAGGAGACCGCGTGGATCCTGGACGCACTCTGCGCCCTGACGATCGGAAACGCACCGGGAGAGGCGCACGATATTCGTTCCTGCTGGGTGGATGCGCAGCGGGAGTACCACCAAAAAGCGGCAAAGAGCACGGAAGAAAAGCTCTCTGCCAGTGACCGCACCGTGCGTTTTGCGCTGATTCTGAGCGTGGGGTTATATCTGCTGGGCGTGGGCTACGAGCTGCTTTGCGGCGGACTGGTGTTCCGGCCCACTGTCGCGGTAGGGGATGTGGAGCTTTGGCGCACGGTCTTGAAAATCCTGATGGGGACGATCTCCGCCGTGACGCTCTTTGTGGCCAATTTCTACGGGCGCCTGTCCCTCCCGCGCACGCTTTCCGACCACCGGAAGATGGAGCGCTTTTACGAAAAAATGTCCTCGGAGATTGAAAAGTGTGGACAGACGGATACCGTTCTGACCGTGCTGGCCCGGGAGGAGCTGACCGAAAACGGCAACTGGTGCTCCTATCAGCGGGATAACAAGCCGGATCTTTCACTTTGAAAGGAGGAGGCCGAACCGTGCAGGAATTTGTCATTCGCAACATTTGGGATCACGATCTCATCCTCGTCGCAAAAGACTATACAACAGCAAGTTTCTCTTTCTTGAAGTATCTCTCGGAAAGAGAGTATCAGATATGCGTTTTATTAAGGCCGGGCTCCAGCAAGTATCATTTTATCGATCATTATATCGTGATCGGAGAGCAGAACCATTTCAGCTCCTGGCTTAAGGAGGCCCGCGACAAGGCGATTCGTTTTTACAAGCCCACGGTTGAAACCGTCTCCTCCCTGGAGGAGGAAGTGGTGCGCAGCTGGGCCGAAGAAACCGGGCTGAAACAGGTTTGGGTGTACTTCATCTCCCACGAGCATGACGATGAATTTACCCGCAATGTCCCGACGCTTCGCAGTTATGCCCTTTTTCCGCGTTCTTTCACCACGGTGTTGCCGGGACAGGAGATCGATCCGGCGCTGGAGGAATTCAAGGAAGCCGCTTATCTGTCAGCCAGCATATCGAGAGACGAGCCGACATAAAAGCGTAATCGTACAGAAAATTGTAAACAGGATTATCCTATTCTTCGTCAGAAAACAGATCCTATTCCCCCTGACGCATTCACGTCTAGAAAAGAAACAAATATTTTCAAAAAGATATTGACACAGACTGTTTCATGTGATATATTCTTATCGCAGAAACAGTCTGTTCTACTTTGGAGGGAGCCCTATGCGCAGGAAAGACGAATCGAAGAAACCGATCATCGCAGATTTCATCAACGCGTTTTATTATGAACACGATAAAGTTCCCAGCGTTCGCGAGATCGTTGAGGGGACTGGAATCCCTCTTTCGACCGTGCACCGCTATCTTGTGGATATGCAGGAAAAAGGCGAGCTGAGTTACAACGGTTATCGCAGCGCGCGCACAAAAGAAATGAGCGAAGTTTCCCCCATTCATGGCATCGCCGTTTTGGGAACTGTTGCATGTGGTCCCGGCCAGGAAGAGGAGCAGCGCTTCGTTGAGACGATCCGTATGCCCGAGACGCTGGTGGAAAAGGGAGATTACTTCGCCCTGATCGCCAAGGGTGAAAGCATGATCGGCGCGGGTATCTTCCCCGGAGATTATGTTTTTGTGAAACGGCAGCAAACCGCAAACGAGGGCGATCTTGTCATCGCTCTCTTTGATGGTAAGAATAATTTGAAAAAGCTCGGCTTCGATCCGAAAAACAAAAAGTATATTCTTCACTCCTGCAATCCGGATATAAAAGCTTTTCCAGATATCATCGTAGACGAGTTGCAGATCCAGGGCATCGTGAAAGGCTCGTATCATAAGCATTGATTGTGGAGGACACCGGCAGAAATTGAAAACCACCATTGCAGAAGATCGTCTTCGACTTCCTTCTTTCGATTGCCCCAATCCAAGTTGTACCGCAAAGAACATTGCGTTCGCAGTCAACCGGGAAGCGAAGAACGAATCGGAACTGATCCCTCTGGAATATATTTTAGAAAACATGCCAGCAGATTTCGCAGTCGTCTGTCCGAAGTGCAAGAGCAAATATATTTTGTACCGTCATCGGGAAACGCCGATCATTCCGATTTATAATCTCCCCCTTTACGGCAGAATCGCCACCTGAACGAACTGAATACTTTGGCATAGTGAGCCGTCCTCCCACCCGTGAATGTGGAAGCAAAGGGCAGGTATCAAGTCCAAAAAAGAATCACGC
>ONPY01000058.1 GCA_900319835.1 uncultured Eubacteriales bacterium | reverse complement strand
TACATATGCGTTGGCAATGTGCGGAATTACAAGCGTCTCCATGAAACGCTTGATAAAGGTCGATTTTCCTGTCCGCACCGGGCCGACGATCCCCAGCATAAAGGCTCCGTCCGTCCGGAGGGCGAGTTCGCTGTATATGGTAGTGTCCGTCATAAAAAACCTCCGCTGTCATGTTCTCGTTTGTACGAGTGTATGAACAGCGGAGCTTTCATATGCCCGCGCCCTCAGGCAAAGCTGACGGTCTGTCTGAGGCGTTTGCTGACGAAAAAGCTGATCTCCGGAAAACGCGCGGCCAATTGATCCCGCAAAACCGGGATCACCGGCGTCTCGGTGCAGAAGTGATCGCCGTCGATCAAATTGATGCCCAGCTCCTGGGCGCGGAGGAATTGGTGGTATTTTACGTCGGCGGTGACGTAGGTGTCACAACCCTTCCGCCAGGCGTCCTCCAGACTGTCGCCGCCTCCGCCGCCCATGACGGCCAATCGGTGCACCGGCTTTCCGGCGTCATAATAGCGCAGACCGGTGACCTGGAGCCGCTCCTTGCAGCAGATAAGAAAGTCGGGCATGGTGCAGAGAGTATCCAGCTCCCCTATCCTGCCGCAGCCGGATGCGTTCAGCGTATCCTGTGGCTCTGCACCCAGCAGGCGGATCAGCACATCATTGACGCCGCCCTCTGCAATGTCCAGATTGGTGTGCATGGAGATCACGGCAATGCGTTTTTCGGCCAGGCGCAGAATGCGCTCCATGGCAGGATCTTCATCTGTAATGGATCTGGCCGGATGAAACAGCAGCGGATGGTGGGAGACAATCAGCTCCGCGCCCAGTTCGGAGGCTTCAGCCGCTACAGCGTCCGTCACATCCAGCGCCAGCAGGACGCGGCTGACGTCGCCCTCTTTCCTTCCGATTTGAAAACCGGCATTGTCAAAATCCATCTGTAGCGACAGCGGCGCCATCTCGCAAAGGGCGCTGTATATATCTTTGATCTTTGTCATGCTCTCTCTCCCATCTCTCTCATCTGTGTCAGGATTTCCCGGTACAGCCTGGCCCTGGCTTCATCACCCGCGCCGCACGCCATGCCGCACAAGGCCTTTTCCAGCCGCTGTGTCTGCCCATTCAGAGAACGCAGCCACAGCCAGTCGTCCTCCGCCAGGGAACGCTTTCCACAAAATAGCTCTGCGTCGTTTAACGCGGTGTAGCCGCCAAAACGCGCGGTAAGGATCTGATACAGGGTATTCCCCTCCTCTGCCACGCTCTCGGTGAGGATTTCAAATTCATTGTATACAAGCCAGTAACGCAGGACCTCAGCCCGTGTCATCGGCTGCAGGATCAGATGATAGCGCGGGTGCATGCACCACTCCGCCTCATCCAGAATTTTCACAATGAGATCTCCGCCCATCCCGGCGATGACAATGGTGTCCACAGACTCCGGCGGGCAGAGACGTAGTCCATCCGAGAGCAAGAACTCAACCCGATCCGTCACGCCGGCCTGGGAGGCCGCGTGTTTTGCGGCGTTCAAGGGGCCAGCGTTGATATCTGACGCGAGGATACGTCCGGGATAACCGCGCTGCGCGAGCCATACGGGTATGGTTCCGTGATCGGTTCCCACGTCGATGACGCCGATCCCATCCGGGATCTTTTCTTCAATGATACGCAGACGGCTGCCCATTGTGTGTCCCCCCTTACATTGAAAAAAGCCGGAGCAAATCCGGCTTTTTTCACAGATCATATCGATCAGACGGTCTCCAAAAAGGCTTCCAGGTAGCGCAGGAATTCGTCAGGATCCACACCGTGGGCACAACAGGCCTGCTCGATATTCTCACCGCTGGCCATGGCGCAGCCCATGCAGTGCATGCCGATGGCCTGGAAGGCGGGCATGGCCTGGGGACAATTCTCAACGACTTCGGAGATCAGCGTTTCGCGGGAAATTTCCATTGTAATTCCTCCAGTTTGGAATAGGAAAAAGGGACACCGGAGTGTCCCCTTACCTTTGCGGGATCAGGCGATCAGGCCTGCTCTCTCATCTTAGCAAAGCACTCGCTGCAGTAAACAGGACGGTCAGACTTGGGCTCGAAAGGAACCTTGGCCTCGCCGCCGCAAGCAGCGCAGACAGCGGTGAAGAACTCGCGGGGACCACGGGCAGCGTTCTTGCGCGCATCGCGGCAGGCCTTGCAGCGCTGGGGCTCATTCTGGAAGCCGCGCTCAGCGTAGAACTCCTGCTCACCGGCGGTGAAAACGAATTCCTTGCCGCACTCTTTGCATACTAAAGTCTTGTCTTCGTACATCTCGAATCCTCTCTTTGATTGTGCCTATCGGCTGTATTTGCGTTCAGCTTTTGCTGAAATCGCCAAAAGTAGTGTCCCGCGCGAGCTTCTGTCTGATTCGCTGCACGGCATTGTCAACGGACTTTGCGCTCTTGCAAAGTCGTTCCGCAATCTCTCTGTATGACAAGCCCTCTAAATAGAGATCAAGGACCTTAATCTCAAACCTGGAAAGGCAGCGGGAAAACGCCGCGTAAAGCTCTTCCTTGCTCTCTCTGGCCAGGACCAATTCTTCTGGATTGCAGCGGAAATCTTCGGATATAGCCGATAAGTCTGCGCTGGATTCTTCGGAGAGTTGTTCAAGAGATATACCGTCGTTTAGGGGAAAATGCTTGTTTCGGGATGCGGATTTAATCGCTGACAGAAGACGCATCCGGATGCAGTGCTCAGCAAAAGTGCGGAATGAACTGCCGTCCTCCGGGTCAAAATTCTTGATCGCGGAGAGCAAACCAAAGGTGCCCTCCTGAATCAGATCCTCACTGTCGCCGCCGGCCAGAAACAGCGGTCTGGCACAGATTCTGACAAGACGGAGATACCGTTCTGCAAGAACTTCTTCCGCGTCTCTATCGCCTTCCACCGCGAGTTTCTGAAGCCTTTTGTCATCCAAAGCTGTGTAATCTGTCATATCAAATCATGTGTTTTGCATATATACATCATGTATTATACAACATTAACCACCAAAGTCAATACCTTTTTTGTGGATTATGCCGCAAAGCAAAAAGCGGATCAAAGCTCAATCTGCTGCTGACCGATATAGGGGATCCCCAGATGGGTGTAAGCCTTGGGTGTCACGCAGCGGCCGCGGGGTGTTCTGGTAAGAAATCCCCGCTGGAGCAGATATGGCTCATACACGTCCTCCAGGGTGACCGCCTCTTCATTGATGGTCGCGGCCAGGGTTTCCAGACCTACCGGGCCGCCGCCGTAGTACTCAATGATACTGCGAAGCATTCTTCGGTCCAGCGCGTCCAATCCCAGTTTGTCGACCTCCAGACTCAGCAATGCCTTGTCTGCGACCTCGCGGGTAATGACACCGTCTGCCCGGACCATGGCATAGTCCCGTACCCGGCGCAAAAGCCTGTTTGCAATACGGGGCGTTCCACGGGAACGGGAGGCGATTTCATAAGCTCCCTCCGGGACAATCTTCACATTCAAAATCCCGGCAGAACGCTGAACGATGCGCTGCAATTCTTCCGGCGTATAGAGCTCCAGACGGAGCGTAACGCCGAAGCGGTCCCGCAGCGGGGCTGTGAGCTGGCCGGATCGTGTGGTGGCGCCAATGAGCGTAAAGTGAGGCAGGTCCAGATGGATGGAGTTTGCCGAGGGACCTTTGCCCAGAATGATGTCGATGGCATAATCCTCCATCGCCGGGTAGAGGATCTCCTCATAGGCCCGGTTCAGGCGGTGGATCTCGTCGACAAACAGAATATCGCCCTCATTGAGGTTGGTCAGCATCGCCACCAGATCCCCGGGTTTTTCAATTGCCGGGCCGGAGGTGATGCGCATGTTGACGCCCATTTCGTTGGCGATCACCGCTGCCAGCGTGGTTTTGCCAAGTCCCGGGGGGCCGTGGAGCAGAACGTGGTCCAGCGGTTCCCCGCGCATCTTGGCCGCGTCAATGAACACGCTCAGATTATCCTTCGCCTTTTCCTGGCCAATATACTCGCCAATGGTTTTCGGGCGAAGGGAGCCCTCTGCATTGTCCTCAGGGAGGCTTACCGCAGTGGTGATCATCTCATCATTGACTTCGTCGGAAAAATTAATACTCATGGTCTATCCTCTGTTTAACGAACCATTTGCTTCAAAACCGCGCGGATGATCTGTTCGGCTGTCATGGAGCCGGTGTCCAGCTTTTTCAGCACCGGCGCGATCTCTGCGCTGGAGTAGCCAAGCACGCCGAGACCCGTCAGCGCGTCGTTGACGGCAGAGCTTGAAACAGAGGCCACCGGACTCATCGCAGGCGTGGAGAAATCCACGCTGCTGACCTCTTTGCTGACTTTGTCTTTGAGCTCCAGGATAACACGCTGCGCGATCTTTTTTCCGATTCCGGGGGCCACAGTGAGCGCCTTCTCGTTGTTGCTCATAATGGCAAGCGCCAGCCCCTCCGGCGTGTTGTGGGAAAGAATGGACATGGCAGCCTTGGGCCCGATGCCGGAAACCGAGGTCAGCATCTCAAAGCAGCGCCGCTCATTTTTGTCCAGGAAACCGAACAGGTCAAAGTTGTTTTCACCAATCGATTCAGCCACAAATAGCTTGGCCTTCTCCCCTGTCTTCAAACCTGCGAGCGTGTAGGCCGTCACTGCCATGCCAAAGCCGATGCCTCCGCAGTCGATGACGGCAAGGCAGGGTCCCAACTCGCTGACTACGCCTTCTATATGGTAGAGCATTCTTCGCGTTCTCCTTTAAACAAGAGTGAGGTTGCGCTTCGGGCGTGACAAATCGCGAGCGCGACAGCGTCGGCCGCATCATCCGGCTTTGGCGCGGCAGGAAGCTGACACAGCCGCTTGACCATGTCCATCACCTGTCTCTTCTCCGCACGTCCATAACCCACCACGGACTGCTTGACCTGCAGCGGCGTATATTCAAACACCTGCACCCCTGCCTTGCGGCAGGCGAGCAGAATCACGCCTCTTCCATGGGCCACGGCGATGCCAGTGGTAATGTTGGTGTTGAAAAAAAGCTCTTCAATGGAAACCGCATCCGGCTGGAACAGTTCCAGAATGCTGAGCATATCGTCATAAATCTGCTCGAGCCTGCTGGAAAGACTGGTGTGGGCCGGGGTGCTGATGACACCGCATTTGATCAGCTTGTGTCGGTTTTTTTCAGTTTCCACGACACCGAAACCGATGGTTGCGATTCCGGGGTCAATTCCCAAAACGCGCATCAAATCACATCCCAAATGGGATTCTAGCATATTTTCCAATACAGCGCAACAAAAGAATCATCCGCCCGGAGGAAGGGCGGATGACCGAGAAAATCAGGCTCTGGGATGAGCCTTGTTATATACGTCTTTGAGCTGCTTTTTGACCAACTGCGAGTACATATGGGTAGAGGATATATCCGCGTGTCCCAGCATTTCCTGGATGGCGTGGATGTCGGCACCGTTTTCCAGCAGATGCGCGGCAAAGGAATGACGCAGGGTGTGCGGCGTGATGTCCTTTTCGATCCCTGCCTTTTTCTGATAGTGCTTGACGATCTTCCAGAAGCCCTGGCGGGACATGCGCTCGCCGCTGACATTGACAAAGAGGGACTGTTCGTCCGGCAGAAGGATCATCTGGGGCCGGACCAACGTCATGTAATCCGTCAGTGCTTTGACCGCCGCGGGGTACATGGGAATGAAGCGCTCCTTGTTCCGACCGTGGCAGCGAATCACGCCGGCACTGAGGTTGACGTCGGAGACGTTTAGCTCGATCAGCTCAGTAACCCGGATGCCGGTGGCGTACAGCAACTCCAGCATGGCTTTGTCCCGGTAGCCCTTGGGATCGATGCATTCCGGCTGCTCCAGCAGAAGTTCTACTTCCTTGCTGGTCAGAATCTCCGGCAGCTTTTGGGTGTTCTTGTCGGGGATCAGGCCTTGGGCGGGATTGACGGTGATCAGCTGCTTGATGAACAGATGGGAATACAGGCATTTGATGGAGGCGATGGACCGGGAAACTGTGGCGACAGACTTTCCTTCCGAACGGAGCATTGCAATATATTCCGCCAGATCCTCCGCCTCAGCATCGTGGATGCCGTGGTCTGTGTGTTTGTCCAGATAATCGGCCAGCTGCCGAATATCTCTCAGATAAGAGCTGAGGGTGTTTGCGGATGCTTTTTTGTCCTCGGTGAGATACTTTTCAAACATCTCAATGCACTCGGAATTCTGCATTCAAACGCCCTCCTTTCCATTTCAGTATCTATGCATTATGAATCGGAACAGCAGAAACAAACCTGCCAGGCCGAGCATAATCAAACAGGAAAACCACAGTTCTCTCTTTTGCCTGCCGTCGCTCTCCAAAAGCACGCGGTAAAGCAGCATTCCCTGTCCCATGCCTCTAGTAAAGAGCAGAAAAAACAGGATCACGGCGGCAGTCAGAGGAAGCAGGCCCTTCGTCAGGCACGAAGTGGACCAGCCCATAATCATGTCCCTTGCCCCAGCGGCAGTAAGAATACCCAGGAGCAGCGCGGCGCCAGGCAGAAAAACCAGCGAGGGAACGGAAAACTGGAAAAGTCCGGCTGCCAGCAGCAGAGCCAATACCTGCGATTCCTTGCACGCAGGTCTGAGATCCAGGCCAAAATGTGCCGCCTCAAAGAAGAGAAAAGAACCGGCGAAAAAGAACAGCATCGCAAACGCGGGAAAGTGTGCAAGATCCGCGCGTTTGATTGAATCATACCCCGGTGTCTGCATAGCGCTGTAATAATTCTGTGATTAACATAATTGTTTTCGGTAACAATATATTACAATCTCGCAAAATAATCAAGTCCTTTTTTCATTTTTTTCTGAAAATTTTCTTGCTTATGTCAACTCTTGTTACAGTTTTATGGTTGCAGTTCTACTAAAATTCTGAGAAATAAACGGTTTGAAGCCGTTTTACACCCTTCAATTATGTCAAGTTAAGCCCTGACAGATACCCGATTGCGCGTTTTCCCGCTTGCGGAAAACAGCAACGCACCGGTGACGCAACCTGCCAGTGTGAAGCTCACAACACTCAGCACACCGGCGGGCTCCGGCGCTGAGCCGCGGATCAAAAATCCTACCGTCAGCAGCAGGGCAATCAGGATCAGAGCGGTCAGTATGGCGCAGGGAAAGGCTGCGCGCTGTCTCCCCTTCCCCACTGTGACGCCTGCCGCAAAGGCGGCCAAGAAGCTGACTGAAGCGCTGACATAGGCCAGTGACTGCACCGTTGTCGCACGAAACGAGAGCACGGCGGCAGCCGGAAGCAGAAGCGCCGCTGCGCAGATGCACCAGACCACTGCCGCGCGCAGGAAATAGCCGGCTTTGAAGACGGTATCTGTTTTATTATTTTGCAAAAAAACACCCCCAGGCAAATAAGACTGTTACATCTTATTTGTCCGGGGGTGCGATCATGCCTTACTTGGATCAGGCTTTCTTTTTGCCCTTGGCAGCGCGGGCCTCGGCCTCGGCAGCTTCCATCTTTGCCGTGGTGGAAATGCCCCACTTTTTGACCTGGATGCGGACTCTGTCCTCTCCCGTTTCAAAAGTGACGGTATCCTCGGTGACCTGGACGACCTTGCCGGTGATGGCACCGATGGTGGTGATCTCATCGCCGACGCTCAAAGAGCTGCGCATCTGTTCAACCTGCTTTTTCTTCTTGTTTTCGGGACGGATCATGAAGAAATAAAACACGGCGAACATCAAAACGATCATGATCAGCATGGACGCGGAGCCGCCGGCAGCATCTGCAGTAAGGAAAAGATTCATTGTGGACTAACCTCCGAAATCAAAGTATCTGTATTATATATGCAACGGTTCGAAATTTCAAGATGCTTATATACGTTTGTCGAGAATTTGCGTATACTTGCCGCGAAACTGCTGGAAACTGCCGTCATCCAGGCTGTCGCGGATACGCTGCATAAGGCTGTTGTAAAAGTACAGATTGTGCATCACGGCAAAGCGCATGGCCAGCATCTCCTCCGCCTTGAACAAATGGCGCACATAGGCACGGGAGTAACGACGGCAAACGGGACAGCTGCATGCCGGATCAATGGGCTGCTCATCCCGGGCGTATTTCTCATTTTTGATATTGATGATGCCGTCCCAGGTAAAGAGATGGCCGTGGCGGCCATTGCGTGCCGGCATGACACAGTCAAAGAAATCGACGCCTCTGGCCACGCCCTCGATGATATTGCCCGGGGTTCCGACGCCCATGAGATACCGGGGCTTGTCCTTCGGCATATACTCCTCCACCGCTTCGATGGTGTCATACATCTCCTGGTGACTCTCCCCTACCGCCAGACCACCGATGGCATATCCAGGCAGCTCAAGCGCTGCGATCTTTTTCATATGTTCGATTCTGAGATCGCGGAAGACAGCACCCTGATTGATACCGAAGAGCATCTGGCCGGGGTTGACCGCATCGTCCTCCCGGTTATAAGCGGTCAGTGCCGCCTTGCACCGCTCCAGCCAGCGAAAGGTTCGGTCGCAAGAGCGCTGCACATAGTCTTTCGGTGACGGGATCTTCACGCACTCGTCAAAGGCCATGGCAATATCGGAGCCGAGATTTGCCTGGATGCGCATGCTCTCCTCGGGGCCCATGAAGATGTGGCGCCCATCCACGTGGGAGTTGAATTTCACGCCTTCCTCGGAAATCTTGCGGAGCTTGGCCAGGGAAAAGATCTGAAAGCCGCCGCTGTCTGTGAGGATGGGGCCGTCCCAGGTCATGAATTTATGGAGGCCGCCCATGCTCTTGACCAGCTCATCGCCGGGGCGGACGTGCAGATGGTAGGTGTTGGAGAGTTCCACCTGGCAGCCGATGGTCTTCAGGTCCTCGGCAGAGAGCGCGCCCTTGATAGCGCCCTGGGTGCCAACATTCATAAACACCGGTGTCTGCACCAGGCCATGGGGAGTCTCAAAGCTGCCGCGCCGGGCGTGGCCTTCCTGTTTCAATAGCCTGTACATCGTATTCCCCCTCTTACAAAATCAGCATGGAGTCGCCGAAGGAGAAGAAACGGTAGCGCTCCTCTACAGCGACTTTGTAAGCGTTCAGAATATGCTCTCTCCCTGCCAGGGCAGAGACCAGCATAATCAGTGTGCTCTCCGGCAGGTGGAAGTTCGTCACCAGTGCATCAATGCACTTAAAGTGATAACCGGGATAGATGAAGATGTCCGTCCAGCCGGAGGAGGGCTCCAATGTACCGTCCTCTTTGGCAAAGCTCTCGAGCGTGCGGCAGGAGGTGGTCCCCACGGCAATGACCCGGCCGTCGTTGCGCTTTGTCTCGTTTACAGCCTGTGCGGTTTCAGGCGAGATGATGCAGAACTCCGAATGCATCTCGTGGTTTTCGATCTCATCCTCTTTAACGGGGCGGAAGGTGCCGAGGCCAACGTGCAGAGTGATGGGACAGACCTTGACGCCCATAGCGCGGATCTGATCCAGCAGTTCCGGGGTGAAATGAAGGCCCGCCGTAGGGGCCGCGGCACTGCCCAATTCCCGGGAATAGACGGTCTGATACCGCTCCGCGTCCTGCAGCTCCTCCTTGATATAGGGCGGCAGAGGCATCTTTCCAAGGCGTTCCAGGATCTCCAGAAAGATCCCCTCATAGTGAAACTGCACGATGCGGTTGCCGCCCTCGGCAACGGATTCCACCGTGGCGGTCAGCTCCCCATCACCGAAAAACAGCTCGGTGCCCGGTTTGGTTTTTCGGCCGGGACGGCTCAGACACTCCCAGCGCCCGCCGCCCAGATCGCGCAGCAGCACAAGCTCCACTCCCCCGCCGGTCTTCCGTGCGCCCAGGAGCCTTGCCGGCAGGACCCGGGTGTCGTTGAGCACCAGGCAGTCGCCTGGGCGCAGATATTCCGGCAGGTTGTAGAAATGCCGGTGCTCAATCTCACCCGTCACTTTGTCCAGATGCAGCATGCGGGAGGAATCCCGGCGCTCCAGAGGCGTTTGGGCGATCAGCTCTTCCGGCAGGTCAAAGTAAAAATCCGATTTTTTCAACGTGTTTTCCATCCTTATCAGTAGCGCGTTGTGCTTATTATAGCAGATGCCGTTCTCTTTTTCAATGAATGTTCCCGGTTTCATACGCATAGATTCTGGGGTGAATACTTGTATCAGGAGGCTGCCATGGTAAAGACACCGGTTTTCAGAGGTTCCTGCACTGCGATCGTCACTCCCTTTGACGAGCATGGCATCGATTACGAGCGCTTTCGGAGAAACATCGACTTTCAATATGAAAACGGCACAGCCGCGCTGGTGGTCTGCGGCACGACAGGAGAGGCTGCTACGCTCAGCCACGAAGAACACGACGAGCTTGTGCGTGTCGCCGTTCAGAAGTGTGTCGGTCGGATGAAGGTGATTGTGGGTGTCGGCAGCAACAACACACTCTCCGCCCTTCGCGCAGCGGAGAGCGCCAAAGCTGCCGGTGCGGACGCCATTTTGATGGTGACGCCCTACTACAACAAGAGCACACAAAAGGGGCTTGTCGAACACTTTGGATATGTAGCGGACCGCGTAGACATTCCCCTGATCCTCTACAACGTGCCAAGCCGCACGGGAATTGGGCTGAGCGCGGAGACCTGCAAGGTTCTCTCAGAGCACCCGAACATTGTTGGTATCAAGGAGGCCTCCGGCGACATCAGTCTGGCCGGCAAGATTCGCAGCCTCTGCGGAGACGATCTGTATATCTGGAGCGGAAACGACGACTGCACCGTTCCCCTGATGTCCCTGGGCGCTCTCGGCGTAATCTCGGTTGCAAGCAACATCGTCCCCGGCGTGATGGCAAAGCTCTGCGCACTATGTCTTGAGCAGAATTTTATCGAAGCCGCGGCGCTCTATGCAAAGTTTTCACCTCTTATGTCCGCCCTCTTTGTGGAAACCAACCCCATTCCCGTCAAGGCGGCCATGCAGAGCATGAGTCTGGACAGCGGGATCCTCCGCCTTCCGCTTGTGGAGATTTCCCGGGAAAACCGGAGCCGTCTGCTTACTGCCATGCGGGATGTAGGTATCGCCGTATAGATGCAAAAGACAGGAGCCAAACCGAAAAGGTCTGGCTCCCTTCTTTTGCCGAGTATTTCAGGCGCGCATGGCGTTGAGCGTCAGCGAGATCAGGTCATTTAGCTCCATGCCCAGCATCTCGGCACCCTGGCGGATGACGTCCCGGGAACAGCCGGCGGCAAATTTCTTATCCTTGAATTTCTTCATGACGGATTTTGGCTCCATATCGGAGATTCCGGTAGGCCGCATCAGAGCCACCGCACCGATCAGACCTGTCAGCTCATCGGTGGCAAAGAGCATCTTCTCCATCTGCTTTACGGGTTCCACATCTGCGCAGATCCCGTAGCCGTGGCTGACCACTGCATGGATGACGTTCTCGTCAATGTCCAGCTCATGCAGCAGTTCGTTTGCTTTGACGCAGTGCTGCTCCGGCCAGATTTCAAAATCAATGTCGTGCAGCATTCCCACGACGCGCCAGAAATCCACATTCTCCGGGTCGTATTCTTTTGCGATCTCGCCCATCACCTTGGAGACCGTCTCCGCGTGCTGGAGATGAAAAGGCTCCTTGTTATACCGCTGGACAAGCTCTCTGGCCTGATCCACACTCGGAACATAGCTCATAAAGTCTACCCCCTGTATTGGTTTTTGACGTCATGATTATAGTACAGTGTCCTGCAGATTGCAACCAAAAAGCAGCAAGGCCGTCCAAAAACGGACAGCCCTGCTGCTGATTCTTATTTTACACGTGCGCTTACATCCGGTGCGGTGGTGCTTCCATCCGTCATGCCGGACTCCCGGTTGGTCTCGGTTCCCCCTTGGGTCCGATCATCGGGTGTGGGTGTCAGGCTGACGTCCATACTAGGGATCACGGGCGTGGCGCTGACCGCGGCAGGCGAAGATGTGACCGTCCCGCCGTCCATGCTGCCGCCGCAGCCGACCAGCAGGAGGCTCAGCGACAAAACAGCCATCAGACAGGCAAAGCTTCTCTTCATAACAAT
This sequence comes from uncultured Eubacteriales bacterium, assembly GCA_900319835.1. Next base: position 4,035 of record ONPY01000058.1, on the reverse strand, counting down.
TCTCCTTCCTTACTTGGCAAGCATAGTATCTGTCTATCGGGTGAAAATATACGATTCTCTTTGCCATTTCTGCTGGGATATGATAGAATCCAGATATGGAAACTTTAAGAAAAAATGAAACACACTGTGTCCGCATAGAAGGATACAGCGCTGAGGCCTACGGGGTTTGCCATGTAAACGGCTGCGCGGTCTTTGTTCCCCGAACCATTCCCGGCGAGGAGTGGGAAATCCGGATTGTCAAAGTAGGAAAGAATCTCGCCTATGGCCGCGCCATGACGCCTCTGCTGCTCTCTCCAAACCGCGTGGAATCCGACTGCCCGGCCTACGGCAAATGCGGCGGATGTGACTGCCGCCATCTCTCCTATGACGAGGAGCTGCGCTTTAAGCTCGACAAGGTCAATGACGCGCTCTCCCGGATCGGGAAGCAGACGGTCCTGGCCTCCGAAATCGTCGGCAGCGATGCTGTTGAGGGCTATCGCAACAAGGGCATTCTTGCTGTCGGCACAGCAGACGGCTTGGTGGTCTCCGGTTTTTATCGGGAGCGCAGCCATGAAGTAATTCCAGTCAGTCAATGCCGCCTGCAGGATCACTTGGCCCATCGCGCTGCGGCTGCCGTGACCGATTTTATGAACGCCCACCAGATTCCTGCCTATGATGAGATCACCGGTCAGGGCGTCGTGCGGCACATCTTCTGCCGCAGAGCTGCTCACGGGAATGAGAGGCTACTGTGTATTGTGGCGCGCAAGGGCTTCGGATCGATGACCCAGGCGCTTGTAGACCATGTTAGGCAAGCCTGCCCGGAGCTGACGGGGATTGTGCTCAATGTCAACAAGACCGAAGGGAACACCGTACTGAGCGGCGATTATTACCCACTTTGGGGAAAGGATACCCTCACAGACACACTCTGCGGCTTCCGCTTTGAACTGGCCCCGCAGGCTTTTTTCCAGGTCAATCCGCCCCAGGCGGAGCGGCTGTACCGCAAAGCGCTGGAGTATGCGCAGCTTGACAAAGGGATGCTGGCATTTGATCTATACTGCGGCGCCGGCACCATCAGCCTGTGTCTGACTCAGGAGGCCGGGCGCGTCATCGGTGCTGAGATCGTGCCGGAGGCCGTGGAAAATGCCCGTCAGAACGCGAAAGAGAACCGGATAGAAAACGTCGAGTTTCTGTGCGCCGATGCGGGCCAGGCCGCTCTCGCACTTGGAGAACGCGGCCTGCAGCCTGATGTCGTGGTGGTTGATCCACCCCGCAAGGGCATGTATCAGGAGGCGGTAATGGCTGTTGCATCCATGCATCCCCGCCGTATCGTCTATGTCTCCTGTGAACCCTCTACACTGGCACGGGATATTCTTCGTTTTTCCGAGCTCGGCTATTCCCTGTCCGCCGCCACAGCTTTTGACCTGTTTCCAAGAACCAAGCATGTGGAAACCGTCGCCCTTATGGAGCGCCTTCCTTCATTCTAACTGATCACAGGGAGAGACTACCATGGAGAACAAAACCTATTTTTCCATTCTGGGGGATTCCATCAGCACCTGTATCGCCTACAATCCTCCTGGTTATGCTGTCTACTATGACACCGAGATGCTCCGCAGCAACCGACTCACCAGCGCAAGGGACACCTGGTGGGGCAAGGTTATCCTGACGCTGCAGGCCGGTCTCTGCGTGAACGACTCCTATTCCGGCAGCAAAGTGTCAGGCAATGCTTTTCCCGCCGCCGGCTCTGATGCGAGACTGCTTCGGCTCCGTTCGGCCGAGCGCATTCCGGACGTCATTCTCATATACGCGGGCTTTAACGACTTTGCCAGCGGCATCCCTATCCATGGGAAATCCGAAGCCCATGGCGGAGCAGATCTCAATACTTTTTCCGCCGCGTATGACGCCATGCTGCAAAAGATCCGCAGGCTCTATCCCGACACAAAAGTGATATGCGGGACGCTGATGCGAACGCAAATCCAGGGCAACCCATTCTGGGATTTTCCCGAGTCCGGCATGGGATATGGCCTGGAGGAATACAATTGTGCGATCCGGGCCGCAGTAGAAAAGAACGGCTGTCTGCTGGCGGATCTGGGTGCGCTCGGCGCTCGCTATGAGACAATGGACGGATCTCACCCCAACGCCAAGGGACACCAGACGCTCGCTGACGCGTGGCTCACTTGCCTGAACCAGCTCGGCTTTGCTGCCTCGGAAATCTGATTGGTCCACACGATAAAACGGGAAGGATACAACCAATTCGGTTTATCCTTCCCGTTTTATCGTTGATTGCCCAAGTGTTGCCAGAAGAATTTACAAGAGCTTTTTCAAGCCTGGGATTTTTTTGAGTACACAGCTTATACAAGTGCCGAGCACGAGGGCTGCAAGCCCTTGAAGCAGACATGCCGTGAACGCTCCCACGGCAGATGCCGCCGCCCCCTTGAGCGGCTGAAAGAGATCCAGCCAGATGTTGTGCAGCAGATAGGTGGCAAAACTGGTCTCCGAGAGTGTTGCCAGCAGTACGGAAAAACGCCTGCCCGGAACGTGTTTTTCGCAGGCGATACGCGTCCCAAAGAAGAAAGCGGCGGCCGGAATGGAGATGTAATGGTAGGGATCAAACTGCCAGCTGCCGGTCACCCGCCGCGACAGCATGCGCATTACCACGCTCAGAGCAAGGGCGGCTGCGCCCACACCCCAGCAGGCAAGCGCAAAAGCGCGCGTTTTTTCTCTCTCCCGGATCACGACCTTGTTGTGCAGGTAATAGCCTAGAAGCGGATAGATGACCGCTTCACGCGCGAGGAAGAAAGAGACGGAGAACTCTGCATTGAGCGGGAACGCCCCGCCCCAAATCACATCACCGAGCGAGCCTAAAAACATATACACCAGATAGATGATAAACAGATAGTGAAAATGCCTGCGCTCCATTCCGGCGACAAGCCGCCGCAGCAGCGGCAGCATAAAGAGAAACGCGAGATAGGAATACAGATACCATGTGTGGGCGGCAAATTCCCCGGAATAGACCGTCTGAAGATAATACTGCAGATAGATTTTCCACGGTTCCAGGCGGAACATATACCAATACTGCAGCGCCTGTATCAACAAAATAACAAGTGCAAAGCGGAGGATACGGTGTTTGAACAGAGAGGAGAACGTCTCCTCGCGTCCAAGCAGCAGTGCGCCCGAGGCCATAAAGAACAGCGGGATCCCAATTCGGATCACAACAATGACAGCTTGCAGCAGCGCTGTTCCAATGCCCGTACCAGGCGTCAGAACCTCCATCCCCGTATGCATCAGGATCACACAAAACAGCGCCGTTACCCGCACAATGTCCAGATAGACCGATCTGTTTTTTGCTCTGTCCATTCAACGCCTCCGATTCTGCCACAGCTGAAGCCATCGGCAGAGCTTTTCATATCATACAGCGGAAGATTTCTTTCCTTTCGCCTGATTTATAATTATAATAAAACAAAGCAAAAAACCGTGTCAAGGTGATTTCATGAATATGGCCTGTGATCGGCTGCTTTTTGCATTCACCATTCCCTGGGCTGCTTGCTTTTTCCCTACCGATTCTATATAATGAAATAGACATTAACCGCCCTTCAAGGAGTAGCTATGAGAGAATTCCGCTTTGCCCTCCGCCAGACGTTTCCTATCTTTTTTACCTATCTTTTTATCGGCATCGCCTTCGGTATGATGATGTCGGAAAGTGGCTATGCTCCCTGGTGGTCTTTCATCATGGCGGTGTTTATCTTTGCCGGCTCCATGCAGATTGTGATGGTGCCCCTGCTCACCGCGGGAACGCCGCTGCCTGTCCTCGCGCTGATGACGTTGTTTATCAACGGGAGACATCTTTTCTACGGGCTTGGTTTTATCGAGCGCTTTCGAAAAATGGGTTGGCGATATCCCTATATGGTTCTGACGCTGACAGATGAGACTTATTCCATTCTCTGCTCTGTCCAGTATGAGGATGGTCTGGATCAGCAGCGGGCCGATTTTCTGATTGCACTTGTCAATCAGTGCTATTGGATCTTCGGCTGTGTACTTGGCGCCTGCCTGGGGCGCTAT
>ONPY01000057.1 GCA_900319835.1 uncultured Eubacteriales bacterium | reverse complement strand
CGGCGTCGCCCCACTCCACTCGCTCCAGTTTCAGCCGCAGGTGGGATTTGCCCGAAAGGAAATACCGGATCTCTAGAACTGTCAAGAAAAGTAGAGCCTGAAAACACACAAAATATTACGGCTGCGATATTTGCAGACGGAGTGGAGCGTAGCGGAACGGAGTCTGCAAATTTCGGCGGCTACGCAGCCAGCCCCAGGGCGGCATCTCGAAACTGCTCCGGAGGCAGTCCGTCGGGATTCGACGTGTACACTCTCAAACGGTTGTAGTAAGTGAAGACATATCGAAAAACCAGAGACCGGACCTCCTCCATCCGCATCCGATACGCTGGGATCCGGTAGATCAGTTCCTTCTTCAATGTAGCAAAGAAGCTTTCCATCCGGGCGTTGTCATAGCAGTGTGCCACACCGCTAAGGCTCTGAACAAGGCCCTTCGCGGCCAACGTTTTACGAAAAGCATCGCTGGTGTACTGGCTTCCACGGTCACTGTGGAGGATAGCGCCACGGATTGGAAAACGTCCTGCCGCAGCCGTTACCGTATTGATGCACAGCTCTTTCCTCATGTTGTTCGCCATGCACAGGCTGAGGATCTCACCGTTGAAACAGTCCAGGATGGGCGAGATGTAGAGCTTGCCGTCAGCGCATTGAACCTGGGTGATGTCCGTCAAAAGTTTTTGGAACGGTTTCTCCGCACTGAAATCCTGGTTGATGAGGTTTTCTGCCTTCATCGCCTCCGGATCGGCCTTTGTCAAGCCTTTCGGACGCCGTTTTCGCTCATGTAACCACCCGTTCTCCCGCATGAGACGGGTCAGCCGTCGGATTCCTGCTCGGACCCCGCGTTGAACCAGCGCCAGCTGCATCCGCCTCACCCCATAGTTGTCGTTCCACGGATGCTCGTCCAGCACCTGTTTGATCGACGCCGAAAGAAGCTCGTCTCGAGTGGGCCTGTCCTTGCGCCTGACCCAGCGATAGTACCCCGATACGCTGACCTCCAGAACCCGGCAGATATCCTTCACCGGCCATCTGCCGCGGTTCCGGTCAACGAAGCCATAACGCAGCCGTGCCTTTACTTCTTTCGGTTTTTTGCGAAAAAACCCAGCGCCTCCTGGAGGATCTCGTTGGATCGCCGCAGTTCCGCATTCTCTTTCCTGAGCTGGTAAATCTCCTGCTCTTTCGGGTCCGCAGGCATCCGCTTGTGACCGCTGCCGACATAGGCCTGGCTGCCGTAACTTCTCTGCTTGTACCGCCAGTGCGACAGCGTGTTGTAGGAGATCCCCAGCTGCTCGGCTGCGTTTTTCACTCCGATCTCGTTCGACAGGCGGACCGCCTCTTCTTTGAAGCTCTTTTCGTAGGTCATATTCCACACCTTCTTTTACTTTCTATTCTATCATATCTATCATACTTTTGGTGCGTTTTCTGACTCTACTAAAATGGTAGCACTCCAGAATCAGTTCTTCCGTCAGATGACCCCCAATACGGGCAGCGGCGGCGGAGAAGCTGAGGCTTTGACCGCTGTTCTGGCCGACGTGAAGGAGATGACCGGCAGCATCGCAACCACCACAGACGCTGCCGCAATCAAAGACAACGTCCTGATGCTGGATCCCCTCTATGCCGTCATCTTCCGCTATGCGCGGCAGACGGAGTTCACGGAAGAAGCCCGGGATTTCAACGGCACATCCTGCACGGCTGCCGTTTACCCCGCCACGGAATACACGCCGGAGACAGTGTTCTTCTTTGATGAAGCCGACCGGCTCGTCGGCGTTGTCGAGGAAAAGCCCGTGGTGAACAGCGCTCTGGAGATCGGAAAGACGGTGTACACGGTCCATGTGATCGACGATCAGATCGACGAAGCGCTTTTTGATATCTCCGGCTATACCATCAGCTGAAGAACGGAAGCGAAAAAGGCCGCCCGCAGCAAACCTGCTGCGGGCGGTTTTGCACGGGGGTAAACATAAATCTATTTACATAAAATAGTTGCCAAATTAATTATGCATCCGCCTCGACGGGCAGGGTCACAGTAAAGCAGATCTCCCCGTCGGCCCATTCGCAGACGATTTTGCCGCCCAGACGCTGGACGATGCCCTCGGCGATGGGCAGGCCCAGCCCGTAGCTGCCGGAGGCGGTGCGGGCCTCATCCCGGCGGTAGAAGCGCTTGAAGATATCCCGGCACTGTGTTTTGCTTAGCTCAGCGGCGGGGTTTGACAGCCGCAGCACACAGTGGTGCGCGCCGCTGCGCTGCAAAAACAGGCGGACGGCACCGGGCAGGGAGTACTTCTGGGCGTTGTCGAGCAGGATGTCCACCACCTGCCGCAGCAGCTGCTCATCGGCCCGCACCCGGAGGCCGGACTCCACCTCGCTCTCCAGCGTCAGGCCCTGCTCAAAGAAGATCGGCTCAAAGGGGAGCAGGCTGTCCTCCACCAGACGGGAGAAATCCAGCGGCGCAAAGTCCGGCGTGTCGTGGACATTGTCCAGCCGCGCCAGGTTCAGCAGCTGCTCCAGCAGGTGCCGCATCTGCAGGGACATGGTGCGGATGCTTGCGGTAAACTGTTTCTTCTGCCCGTCGTCGTAGCCCTCCTGCTCCAATAGCTCGGCATTGGCCAGGATCACGGCCAGCGGGGTTTTCAGCTCGTGCGAGGCGTCGGCCACAAACTGCTTCTGCTGCCGCCAGGCCTCCTCCACCGGGCGGATGGCCCAGCGGGCCAGCAGTACGCTCAGCAGGAAGAAGACGACCAGGGAGCTCGCGCCGATCAGCGCGCAGGTTTTGGCAAGACTGCGGAGCGTCACCCGCTCGGCGGACAGGTCCGCAAAGACCAGCTTCTGCCCCCGGGGACCGTCCGACCGATAGTAGCGCAGACCGTAATCACTGAGGATGCCGACCGGCTCCTCCTCATCCCAGGCGGCGTCCCACAGCGCCTCCAGCGCCTCCTGCTCCGTCAGGTCGTAGCTGCCGTTGCCGGCGGAGATGAGGGAGCCGTCCGGCATTTTCTCCAGGACGATAGCGGGCAGCTTCAGCTCGTTTGCCCCGCCCTTCCGCAGCGCGTGCTTTGGCAGCGGCTCCTCCGCGGCCCGCACCATGCCTGCAAGCTGGTTCTGCTCAAGACTTTTGTGCATAAATACAAAGAGCGTTGTAAACAGCAGGGCCAGCATGCAGGTGACGATGAGCATGTTGACGCAGATGAATTTGATGCGGAGCTTTTTGATCAAGCTTCCTCCACCTCCAGATGGTAGCCGAGGCGGCGCAGGGCCTCGATCTTCACGTTGGAGCCGATGCTCCGGAGCTTTTTGCGCAAAAAGCCCACATAGACCTCCACATGGTTTTCCACGGCATTGGAGTCATAGCCCCACACCTTGGCGAGGATGACCTCCTTGGAGAGGTTGTTCCCCCTGTACTGCAGCAGCAGCCGCATCACATCAAACTCCTTGGCGGACAGGCGCACGGATTTCTCTCCGCACACCAGCATGGAGGTGGCCAGGTCCAGAGCGGTGTTGCCAAAGACCAGCTCGTCCACCTGGCTGCCCTGGCGCCGGAGAAGGGCGTTGATGCAGGCCAGCAACTCCCGCATGTCGAAGGGCTTGGTAAGATAGTAGTCGGCGCCGGCGTTGAGCCCCTCGATCCGATCCTCCAGACCGGAGCGGGCCGTCAGCATCAGAATCGGGGTGCCGAGACGCTGGGAGCGCACCTTCCGCGCTACCTGATAGCCGTTCATCCCGGGCATCATCACATCCAGGATCAGCAGATCGTAGATCCCCAGCTCGGCGTAGTCCGCGCCGGTCTCCCCGTCATAGACGGCCTCCACCTGAAAGCCCCTGCTCTCCAGCATGGTCTGGAGAGAATCGGCCAGCAGCTTCTCGTCTTCAATGATCAAAATTTTCATGGGAAATGCTTCCTCTCAAGATGGTATACTACTGTCAGTATAAGATCCGATCCTGAAGCCGGCCTGAAAAGAGCGCAAACTTTTTTTCAGGGGCGGTAGCAGGGGCGCGGCAGGGGTTCCCCGGGCAGGACGGTGCCGAGACAGAGACAGGCCCCGCGCTGCCGCTTGTCCAGCATCAGGTTTTCGCCCTCCCGCGCGGGATTGGCGCAGAGCAGATGGAGATTGCCGGCGTAGTCCTCACACCACTGCCGGACGTAGACCCGGCCTTTGTAGAGGAAGACCCCCGCGGCAAACTCCCGCGGCGACTGAAGCCGGGTTACGCAGAGCGTCTGCCCCGCCGGGAACCAGGGCTCCATACAGTCGTTGTCCAGGGTAATGCAGAAATCGGTATTCTCGTCCAGGCTGCCCGCCGGCAGCAGGCGGTACTCCTCGTCCATGCCGCGCCTCCGCTGTGTTTTCTCCAGACTAAACCCTTTCCCGCCTCCGGTCAAGTGCGGGGAGAAAAAACTTGTCAACTGTTTTCCGGGCGGATATAATAAACATATTCCCAACTCGCCGCGGCCTTCGTGCCGCGGCACGCGTATGCGGGAGGTTTCCATATGCTGACGATTCTGTTTTTGCTCCTGGCCGTCTTTCTGGGCTGCGCCTGGGCCACGGGCTTTGACCCCGCGTTTTTGCGGGCGGGGCTCTGGTGCCTGCTGGGCTTTGCAGCGCTGAACGTCCTGTTTGTGATCTTCTGGGTCGCGGTGGCCCAGACCGTGGACGATACCAAACCCATCGAGCGGCAGAAGCCCATCTACCGCCGGGGGTGTGCAATCATCGCGGGCTGGCTCTGCTGGTGGGCCAGGGTGCGGGTAAAGCTCTCCGGCGCGGACAAGCTGCCGACCGAGGGCCGTTTTGTGCTGATCTGCAACCACCGCTCGGGCTTTGACCCGGTGGTGACGGAGGCCTGGCTCAAGGACTACAACCTCGCTTTCATCTCCAAGCCCTCCAACCTGAAGCTGCCGTACATCGGAAAGCTGGCCTATGGCGCGGGCTTTCTGCCCATCGACCGGGAGAATGACCGGGCCGCGCTGAAGACCATCCTGACGGCGGCGGACTACCTGAAAAGGGATTTCTGCTCCATTGTCATCTATCCCGAGGGCACCCGCAGCAAGACCGGGGCGCTGCTGCCTTTCCACGCCGGCTCCTTCAAGATCGCCCAGAAGGCAAACGTCCCGCTGGTCATCGCCTGCGTCTCCGGCACCGAACAGATCCGGCACCGCTGGCTGTTTCGGAGCACTAAGGTCAAGCTGCAGATCCTGGAGCTGCTGCCGGCTGAACGCGTCAAGGCCATGAGCACCCAGGAGCTGGCGGCCTACAGCAAGGAAAAAATCGAAGAGGCGCTGGGTCTGGCGCACGGGGAGGCGGAGGCATGAAGAAGGTCGCGCTGATCACGGGCTCCTCCCGCGGCATCGGCCGCGCCTGCGCCGAGGCGCTGTCCGCGGCGGGCTGGGCGGTCTGCATCAACTGCATCGAACGCACAGACCTGGCCGCCGCCCTCTGCGAGAGCCTGCGGGCAAAGGGCCGGGAGGCTATCTGGGTCCAGGCGGACGTGGCGGACGCGGAGGCCGTGCGGGCCATGGTGGAGAAAACCGAGCGGGAGCTCGGGCCGGTCTCGCTGCTGGTCAACAACGCGGGCATCGCCCGGCAGCAGCAGTTCCAGGACATCGACCGCGCCACCTGGGACCGCATCTTCGCGGTAAACCTCGGCGGCTGCTACAACACCATCCAGGCGGTGCTGCCCCGGATGCTGCATGAACATGCCGGCTGTATCATCAACATGTCCTCGGTCTGGGGCCGCTTCGGCGCCTCCTGCGAGAGTACCTATTCCTCCACCAAGCACGCCATCGTGGGCCTGACCAAGTCCCTCGCGGCGGAGCTTGCCCCCAGCGGTATCCGGGTCAACGCCGTGGCCCCGGGGGTCATCGCCACCGACATGGTGCAGGTGCTGGGGCAGGAGACGCTGGAGATGCTGGCTGAAGAGATCCCGCTGGGCCGTCTCGGCACGGCGCAGGAGATCGCGGGGGCGGTGCTGTATCTCGCCCAGGCCAGCTACACCACCGGCCAGGTGCTGGCGGTGGACGGCGGCTTTCCCGCCATTTGATGTGCACAACGTTGTACAGACGCAGTGTTATGGTGTCATCCTTCGCTGACGCTCAGGATAACATGTGTTGAAATATGCATAAAAACATACGCGGTCAGATCAAAGGATCTGTCCGCGTATATTTTTTGCCCTCTCTGGGGAGACTGATACCAGCACCCTACATACAATGGTTTGGGCGACAATTCTTTGGAGAGTGAACCCCATGGTCAAACGAGGAGATATTTATTTTGCGGATCTCAGCCCGGTGGTGGGCAGCGAGCAGGGCGGCATGCGCCCGGTCCTGATCGTGCAGAACGACACCGGCAACCGCCACAGCCCCACGGTGATCGCCGCGGCCATCACCAGCCAGACCGGCAAGGCCAATCTGCCCACCCACATCAGCCTCTCGGCCCAGAGCGCGGGGGGCGGCCTCAACCGCGACAGCGTGATCCTGCTTGAGCAGATCCGCACCATCGACAAGTCCCGCCTGCGGGGCCGTATGGGCAAGCTGGACGCGGGCACCATGAGCGCCGTGGACAATGCCCTTGCCGTCAGCTTCGGTCTTGGAAGCCTGTAGAGCATATTGTTTCGCTCCCGCCCATAGACTCTGGGCGGGAGCTTTTCAATTTTTTTACAAGGAGGTGCCGAAATGGAGTACCCCATCTTCCTCGGCGGTGAGCGCGCGGGGACCCTCTTTGAGCGCGCCGAGGGCTTATATACGGTGTTCAAGGCGCAGCTGCCCGGACAGCCTGCGCGTCTGCTGCGGCTCTGGATCCACGGGGAGGGGGAGAGCGCCTGCCTGGGCGTCCCGGAGCCGAAGGAGGGCGGACTCTTCCTCACACGACGGCTCACCGCCCTGGAGCGCGGGCGCTTTCCGAAGACGATCGCGTTCGCGTCCGAGGAGGAAAGTTACCATAACAACAAAAGCGCGGAGCCGGCGGGGGAGGCGGCACTGGACCGCTGCCCCTGGCCCGCGCCGGTATCAGAGGAGACGGGCGATCTGCTCTGGCTGCGGCGTACGGACGGAAGTCTCACCGCCCACGACGGGGTGAGCAGTCTGCTGGCTTTGCCCGCTGCGCTGAAAAGCACGCCGCCGGGGGCGGTGCTGCGGGTCATTGAGGGGCGGGAGTATCTGGTATTTCGCTATTGAGATAAGGCGGAAAATGCGCTATAATAATCCCGTCTGATTCACAACAAAACAAAGGCGGTGAATGCAATGCTGATGACCGATCTGCTGGCGAAAAAGCGCGACGGCGGAGAACTGACCACGGAAGAGATCGACTTCATGATTCAGGGCTACACCCGGGGGGAGATCGCGGACTACCAGATGTCCGCCATGTGCATGGCCATTCTCCTGCGCGGGATGTCGGATCGGGAGACGCTGGATCTGACCATGTCCATGATGCACTCGGGCGAGACGGTGGATCTGTCGCCCATCGCCGGCATCAAGGCGGACAAGCACTCCACCGGCGGCGTGGGGGACAAGACCAGCCTGATCCTCTGTCCCATGGTGGCGGCCTGCGGGCTGAAGATCGCCAAAATGTCCGGCCGCGGCCTCGGCCACACCGGCGGCACGCTGGACAAGCTGGAGAGCTTTCCGGGCTTCAACATCTCCATCGGGGAGGAGCGCTTCCTCGAAAACGTCAACCGCATCGGCATCTCCCTGATCGGCCAGACGGCGGACATCGACCCGGCGGACAAGAAGCTCTACGCCCTGCGGGACGTGACGGGCACGGTGCCCAGCATCCCGCTGATCGTCTCCTCCATCATGTCCAAGAAGCTGGCCTCCGGGGCGGATGTGATCGTGCTGGACGTCAAGTGCGGCAGCGGCGCTTTTATGAAGACCGAGGAACAGGCGCTGGAGCTTGCAAGGGGATTGACGCGCATCGGCAGACTTGCCGGGCGCAAATGCGCCGCCGTCATCACCGACATGGACCAGCCGCTCGGCAGAGCCGTCGGCAACGCGCTGGAGGTCAAGGAGGCCATCTCCGTTCTCAAGGGCGAGACGAAGGGCGACCTGCTGGAACTCTGCCTCACGCTCGGCAGCTGCATGCTGACCGAGGCGGGCTGCGCAGAGAGCGCGGAGAGCGCCCGCAAGCGTCTCCTGCAGACCATTGAGAGCGGCGACGCGCTGAAAAAGCTCGCGGAGCTGGTGGCTGCTCAGGACGGCGAGGCCCGGGATGTCTTTGACACCGCCCGCCTGCCTCTCGCCCCGGTGCAGTTGGATGTGTGCAGCGAAGAGGCGGGCTTTGTGCGGCATATCGAGGCCGAGCAGGTGGGCCTGATCTCCATGCATCTCGGCGGCGGCCGTGCCACCAAGGAGGATGTCATCGATCTCTCCGTGGGTCTGGTGCTGGACAAGAAGGTGGGCGACAGGGTGGAAAAAGGCGAGCGCCTGGCGGTGATCCACGCGTCCAACGCCGGGAAGGCCGAAGAGGCCGCCGCGCTGCTGCGCGCCTGCTACCGGCTCTCCGATTGCCCCGTGGAGCGCCCGCCCTTCATCAAAGCCATCGTCTGAACATTCTTTCCAATTATACATACAAAGGAGCTGCCTGCATGAAGTACATCATGGCCCTGGACCAGGGCACCACAAGTTCCCGCTGCATCCTCTTTGACAAGTCCGGCAACATCTGCGCGGTGGTCAACAAGGAGTTTAAACAGATCTTCCCCAAACCCGGCTGGGTCGAGCACGACGCCAACGAGATCTGGGACACCACCTATGAGGTGGCCCACGCCGCCATGTCCAAGCTGAATGTCTCCGCCGAGGACATCGCCGCCATCGGCATCACCAACCAGCGCGAGACCACCGTGGTCTGGGACAAGGAGACCGGCGAGCCCATCGCCAACGCCATCGTCTGGCAGTGCCGCCGCACCTCGGATATCATCGACCAGCTCGTCCGCGACGGCCACGGCGACGAGATCCGTGAAAAAACCGGCCTTGTGCCCGACGCCTATTTCTCCGGCTCCAAGATCCAGTGGCTGCTGGACAACGTCCCCGGCGCGCGCCGCAGAGCCGAGGCGGGTAAGCTGCTCTTCGGCACCATTGACACCTGGCTGATTTGGAAGCTCACCGGCGGCAGAGTCCATGTCACGGACTACACCAACGCCAGCCGCACCATGATCTTCAACATCCACACCCTGCAGTGGGATGAAGACCTGCTGAAGCTGCTGCGCATCCCGGCCTCCATGCTGCCCGAGGTCAAGCCCAGCTCCTGTGTCTACGGCAAGACGGAGTTTGAAATGTTCGGCGGGGAGATCCCCATTGCCGGCGCCGCGGGCGACCAGCAGTGCGCCCTCTTTGGCCAGTGCTGCTTTGAGCCAGGCACCATGAAAAATACATACGGCACCGGATGCTTCCTGCTGATGAACACCGGCACGGAGCCGGTCACGAGCAAGAACGGCCTTGTCACCACCATTGCCGCCTCCACCGGCGACCAGGTGCAGTACGCCCTGGAGGGCAGCATCTTTGTGGCGGGCGCCGCTGTGCAGTGGCTGCGCGACCAGCTGGGCGTCATCACCTCAGCCAAGGAGAGCCAGCAGTTTGCCGAGAAGGTGCCCGACACCGCCGGCGGCTATGTGGTCCCCGCCTTCACCGGCATCGGCGCCCCGTACTGGAACCAGCGGGCCCGCGGCTGCGTCGTGGGCGTGACCCGCGGCTTCAGCCGCGCCCACCTGGTGCGCGCCACGCTGGAAAGCCTGGCCTACCAGACGCATGACATCGTCCGCGCCATGGAAAAGGACTCCGGTATCCCCATCGCGGAGCTCAAGGTGGACGGCGGCGCCTCTGCCAACAACTTCCTGATGCAGTTCCAATCCGACATCGTGGGCTGTGACGTGTACCGCCCCCGCTGCATCGAGACCACCGCGCTGGGCGCGGCGTATCTCGCGGGCCTTGCCGTGGGCTACTGGAAGAGCCTGGAGGATGTGAAGAACAACTGGGCGGTGGACCGCGTCTTTACCGCTGAGATGGACGAGACCAAGCGCAAGGAGCTGCTGCACGGCTGGTCCAAAGCCGTCAAGTGCGCCCTTCTCTGGGGCGAAGACTGAACAAAAACGGATTCGTCATTGCGAGGCAGTGCGCACACTGCCGTGGCAATCCGTTAACAAGAAAAGATAATACGGAGTATCTATGGATAAACTGAAAAACTGCGAGCTCTTCCTCTTTGACATGGACGGCACGCTCTACCTGGGCGACAATGTCTACGAGGGCGCCATCGAGCTGATGAATGATCTGCCGCGGCTCGGGAAAAAATACATCTATCTGACCAACAACTCCTCCCGCGCGGGCGAGGACTACATCACCCGCCTGCAGCGCCTGGGCTTCCCCTGCCTGCGGGAGAACGTCTTCACCTCCGGCATGGCTACCGGCATGTACTTAAACCAGCGCCACCCAGGCGCCCGGGTGTACCTGGCCGGCACCAGGGCTTTTTACCGGGAGCTGAAGAGCTACGGGGTCAATCTCGCGGGCGACGAGAACGGCCACACCGAAGCCGACACCTTGGACGTGGTGGTCCAGGGCTTTGACACAGAGCTCCGCTACGAGAAGCTGGAGCGGGCCTGCCACTTCCTCAGACGGGGGGCGGCCTTTATCGCCGCCAATCCCGACTGGGTCTGCCCCATGCCCAACGACGAGGTCCTGCCCGACTGCGGCAGCATCTGTGCCCTGCTCACCGCCTCCAGCGGGAAAGAGCCCACCTACATCGGCAAGCCCAACCGCAACATGATCGACGTCATCTCCAAGATGACCGGTATCCCCAATGAGAAAATCTGCGCCGTGGGCGACCGGATCTACACGGATATCGCCGTGGCCCAGAACGCGGGCAGCGTCTCCGTGCTGGTTCTCTCCGGCGAGACCGACCAGGCCATGGTGGACGCCGCCGAGCGCAAGCCGGACTATGTCCTGCCCTCCGTCAAGGAGCTGCACGATGCGCTCAAAGCCTGAACCCATTTGATGACATCGAAAGGCCCCGGGGATCCCGGGGCCGCCTTTTGACCGCTATGAATCAACTTACCCGTTATTTTCTCCCCACAGCCTGCTTCCTGCTGCTGACGGTGTTTTTCCTGCTGCTGCCGGATCTGAGAGGCTGCGACCTGGGGATGCGCGAACGAAAACCGAATCGCCTCACCCGCTTCGACGCGCTGGTCATGGCCCTGCTGACCCTGGCCTACGGCGCCGTGGCTTTCGTGCGCCTCGGCGACCGCGAGGCCCCGCAGACCTTCGTCAACATGGAGGGGCGGGAGGCGGAGCTGACGCTGGACATCTCGGGCGGCACGGTCTCCCACCTGATGCTCTACACCGGCGTCGGCATCGGCGGCTACGACATCACCTACACCACCGACGGCAGCGATTATTATGAGCTGGCCCGCTTTGAGCAAGGCCACGCCGAGGATCTCAAATGGCAGGACGTGGACATCAGCTATTACCTCACCGGCGGCACCATCCGCATCCGCGGTTGGGGCAATGTGTGGCTGGGCGAGGTGGCGGCCTTGACGGAGGACAACCAGCGCGTCGCGCTGGTGTCCGAGGACGAGGCGCTCTGCGACGAGCAGGAGCTCGTGCCTGAAAAGCAGAACTTCATGAACTCCAGCTACTTCGACGAGATCTACCACGCCCGCACGGCCTGGGAGCACCTCAACCGGGTCTACCCCTATGAGATCACCCACCCGCCGCTCGGCAAGATCATCATCGGCCTCGGCATCTCCCTCTTCGGCATGACGCCGTTTGGCTGGCGCTTCTCCGGCACCCTCTTTGGCGTGCTGATGCTGCCCATCCTCTATGTCTTTGCCAAAAAGCTCTTTCGCGCCCGCATCGCACCGGCGGCCTGCACGGCTCTGATGGCCACGGATTTCATGCACTTTGTCCAGACCCGCATTGCCACCATCGACGTCTACTCGGTCTTCTTCATCCTCCTGATGTATCTGTTCATGTATCAGTTTATCAGCGGGGAGGGGAAACGGTACCTGGCGCTCTCCGGCATCGCCTTCGGTCTGGGCGCCGCCAGCAAGTGGACCTGCTTCTACGCGGGCGCGGGGCTCGCTGTGATCTGGGCGATCTGGGTGGTCCGAAGCGTCCGGCGCGGGGAGCTGGACTTCAAGGGCTTTTTGAAAAACTGCGGCTTCTGCGTGGTCTTCTTCGTGCTGATCCCCGTGCTGATCTACGATCTGTCCTATCTGCCCTACGGCCTTGCCAGCGGAAAGCCAAACCCTTTCAGCCGGGACTATATCAAAATGGTGCTGGACAACCAGGACTACATGTTCTCCTACCACTCCCAGCTTGTGGCCACCCATCCCTATTCCTCCCACTGGTACCAGTGGCTGCTGGATATCCGCCCGATCCTGTATTATCTGGAGTACTTCCCGGACGGCACACATGCCAGCTTCGGCGCCTTTGTCAACCCGGTGCTCTGCTGGGGCGGCCTGCTGAGCCTGTTTGTGCTGGGCTATCTGGCCATTGCCCGGCGGGACGGGGCCTCGCAGTATATCCTGCTGGGGTATCTGGCCCAGCTTTTGCCCTGGGTGCTGGTGCCGCGCCTGACCTTCGCCTACCACTATTTCCCCTGCACAGTGTTCCTGGCCCTGGCCCTGGGCCGCTGCTTTGATCTGATGGAGCGCAACGTGAAGAAGGGGAGAGTCTATGTGGGACTTTTCGCGCTGCTGAGCCTTGCGGTGTTCGTCCTGTTTTACCCCAATCTTGCCGGCCTGCCGGTGCGCTCGGGTATTCTGCGCTCCTGGCTGCCCACCTGGCCCTTCTAAAAAAACCTGTGTTTTCAACGCTTTCCGGCCCTGACAAAAAAATCCTGCGATTTCGAAAAAAAGTCCTTGACTTTTTGGGGGCCTTCTGTTAATATACTTCTTGCTCACGGGGGTATAGCTCAGCTGGGAGAGCGCTTGAATGGCATTCAAGAGGTCAGCGGTTCGATCCCGCTTATCTCCACCAGGACGATTGGCGCAGCTGGTAGCGCATCCGCTTGACGTGCGGGAGGTCACAAGTTCGAGTCTTGTATCGTCCACCACAAAAAACCACACCAAAAGGTGTGGTTTTTTTGTTTTCGAATCGTTGGGCAAGACAGCTGATCCGATACAGCTATCAGATACAGTATTGCCTGGCAGAACTCAAGATGCTTGGTAAGTATACGGAAATAGACGAAGAAGAACTCAAAGCTGTCCAGAGAGATTATGGCAGAAGGCCTATTTGAATTATGAACGGCCGACAAACGTGAATATGGTCGTTGACGAAATGCTGGCAATCTGCAGCGAAATAGACGCGTGGAGAGAAAAGAAAACCAGCATCGAGTCAAATATTAAGTATAACGAATTGCTGTATTTCGGATTGGACGATTCAGACTGACTGACAGCTCAGATCAATGTTTGTGACGGGAGAATAAGGATATGCCAAAAGTACTGAATTTCGGGTCGCTCAATCTTGACTATGTATATCAGGTGAGCCACTTTGTTAAGCCGGGAGAGACACTGGGTGCGGAATCACAGGCAATCAATGCAGGAGGAAAGGGGCTGAACCAATCTGTTGCGCTGGCAAAAGCCGGCGCGGACGTTTATCACGCCGGATGCCTTGGAATTGGCGGAGAAAAACTGGAAAAGATCCTGAGAGAATATGGTGTAGACACAACTTTCCTGATTCCTGTGAATCAGCTTCAGGGCAATGCAGTTATTCAGGTAACGCCGTCCGGAGAAAACAGCATTGTACTCTTCGGGGGCTCCAATCAGTGTATCAGCGAAGAACAGATAAACAACACACTCTCATCGTTTGGAGAGGGAGATTTCCTTATCCTGCAGAATGAGATCAACAATCTTCCGATGATCATTGACAAGGCACAAGCGATCGGAATGGTAATCTTCTTGAACCCATCTCCATTCAATGACAGACTTGACCAGGTGGAATTCGGCAAATTGGATTGGCTCCTTGTCAATGAAATAGAAGCAGAGCAGTTTACAGGAGAGAACACACCGGAGGCAGTTTGGCAAAACGTCCATAACAGATATCCAAAGCTGTCACTGCTCTTAACGCAGGGCAGTCGGGGCAGCTTCGCTTTCCGGGTAAACAAGGCAAGTTGGGAGAAAGAGTTTCAGCGTGCCTACCCAGTTAAAGCAGTTGATACAACCGGTGCCGGAGATACCTATACCGGATTCTTTATCAGCTCATTGATGAAAAATCTGCCTTTGACCGAATGCATGAGAAGGGCAAGCATGGCAGCAGCGATCAGTGTGATGCGAAGCGGCGCGGCACGATCAATTCCAAGCGCAGAAGAAGTTGAGAAAGCCGCTTTACAAAAAATGTATGAGGACAGGGAATTCAGCTCCAAACCGGAATATCTACCTGGTCTTGCACGGGAATAAATGATATGATACACTGACAGAAAAACACAGGAGGAATCATTATGCTTAATGCAGCTTTCATCTTTATTGCGCCGGAAGCGGATCCGGAAACACATCGCGCGACAGTAAAAACCCCGGAAATAACGCTGACATCCATTGGCGTGTCCACATTTGAAGAAGGCGCTGCGGCAGCCAAAGAAATGGTCGACCAGGGCTGCACGGCAATTGAGCTGTGCGGAGGCTTTGGAATCAAAGGAACCTGGATCGTGGAGCAGGCAGTTCATGGAAGAGCCAGAGTAGGCTCAGTCCGATTTGATATTCATCCCGGACTTGACAACAAGAGCGGAGATGAGGTTTTCATCTGATGCACTTTCATTTTTGCCTGATTTGCGGGAGCAAACTCATTCTCAAAGAAGCAGGGGATTGATGATTGAAACAGAGCATGGAGGATGCCCTATGTTTACGGATGAGTATCAAAAAATGCTGCACGCAAGGAGCATGAATAACAGAGGAGCTCTTCTGGACTCACGAGAGTGCGGCTGCTTCTTCTGTATCAAAATGTTTACTCCGGATAAAATAACAGACTGGGTAAACGAGGAAACAGCTCGCTGCCCGTTCTGTAATGTTGATTCGGTAATACCAGAGAGCTATGACTATGAACTGGATGAAGTACTGCTCCTTGCGATGAAGGAATACTGGTTTTGAGAAAGACGGTGTATGCAGTTGAAAAAGCTTGCAGTCATTTGTCCGGGAATCGGATACACAGAAGATAAGCCCTTGCTTTATCACAGCAGACGGATTGCTGAGGCACATGGATATGAAATCCTGACAATCAGATATTCCGGTCTCCCCAAAAAGGTCAGGGGAGACCGGAAAAAGATGGAGAAGAGCTATCAGCTCGCGCTGGAGCAAACCGAAGTTGCTCTTGCTGAAATCAGAACAGAAGACTATGAAGACATCTTATTTATCGGGAAAAGCATTGGAACAGTGGTTGCCGCCGCAGCAGCGGTAAAACTCGATAAGGCAGCTAAAACACGGTTTCTCCTCTTCACGCCGCTGGAGCAGACGTTTTTATTACCAATTCATGATGCGATTGCTTTTACTGGAGACAATGATCCGTGGGTAGGCGGGAAAGACAGCCGGATTCCCGAGCTTTGCAAGGGGAAAAACCTGCCTTACTATCTTATACCAGGCGGAAATCATTCGCTTGAGACGAACGAACCGATGAAGGACCTGATTCAACTTGTTAGGATCATGGAGACAGTAGAGAAATATATATTAGCAGAACTGCAGTCAGGCAACGATTCTTAAAAGCAATGGAAGAGG
The DNA here is from genome assembly GCA_900319835.1 of uncultured Eubacteriales bacterium. The sequence continues at coordinate 649 of ONPY01000057.1, read as the reverse complement.
ATGACGTGAGGATGTGGATTCAAACCGACAGTTATTCGAAAACACAGGAGTCACATGATGATTAAATCAGTTGTAAAAGATCCCATATTTCTGGCACAGAAATCCAAACCGGCAACTCTGGCGGATTTGCCGGTCGCACAAGATTTGAGGGATACCTTAGAAGCCAACAGGGAAGGCTGTGTGGGTATGGCGGCGAATATGATCGGTGTAAGTAAGAGAATCATTGTTTTCGAAGATGGCGGCACAGCAATTGTTATGTTCAACCCGGAGATCATCAAGTGCTCTGGAAAATACGACGCCGAGGAGGGCTGCCTGTCGCTTTCAGGAACAAGAAAAACCAAGCGCTGGCGGACAATTAAAGTACAGTATCAGAACGAACGCATGGAATCGCGACTCAAAACCTACACCGGCTTTACGGCGCAGATCATCCAGCATGAGATCGATCATTGCAACGGCGTTCTGATTTAGTAATGATTGTCGAAATACTATAGTTTTGAAACGAACATAAAGAGTGTGACTCTTCTGTGATACTCCATATGCTATATTGATTTCACAAAAACAAATTACATAAAGGAGATTACAGAAATGACCAACAACATCAATGAGAAAGAACTCGAGAACGTGACCGGCGGCTGGCAGTATGCCAACG
>ONPY01000054.1 GCA_900319835.1 uncultured Eubacteriales bacterium | reverse complement strand
AACGGGCTGTGCCTCTGTCTCAGCGGGAGCCTGTGTCTCGGTCTGCGTCTTTGCGGGCGCGTCCTGCGAGGAGGCGGATGCACTGCCGCAGGCGGCGAGACTGAACAACATCACGACCGCAAGGGATAAAGCAAGAAAATGTCTGGATTTCATTTGGTCCTTCTTCCTCAAAGCCCCCGCAGCGAAACCGCCGCGGGGGTTGTTTGAGCCGATATGACTTGGTTTAGCGAATGATGGTGGGATAAATGGTCAGCTTCTGGCCGGCAGCGATCACGTTGGGGTTCTTGATGTTGTTCCACTGCTGGATCTGGGCGACGGTTACGCCGAAGCGGGGAGCAATGCCGCTCAGAACATCACCGGAGGCCACAGTGTAAACGATGTAGTTGCCATAGTTGACGTAGGTGCCCTTGGCATATTTCTGCCAACCGCCGGCGCCGCCGGTCACTTCCTCGAGTTCGCTGTCATTGACTTTCACTTCATCAGACATTTTATGTTCCTCCTTATCATTTTTAAGAGAGCGAGCCATTCGCCACTGTTCTCTCTTGTTTACGTAACGAGTGTACCACAGGAATGATCACACAACTGTCACACTGTTTTTATACCACAGCCTGACCGCATATGTCCAGCCTTATTTGGCAGTTTTATCCTGCCCGCCCCATTTTTGTGCAGATTTACATAACAACCACTCCGCCATTGGTGTACATCACCCGCAAACGCCTTCGGCCAATGCCGGGCGAGCGCGGGCGGCAGGCGCTCCACGCTCATGCCGTCATGGTCCGGCCCATGGCTTCATGGCCGTTTGTCGTGGAGCGGTGACAACCGATATCAATGCCTGCCGGTGAAAAACCGCATCCGATCAAAACGCAAGATCTCTCGCCGCCGGGAATCCGTAGGCGCTCTCCGCGCTCTGCACCGCTCTGACAATGGCCTCGCTGATCACCTCGGCTGCCAGCGCGCCCACCACCTCCTGGTCCGCCTCCACGTCCCCGACCGAGACGGCATAGATGCTGTCCCCGTCAAAGGAGGTATGTACGGGGTTGATGGACCGGGCGTAGCCGTCGTGTCCCATCCCGGCGATCTTGCACAGGGCGGGCTTTGCAAACGACGCGTTGGTGAGGATCACGCCCAGGGTCGTGTTTCCCACGAAGCGGTTTTCCACCACTGAGATGCTCTCCCGCATCACCTCGTTCGTGCTGCGAAAGCCGGTGCGCTCCGTGTTCAGAAGCCCCGCGATCTGCACGCCGCTGCGCCAGTTGAACACGTCGCCCAAAGCGTTGAGCGCCACGATAGCGCCCACCTGCAGCGGGCCGATCTGGACGGCATAGCTTCCGATGCCGGATTTCATACAGGTCTCCATCCCGCCGATCTTGCCGACGGTGGCCCCACAGCCGGCGCCGTAATTGCCATCCCGGTAATTGGGCGCCTCCAGCGCGAGCCTCGCCGCCTCATAGCCCATGGACGCGTCCGGTCTGGTAAAGGGATCCCCCACCGTCAGGTCAAACAGGTCTGCCTGCGCCACCAGCGGCACCTTCGTCACGCCCACATCAAAGCCAATGCCGCGCTCCTCCAGCAAGTGCATGACGCCATCGGCGGTGCCGAGGCCGAAGGCACTGCCCCCGGCCAGCACGATCGCGTGGATCACCTGGGCCGCCATCAGCGGATTGAGAAGCTGGCTCTCCCGGGACGCGGGGCCGCCGCCTCTCACGTCAAGTCCGGCCCGCATTCCCTCCGGGCAGACCAGGACGGTACACCCGGTCCCGGCCGCCGCGTTCTCCGTCTGGCCGATGCCGATCTTCTGAATATCTCTGACAGAAATCTCTTTCATAAGCCTTTCCTTTCTGTTTTGCTTTTCACTCCCAGGGAGAGTATACCACGCTCCGGGAATTTCGCAAAGTCCCTCAGGCTTGAAGCGCAAGGCAGCCGCCTCCATCCGGAGGCGGCTGCCGCTGTATGCTTATCTGTTTTAATCAGGCCGCGTCTCTCAGCTTCAGGTAGAGGGCCGCCTGCGCGCTCTCCATATAGGGCGCGGTCCAAAAGACGTTCACGAGCCCCAGGGTCAGGGCGCCCAGCAGGATCCAGCCGAGGAAGGACAGATCCAGCTTGAAGGCCTGCCACTTGTGTCCATTCATCATCTCGCGGGAGCGGGTGATGACCTCAGTGGCGGAGAACTCGGGATGCTCGGCCAGGATGTAGGGCACCATCCTGTAGGAGTAGGCCTTGATCAGCCCCGGCACGATCAGCAGCAGGAACCAGAGCGTCAGGTACACGTCCTGCAGCAGCAGGACGACAAAGTTGTGGCCGTAGTTTTGGAAGCCAGACTTGATGGCGCCGACGGGCATGGGGCCCGCCTCGATATTCTCGGTAAAGAAGTGTACGCCGCCGAGCTTGATGGGGTTGACCAGAAAGATCTTGATCACAAGGCCAATCCCGGCCACGAGCACGAACGCGCCCACAAGGGCTGCAATCGCCGCTTTGTCTCCGCTCTGGACGGCATACTGGAACTCGGTCGAGCTATCGGTTCTGTACGTTGCAGTCGCAGTCGCAGTAAACAGGCCCATCAGCAGAGCCACCAGAACGCAGGGCCAGTAGTTTGCCTTGAAGGCGGCCTTGCCTCTCTCTTTCATCTCACGAATCGTCCACATATCGATATCCTCCTTGTATATTTCTATTGGTAAGACAGCTCTCTGTCTTTCGTTTGCAAACACAGTATCGCACACGAAGTGTCACACAACCGACACAGTCAAACCGTTTTTTCAACAGCAGGACCGCCGCTGTGGGAAGCTGTCCTCCAATCGTCACAGCGCAAGGTCCGGGCTGTAGGCAATCCGGTACTCGCCCACGGCGTCCTCCTGCGGGAGAACATCGTACGCGGTCTCCTGCGCGATGGGCTCGGCGCTCTCCTCTTCCCCGCCGAAGTCCCCGTGGAGGATCTGGACCGTAAACAGAATCAGCGCAATGACCAGCATGGCAATGCAGAGAATGCCGAAGAGCTTGAAAAAGCGCTTCTGCATTTCCCGATCCTGCTCACGCTGCTCACGACGCTCTTCCCGGCGGACTTCTCTGCCCTCGCTGAGCTGCGTACCGAGGAAGCTGAAGAAAGACTCCGCCGTGCTCTTGGTGTTGATCGTCACGTTGTCGACGTGCTCGATCGTAGCGTACTGGATGTTGTAATTCCGGATGGCCTTTTCCACGATAAACGGCGTGTTGCAGTAGCGGCAGACCGCCGCCTCCTGCGAGGGGTCCACCTCCAGGCTTGCCCCGCACTGGGTGCAGACGGCCGGAACCAGTCTGGTCTTCAAATCATTTGTGTCGCTCATTCGTTTTCCCTGCCTTTTGTAGCTGTATGGGACAGGGCAGCCCCCGTTTCCATCTCTGGTACCGGCTGCCGCCCTGTGTTGATCAGAACAGGCCGTTGATATATGCGGTCAGTGCTGCGCGATCGTAGTAGTTTTCAATGTTGTCGATGTAATAATCCGGCTCGATCCCCTGGTCGATGTCGTAGAAGGAGCCGTTTTTCAGGAAGGACATCCGCATCGCGGAGGAGATCTGAAAGACGGTGCCGTAGGCCGTGGTCATGGGCTGCACCGTGCAGCTGCCGCCGCCGCTGGTTCTGCCGATCAGTGTCACCTTCTGGGAGGATTTCAGCCCCGCGGGCACCAGGTTGCCGCAGGAGAAGCTCACCGGGGAGATGAGGCAGTAGAGATGCTTGTCGGCCACGGTGTCCCTTTCGTCAAACTCATGGTCCAGGTTGACGTCCGCGCGATAGACCGCGGTGGACAGGGCGCCCGTCGCCATGTTCTTGACGCTGAAGGGCGCTTCCCCAAGGAACCAGCTCAGTACCACCACCGCCGCGTCAACGGCACCGCCGGTGTTGTTGCTCAGATCCAGCACCACATTTTCAATGGGGCTGTTCTCTCTGGTGATCCGGGCGTGGGCGTCGATGATCTGGGCAACGGTGTCGTCCAGCTGCTCGCCCTCATCCTTCGCCGCGTAGTACGAAGAGGCGCCGTACCAGGACTCAAAGCTGTCAAAGGTGATGTAGGCCGTGTTGCCGACCTCCTCATACGCCAGCCACCCGTCGGGGTAGGCCTTGTCGCGCGCCGCGCCAAAGATGTCGGAATGCGCGTCGATCTTGCGGTTGGCCATGCCGGTGCTTCTGGAGATCGGATTCAAGCCGGCGAGGGCGGAGTACTCATTGAAGTTGGAGTGCAGATCGTCCAGATAATAAGCGTCACACAACCGGCACAGCTTATTTGCCCTTATATTCCATGCACAAGCATGGTCAGATCGTCCAGCTGCTTTCTTCGCCCGTAAAGGCGTCCACATCGGCCTTGATCCCCTGCAGGAGCTGTCTGGGGACGCTGGTTGATGTGTGCCCGCTGGGGAAGGAATAGCCGGCAGCCGTTCTGATCGAATCGGCCGCAGGAAGGATCCGGCCGCCGCGGATCCAGTGGTGGTAGACGCAGGAGGTCAGCATGATCCGCGGTATGAACACCATGCAAAAAGGGCTGTCAGCGTGAACAGCCCCTTGTCTCTTACCGCGGTACCAGTACAGGAAAAACGGGATCCAAATCAGACTGGTCATGGCAAACTATGAATATCGGCTTCCGTTCCCGCGGGAACGGAAGCCGATCGTTTTTTTAGTAGAAGAATCTGTCGCTCGGGAAATAGCTCATATAGGCGGTGGGGTCAATCGAGCTCATCACGCTGTTGTAAAGAGCAAGCAGGCCCTTGGCCTTCTGCAGCAGGTTCTGGCTGCGCTTCTCCGGCACACCCTGGGTCGCCTTCAGATCTGCCAGCACTTTGCAGGCCGACTCATAGTCCTCCGTCCGCTCACGCAGGCGCTGGCTGAGTTGACGCATGATAGCCAGCAGGCGCTCGGGCCGCGTTTTGAAATACTCGGAAAACTCTCTATAGCCGATCTCCTGCAGCTTCGTCCCATCCTCCAGGGCCACCGCCGTGGCGCTGCGGGGATAGTTCTCGATCAGACCCATCTCGCCCAGAAAGTCCCCGGACTTGAGAACGGTCAGCTGCTTCTCGTTATCCGTGCCATAGCCGAAGAATACGCCGACGCTGCCGGCGACGATGTCAAACATCCCTTCCGCGAAATCGCCCTGCCGGAAAATGATCTCATCCTTGTTGAAGGTAACGGTGCTCATTACTTTTCCTCCTTCTCGGATAACTCTTTGATGCTGCGGCAGACAGCCACGAAATCATCGGTTCTTCTGCGCAGGTTGTGGCTCATCCGCTGCATCAGTACGAGGACGTTTGCCGGATTCTTCTCAAAGAACTCGCTAAAGTTTTCCTCGGTGATGGAGGCAACATTGGTGTCATCCTCCAGCGCGACTGCCGTGGCCGAACGCGGCGCCTTCTCCAGAAGTCCCATCTCGCCGAAATAATGACCCTGATAATACTCCATCAGCAGCTTCTGCTCGGGAGTGCCGTAGGCGGCGTACACGCCGACTTTGCCGGTGTACACTTCGTACATGCAGTCACTGGGATCGCCTTCCCGGAAGATGACCGCCCCTTTTCTGAATGCTTTGATATCCATGCTGATCTCCTTGTATGGTTTTATGCCGGGTGCGTTTGTTATTAGCTTTTTTATTATAAACCATCCCTCGCGGGAAAGTCCAGTCTGGAAACGACTTTTTTCTCAAAAACCGACGCTTCTCTGCGCCCGGCTAATGTGCGTCAGCACGGGGATTCTACGGTGCGGACAGTTGGTTCGCCTTTCACGCTCCCTTTTCGACGGAGTCAAAGCTGCCGATATAGCGGACTTCCTCAAATCTGCTGATCCGCTCGAGCTGCTCCGTAGAAATTCCGCTGTTCTCCACGACCTCAATGATGTAATGGTAGCTTCCCAGTGCGCTGCCCTCCGGGCGGTCATGGATCGTCACCAGTTCCAGCCCCGCGTTGTGGATCTCCACGATGATATCGTCAAGCCGGCTCGCCCGACAGTCTGCTACAAACACGGCCTGCGCGTGCGATGTGCCGGAGAGAGGCTTTGTGCTGAGAACATAAAAGCGGGTCTTGTTCGCGTCTGTGATCTGCACGTTTTCCGCCAGCACGGTGAGCCCATACAGCTCGGCCGCGGCAGGGGCGGCAATGGCCGCGATAGATTTGTCCTGCTGCTGCGCGGCATAACTTGCGGCCGCCGCAGTGCTGTCCATCTCTTTTGTGCCCGCGTCCGGCAGATGCTCTGCGCGCCACGCCTCGGTCTGCTTGATGCCCTGCGCATGGGAACAGACGGTTTTGACGTCGGAAAGCGTCGCTCCCGGAACGGCCATGAGCGTCTGGCTGATGGGGAGAATGACCTCTCCCACCACATAGATCCCGTTTTGTCCGATCAAGGCGTCAACATAGTTGGTCACGGCGCCGCCGAGGGTGTTTTCCTGCGGGATCACCGCGTAGTCGGCCTTTCCCTCCGTTACGTCTGCAATGGCCATATCCACCGTACTCTCCGGCAGATAGGCCGATGCGCTCTGGAAAAAGAATTTGGCCGCTTCCTCCGTATAAGTGCCCGCCGGACCGAGATAACTGACCCGGGCGTTCTCCAGCGTTTCCGTCCTTTCCGAAACGGCCCCGTTTTTCGGGGCAGCCGGCTCGGCGGGAGCCCGCCTGCAGCAGGCAGCGCTGAAAAGGAGCAGGCAGCTGAGCAAGAGGGAAAGTGTTTTCTTCATCTGCACCACCTCGTGTCATTTTCAATCGGTTTTGTTTTGAAGCCGGGCCGGAGCAAGGGCCGGGCATGTACCTCTGCGGTCCCCGTCGCCCTTTCATGCCTATCTTAGTGGTTTGACCGCAAAGAATCAAGCGGCTTTTTCTTTCAGTCCCGCCAGTAGCCCAGCGGGTTTGTCACATTCTCTTACACCGGAACCATATATAACGGTGGGTTTTTCTGCGGTCCCTTTGACGCGAAGCGAAATATGCCCATGGCCGATGCTCCGGTGGGATGATGTACCAGACAGGGGGCTAGAAAGTGTTAGAGCGCGCTTGCGTAGTGTTTTGGCCGGTATCTTTTTCTCACAAAAGCAAAAAGAAAAGTTCCAGAACCTTTCGATTCTGGAACTTTCTGCTTGGTCCGAGTGAGAAGATTCGAACTTCCGGCCTCTTGAACCCCATTGACCCAAGTTTTAACTTTTAGGCAATATTTGTTCTCTATTTTGTGGCATTTTATCATTTTACATCACTTATTTTACATTCAGTCCATTGTGTTTCTTCCCTTTTCCAGTCAAATTTGCAGTCAGGAAAACCTTGACTGGAACACCTGACTGGAAGCGTTCTTTTGCTAAAAGAGGCCAGTGCTCAGCAACGATTGAATCGTATATTGTTCAGAGTTTGCACCCTCGCAAATAAGGGTTTTCCAGAGTATAACCACTCCCCCGCCGTAGGAAACGCAGGTGAAAAAGTGTCATCTTTGCGCTCTCTGTTCCAGTAATATTCCAGTCGTTTTAGAATGCAGCATAACACATAGTATATTCTCAAATAATTAGTAAAACTCAACTGTAAATCATTCAAAATGTCAAAAAGCCGTCGCAAGTACGGCGGTTTTCGACTTAAATGATAAGAAATACAAAAAGATCAATCTTGGAAGAACATACAATAAACATAATATTCCATCTCCATATATGGCTCTTCTATGATCTTGCATTGCTCATTGTATGTCCTCATAGTATTATCGGAACTCGACACTAAATCATTCAGAATTATTGCAAAACCGTCGCACTTGCGACGGTTTTTGCAATATACAGACAAGTATTATGAGAAAGATCAATCTTGAAAGAATCCCTGGTCGCTGAGTAAAGACCATTTCATATACCATTTCCGCCGAGCGCAAACTGGACGAGGATGAAAAGCAGAAGAACTTCATCAAGCGCGAGCGTTTCTACGGTTCCTACAGCCGGAGCTTTGACGTATCCGGCGTGAACGTGGACGGCATTGAGGCCGAGTACACTGACGGCGTTCTGAAGCTCACCATGCCGAAGAAGGTTGAAACCGTTCCCCCCACCCGCCGTCTGGAAATCAAGCAAGACACCACAATCCCCCTTTCACAACAGATCTCTCATAAACAGAAACATCGCCCTTTTTGGGCGGTGTTTCTGCGTTTATAGGGGGAAAGTGTAAGGATATTCACAACATTCAGGCCTCATTCTCCGTATTCCTTCTTGCAAGTCGCCCGTATATACATTATAATGTCAAATGTAAGAAATATTTTGTCAATACAGGAAACTGGAAACCCTATGAGCAGTCCGTGGGGGGGGGGGAGACCCTGGAACAGTATGACCTCTGCATTCTTTCAACCAGGCAGGATGAGGCAACCGCCCGCAGCCTGGGCGAAAGCATCCGCTCTTACCGGCTGCCCTCCAATGTGAGACTGCCGGATCCATCTCTGGATTACCGGCGCATTCTCTATGACTGCGGGGAAGAGCCGCTGAACGATGAGATCCGCTCCCGCCTGGCCGATTCCCGGTATCTGGCGCTGATCTGCTCTCCGGCTACAAAGAATAACCCTGCCGTTCTCCAGCGGCTGGACCTCTTCCGCCGGGATAAGGGCCAGGAGCATGTCATTGCCGTCATTGCCGACGGAGAGCCCGTTGATTCCTTCCCTGAAAGCTTTATTGAAACAAAAACCGTCCGGCGGATTCTCCCGGATATGACCGTGGCGGAGTATACAGAAACCATCGAGCCGGTGGCAGCGGACCTGCGCGGCGCCACCGAAAAGCGCCGGCGTGAAGTCCTGCGTTATGAGACCGTCCGCATTACCGCCTCCATCCTCGGCCTGCACCCGGACGACCTGGAGCAGCGGCACCGCGTCCGCAGGCGGCGTGCCGCCATGGCTGTGCTTGCGCTGGCCGGTTCGGTCTGCCTGATCGCGGCGGGGATCTTCCTGCACCTCGGTCTGATTGCGAAAAGGGAAGGAAACATTGCCGAGGAGCAGACAAGGCTCAGCGTCTCCATCGCCCATCGCACCATCACTGAACTCCCTGCCTCCTTCGAGGGAGAGGAGCAGGCGCTCTCCTACATCAATGAGGCCATCGGGAACGCCCGCGCCGACCTGGAGGAGCAGGGTCTCGCTGAACTCCTGGAGGACGCGGAGACAGGAGGCGGCTCATGAGCTTCAAATATGACGCCTTCTTCAGCTACCGCCACAAGCCCCTGGACGGAGAAATCACCCAAAAAGCTTTTAATCTTGTGGAGGGATACCGTCTGCCGAGACCCCTTGTGGAGAAGGGCTGTGAAGAGATACAGCGGGCCTTCCGGGATACCGAGGAGCTCCCCGTCAGCCGTATCCTCACCGACACCATCGACCAGGCGCTGCGCTCCACCAAATGCCTGATCGTGGTCTGCTCCACGGATACCCCCAACTCCGAGTGGATCGACCGGGAGGTCGCCACCTTTATTGAGCTCGGCCGGGCGGAGCACATCTACCCCCTGCTTATTACCGGGGACCCGGAGCATTCCTTCCCGCCGTCATTGAAGCTGGTGCCGGACATCGGTGAGCGCATCATGGACATCCGCACCCCCGGGAACGACGTGCGGAAGATGATGGCCAAAGCGGAGACGGAAGTCCTGCGGGCCATATCGGATATGGCGGGCTGCTCTGAGCGGGAGCTTCTGCGGGAGCACAAGCTCCGCCGCAGCAGGCGCTTTGCCGCCCGGGTCGGGGCCGGAGTCACGGCCTTCGCCGCGGTGGCGCTGGTGTCTCTGGGGCTGATGAACCTGGCGCAGAACTACCGGGACACCGCCCGGCAGAGAGAACAGGCTTCCATGCGCATTCTCAATGAGCTGACCTACTCCCTCCCGGATCATCTGACCAACGTGCCCGGCGCCTACGGGCGTATCGCGGGGATCCTGGAGCGGAACACCGAGGATATCAACGCCATTCTCCGCCTGTCCACCGACACGGTGGCCGCCGAGACCGAAGCAGCGGCAAACTACGAAAAACTCGCAAATGCCGGCGCAGTGCTTGGCACTTTTGACAAGGCGCTCGCGGCCCAGAAAACCGCCATTGCTGGTTATGAAGAACTGGCCCGGCAGAATGCGGAGGGCAGCGGGGAAAAGCTTGCCTCTGCCTGGAATAACCTCGGCACTCTTTACAAAGCCGCCGGCCGCTATGACGAGGCAGCAAACGCCTTTGAGGAGGCAATCCGTCTGCAGATCAAATCCGGCGGGGAGAGCCTGCAGCTTGCCCGGATTTATCTCAACGCCGGGGCAAACGCCGTCAACGCCGGTGACGAGGCGACGGCCGCAGAGTTTTTTGACAGGAGTATTTCGCTGCTGCCTGCACCCTCCGGGGCTGATGAACTGGAAAGCGCTGCCAAAGTCCACCAGAATTACGGCGTCCTGCTCTACCGCCAGGGCCGATACCCGGATGCGGAGGAGCACCTGCGCCAATCCTCTGCGCTCTTTGTGCAGCTCCTGGCCGAGGTGGATTCCCTGCAGAACCGCGCCCAGGCTACCCAGGTTCTGGGTGCCCTGGCTTCCGTCCTGACCGATGAGGGCCGCTTTGCCGAAGCTGAGGAGGTTTATGCCGAAGCCATCCGGAACGCCGAAGTCCTTGCCCGGGATGAGGAAAACACCGCCTACCAGCGCAACCTCGCGGAACTCTGCAACAATCGGGCTGTCGCCTTCAACATGCATGGGGACTACAAGTCCGCGGATGCCATGTACACCCGTGCTGCCGGCATCTACGGGAAGATCTCCGGCAAAACCGGGGCCGTTTCCGACCGGGTTATGACGGCGATGTCCTTGGTGAACCTGGGCGAAAACGCCTTCAAGCTGCGGGATGATTCCCGCTCGAAGGAGCGCTTTGAAGAAGGCCTCAGCCTTTACGAGTCGGTTCTCCCGAACCTGAGCACCTACGACAGGGCACAGTACCTGGCCTGGCTCTCGTACTACCGGCTTATCCATCCGCGGGATTACCAGGGCGCCTTTGACGCCGCGTATGAAGCTTACCTGCTCCAGCCGGATAACGTGCTCGTCAACATGAACCTTGGCTATGCCTGCCTCTATAACGGCTACACCGAGGATGCGAAAGCGCTGCTCGGGGCGTTGGGCGCCCTCGGCGGCGGTCAGGTCGAAATGATACGCCGCGACTTGGAAGCCCAGCAGGCCGCCGGGATGGAAAACGAACACATCCCCGAATTGCTGGAACTGCTTGACGGGCTGGCCCAATCAGTCTGACGATCATGAGTGAGGGTTTACGATGAAAGCCTGGATGAATAAACTTGGCGGGGTGCTGCTGGCATCGCTCCTGACCGGGATGCTGAACGGTAAGGCCTATGCCACTGACGAACTTCCGTCCGAACCTCCCGCAACAGAGATCAGTGAACCGCTTGCTGCTCCGATGCCTGAAGCGTTGGAAGCGACGTCTGTGCCTGCTTCTGCCGAAGCGGCATCTGTAACTTCTACCGGTTCCGCTGTTGCCCCCAGTGTTACGGAAGCAGCCCCTGCTGCTGCCCAGGCTGCGCCTGTGGCTGACGCTGCCTCTGCGGCGGAAGCATCTGCCGCAATGAAGACTTCTGCTGCAGTGGAACCAGCCGCTGCAGTGGAACCGTCCGCCGCAATGGAACCTGCCTCTGCAGAAGTTCAGTCAGCTCAAATCCCTGAAGAGGAGACGCCTGTAGAGCTTCCCGAGGCTTCCGTTACCGGTTCTGAAGCCTTCGTGGCAGATACTCCCGAGGCAGAGGTTTCCGCCGCTTCCGGGCTCCGGACAGCGTTTCCCCCCGTTTCATTAGCGGCGGCTCCTGCCGACACATTATCCTTGTCAGGGACGGAGACGGAGGAGCAGGAGAAAGACCGGTCCGCAGAACCCGAGGGAGAGGATATCAAAGCGCCGACCAGGGGATCAGAAGAAGGGAAAGACGAAGACGGCGGGCAGACGGTAACCACCGTATTCTCCCACAATGAAGACGGCAGTTACACCCTGGTGAACCATACCGGTTCCGAAAATCTGAGCGCGGAAGGCGACATTACCGTCCTTGCCGCCGGCCTGAATCACATCAGTTCCATCTCCGGCTCCGGAACCGTCCGTATTGCCGGGACGGGCATCCTCCTGGTAGACAGTCTGGAAGGAAACCTGGAGCTCCTGACCTTCACGGATATCTATGAGGAAGGCAGTGCTGCGGTTTTTGTCAAACAGAATGACGGAACTTATCTGCTGAAGAACGGCTCGGTCCCCGGTATTCTGGACGAGGAATATACTGTAGAAGGGGTTACGCTGGTCATGCCCGAGAGCACCAGTCTTCATCTCATCGGTACCGGTGCAAAGCCGGTGAAGGATGAGGAAGGGAACGTCACCAGTGTCACCTATTATCACGGCACAGAACATGGATGCAAGACGGATACAGAGGACGAATTTAAAGATGCGGTGGAGATTACCGGCAAGCTGACCATTGCTCAGCAGGCGGAGCTGATTATCCAGAAAGGCGCCTCAATCCTGATGGAGAATCTGAAGAGTGTCGGGTTTGCGATTCTGCAGCCTGAGCTCAATGTAATGGGCGGCGGAACGTTGACGGTGGAAGAGGGAGGAACGCTCGGCCGGGAGAGGGAAGACGAGTATGGAACTATCATTAAAGACGGTCTGATAACCGTAAGCGGGGAACCTGGCACCCTGTCCGGCAGCGGCAGCATCACGGCGGATCAGATTCTTGTGAAGGACCCCGGTGCACTGAATACGGTCTCTGCGGAGAATCCGGGGGTCACCGCCGGCTCCGAGATCACGTTTTCTGCTAATGAGCTTCTGCTTGAGGATAACAGCAAAGGAAGCAGCACGGTCAAAGGGCTCAAAATCAAAGACTGCAAGGTCTATGTTGAAAGCAGTGCTGTCACGGTATCCGGACTGAGCAATGCCGGGGACAGCACTGTGGTGCTTCCCAACGCTTCCAAACTGGGGATTGCGGAAGTGGACGGGACACTCCATCTGTCCCAGAGGGAGTATTATAATAGCCCGTACGGTGAAGACAATACTGCAAATTACAGCGACAGCTATGCGCAGACACTTTCCGGTGACATCAGCGGCAGCGGAACGATCTGCCTGGACTCCGGCATCTACATTATTCCGGCAGGGACTACCCTCAGCAGCGTCGGTTTTTCAACTGATGTAGGCGGTCTGCTGTACGACTATGCCAGCTTGCTGACGGAATCATCGCAGTCCCCCCTGCATATGAAGCCTGCGGATGCCGTGAGGGCGGACGCGAACCAGGGGAAGGTTCCGGTTGTGGCGGCAAGGCTTCACGAAATTCACAATCGGGATGGTTCTAAAACTGTAGAAATACAGGAGACGGTTAATCTGGATTTGACGACCCTTACTGCGGTAAAAGACAGCGAAGGAGTATGGACCCTGCAGCTTTCTGATCTGAGGGCGGAGATTCAGGAGGAGAATTCTTCGAGTGACGCGTACTGGGTCGTGGTGGAAGTGCTCTGCAAAGATGAAGGCGGCATCCTCCATACAGACTTCTATGCGCTGGAGAACCTGCCGGACAATCTGCCTGCTGATGATGTCTGCTTGCTTCGGGTTTCCTATGTCAAAAATGCTGAGCCGGTTGCCCCCGCCGGGAATGCGGCGCAAACGGGTACCCTCTTTACCGGCAGCGGTATTCTGGGCGGTTCCGGCGCCGGATCGGTGACTATTGGAAACGCAACCCGGATTGAGAATTATCCTGACCTGACCCCGGATCCCGGCCCGCAGCCGGATCCTGATCCGAAGCCGGACCCGGTGCCCCTCGCCGCAACTGTGGAGGAGGCCCCGGAACAGGGGCCGCTGATCTGGGTGGAAGTGGCTCCGGTAATTTACAACGATGCAGCCACTTCTGCAGAGGCGCAGTATGTTGTGCTCGCTCTGGAAGGGGAGAAGACCCTGGAGAAGCTGGGCGGCACGGCGAATGTCAGCATGGAGTATGCGCTGCCAGAGAAATATGCGGGCAAACAACTCTATGTGGTTTTCCGCAATGAGGACGGTACCCTGACTGCCCTCCGGGCGTCATGGTCCAAAGTTACCGGGCTTCTGCGCTTCCTTACCGACCGCCTGGGGACCTTCACGGTTGTCGGCTTCGACTTTGTCGGGGAGGAATTCTCCGGGGAATTCTACGCCGCGCTGGAAGCACTGCCGGAACTGAAGAATCTGGCATATGCCGATTACAGCCCGGTCTAAAAGGGACGTGCCAATATCACGGTTTCTCCCTTCCGTAAACCTGAAAACAAATGTGCATCCACACAGAAAAAGAGCACCTCTTCCGGAAAAGAAGAGGTGTTCGTGTCTGTTATGTGGGGGGGCGGCTCAGGCTTTAAGTCCAGAGGGCGGTGAAGCTCTGCGCGCTGGTGACGGTGAACTCCTCACCAGCTTCAAATACCTGCTTCTCGCCCTTGACCGTGGTCTCCCATTGACTGTGGCCGTCACTTTTAGGTATTATTTATTCTCTATTTCGTGTCTTTTTTATCATTTCTAATCACTATTTTTGCATTCAGCCCATTGCGTTTCTTCTCTTTTCCAGTCAAATTTGCAGTCAGAAAAAAAGCATTTTTTCTGACCCCATTTTGGTCAGTTTTCCAGTCTAAAAATCCAGTCATTTTTCCAGTCAGTTTTGGCCTTTTTTCCTGATTCAAGAGGCCAATTCAAGAGGCCGACAATAAATCGTTGTTGACATCGGGAGTTCATGACTACAAAGTGTCGGGAAAAACGAACCAATAAGTAAACGCCAAACAGTATAAGTGCGGTCACAAAGTGTGCCCGCACTTATACTGTTTGGGATCAGGGGATAACTTCCATCATGTCTCCGTTGGAAAGAGCCGCCGCATTGCCTTCATCGAAATCCAAATGGATTACATCCAGCACACCTTTATACACTTTAACGAAACAGTCCTCAAAGGTCGTCATTCTTCTTCCACCACGGATTTTGACGATCTGCTTATTTTTCAGTCCGAATTTTTGAGCCGTTTCCTCTGTCACATGGATGTGGCGCTGTGCAATCATAACGCCGTGCTCGACTTCCAGCTCTCCCTTCGGCCCGATGATTTTACACGGCCCCATGCTGTTTACATCTCCCGACATGCAGACTGGTGCATCGATGCCAAGCCGGATGCAGTCACTGCGCATGAGTTCCACCTGCAGAACCTTTCGATACGGTGCCAGCACCCGGACGCCCTCCAGCATCCCCTTCTTGCCAACGATCGTCACCGTTTCCTTTGCGGCAAATGCGGGAGGCACCATGTTTTTATGAACAGTAAGCTGGTATTCTGGGCCAAAAAGGATATCGGCAGCCTCCTGGGTAAGATGGACATGGCGGTTTGATAATTCTACTTTGATCTCCATTTTTCTTTGCTCCACTATCTCTGTTGTTTCAGGTTCAATCCAAGGTGTCCCGCTTCAGTGTCAGGTATTCGATTTCCTCTTGTGTCAGTCTGTCCTCCATCGCATTTAGTGCGTGGTCGATATCCACAACGGATCTGGGACCAATGATGGCTGCGGTACTCGCCTTCTGACTGAGGACATACTGCAGGGAGATCTGTGACGGGCGTATCCCTTTTATTTCTCCCAGCTTGATTGCCCTTTCCTTTCTCAGAAAGTTTTCCGGATTTCCAAGCACAGCAGTCTTGGTGGCAGCATCCGCTTTTTCCGGATCATACTGCGGATAGTTCCCAAAGAAACCGCGTCCCTGCGCAGCCCATGCAGCTAACAAGATTTCTGTGTGCTTTTCAAACCAAGGAAGCCATTCATCCTTAAAGGGTGGGATCCGATGATACCAAGGCGTCTTGATCTCCATCAAGCTGAAGAACGGACTATATACGCTGGGTCCCTGATAGGCCATACGCTCGCAATAGTCACAGGCTTCTATGAAGCGGTCAAGCGTCCAGTTGCTCATACCGTAGGCCTTGATCCACCCCTTGAGCTTAAATTCCTCAAAGGTGTCCATCAGTTCAGAAACCGGAACGCTGGGATCGTCCCTGTGCAGCAGATACAGATCGATACAATCCACACCCAGGTGATCCCGGCTGAACATGATATCGTCATACATATGGGCGCGGCTGACGCGGAAAATATCGTTGTAGGTCCCCTTTTTTGAGATATAGGTATTGCAGCATTTGGACTGGATCACGACTTTTTCTCTGTTGCCGTCCTTCGCCAGCCATCTGCCCAACAGTTCTTCCGTATGCTGGATTCCGCTGCCTCTGCCATAAAACCGCGCGGTATCAATGTAATTTCCGCCGCGCTCTACGTAATAGTCGAGCATGGCATGGATTTCTTCTTCCTTCTCCAATGTGGAAGTTGCTGTCCCAAAGCTGATACGGGAAACCGGGGTAATCAAACCTTTTATATTTTTGTATTCCATCTTGCCTCACACCTTAAACTGATGGTCATAGTTGTTCTCAACCGCTTTTACCATAAGCGTAATCACTTCATTGACGGGCGTCGGGATCCCCAGTTCCTGTCCATATTTGACAATCGCTCCGTTCAGATTGTCGATCTCTGTTTTCTTATGGTACACCAGCATATCCATACCTGTGGAGCATATCACGTCCTTGGAGCTGGAAAAATCGTATTTCAGGGTATTCATCAGGAATTCCCAGAGGGCCTCGCCATCCACGCCCTTTGCAGTGGCGACATCGCAGCCCTCACGCCAGATTGCTTTTACCAGGGCGAGCGCATTTTCATCCTTGACCTGGTAGTAGCCGGAAAGCCGGATCAATCCATACAGGCAGTTATGGCCGATGTTGCGCATGGCCTTCTTCCACACGACGGATCCGATCTGCTCCGTGAATAAGCACTTGCAGCCGCCCTTGACAAAGATATCCCGGATCTCATTGCCGACGCGCTCGGTAAGGGGATTCATATGGACGGGGCCGAAGAACATGATTTCATTGCGGTTCAGAGGATGTGAACGGCAGGCCCCGGCCTCCAGGAGTTCTGTCCCGATATCGCCGTTGCCGTACATGATTCGGTCTTCCGGGACATACTCCCGGATCTTCAGTTCATTCCCCAGGCCGTTTTGCAGGGAGATCAC
>ONPY01000028.1 GCA_900319835.1 uncultured Eubacteriales bacterium | reverse complement strand
TGCCTTTCGGTTTTGTCTGAGCAACTCAACCCTAACACAGGTACTCTCTATTCGCTATTCTTTTTTACCTTCTGTCACACATCATTGTAAACCCTACAAAACTTCCCGTTTTTCGCCTTTTTTCGCTCTTTACAAGTTCCGCTTTTGGTGCTACTCTATGAGCACAGCTTATCCAATTGGCTCATATCTTTATCCCACAACCCTGTTTGGCGGGCCGGTCTCCGGCCCGCCCCTTTTTTATGATTCGCCCCGGCGGGGCAGTTTTCAAAAAGGGCTTGTCAGTTCCCGCTTCCTGTGAGATAATACCGTTGTCAACAGTATTATGTAAAGGTGAATGCCAATGAAAATTCTGATTGTCAACGGGTCTCCCAGGGGGCGCTTCAGCGTCACGCTGCAGACCTGTCTGTATCTCGAAAAGCGCTTTGCCGGCCACAGCTTTGAATACCTCAACGCCGGCGCCGGGATCCAGGGCTTTGAGCGGGACATGGCCCCGGCGGCTGCGGCCTTCCGCCGCGCGGAGCTGGTGATTTTTGCCTACCCGGTCTACACCTTTCTGGTCCCCTCCCAGCTCCACCGCTTTCTGGAGCTGATGAAGGAGCAGAACGTGTCTGTGCGCGGGCAGTACGTCACGCAGCTGACCACCTCCAAGCACTTCTTTGACGTGACCGCCCACCGCTTTGTGGAGGAAAACTGCCGCGATATGGGCATGCGCGTCATCCGCGGGCTCTCGGCGGACATGGACGATCTGCTCACCGAAAAAGGGCAAAAGGAGGCCGAGCAGTTTTTGCAATATGCCGTCTTCTGCGCGGAAAACGGGATCTGGGAAGAGAACGGCGCGCCCGCGGAGGAGCGATGCGAACCGGTCTACGAGTGCGCGCTGGAGCCGGTGAAAAAGCAGGAGGGCTTTGACACCGTCATCATCGGCGATCTGCGGGAGGGGGATGAGAGTCTCCGGGCCATGATCAAGGACTTTGACGCGGTCTATCCCTACCGCACCCGTTTTGTCAATCTGGCGGACTTTCCCTTCAAGGGCGGGTGCCTGGGCTGTCTCAACTGCGCCGTCAGCGGCCAGTGCGTCTACAAGGACGGCTTTGAAAAGCTCCTGCAGGACACCGTCCAGAAGGCCGACGCGGTGATCTACGCTTTCCGTCTGCGCGATCACAGCATGGGCTCCCGCTTCAAAATGTACGACGACAGGCAGTTCTGCAACGGCCACCGCACTCTGGCCGAGGGCAAGCCCTTCGGCTACCTGTGTCTGGGCGATGTGAAAAACGAGCACAACCTGCTCACCGTGTTGGAGGCCCGCGCCTCGGTGGAGCACTGCTTCTTTGCGGGCGTGGGAACGGATCCCGACGGCATCCGCGCCCTCTCGGCCCGCACCGCCTGGGCGCTGGAGCACGGCTACGCCCCGCCCAGGACCTTCTACGGCGTGGGCGGCATGAAGATCTTCCGGGATCTGGTCTGGCTCATGCGTGGCATGATGCGGGCCGACCACAGATTCTACCGCGAGCACGGGCTCTACGATTTTCCCCAGAAGCGCTGGCCCAGGATGCTGGGCATCGGTCTTGTCGGCGCCATACTGCGAAACCGCCGTCTGCGGCGGCTCATCGGCGACCGCATGAACGAAGGGATGCTGGCCCCCTACAAAAAAGTGGTGGACGAGGCCTGAGGTACGGCGATGGAACTGAGTGTCTTCGCGCTGAAGCTGATCGCCCTCTGCGCCATGCTGATCGATCACATCGGCTATTTCCTTTATCCCCGCTTTGCCTCCTTCGCCTTTACCCATGTGTTCCGCGTGGTGGGCCGCCTGGCCTTCCCGGTCTACGCCTTTCTGATTGTCAACGGCTATGACAAAACCCGGGACGTGAAGCGGTATCTCACGCGGCTCTGCGCCTTCGCGCTGATTGCTCAGATCCCCTTTGTGCTGGCCTTCGACTGGAGCCGGGCCCCGGGGACGGCGCTCTCCTTCCTGCGTCCCTGGCCGCTGGGCCAGCTCGGTCTGATCGCCTTGGTGGGGGTCGTGTGGTTTACGACCGTGCGGCGGGATCTCAGCGTGCTCTGGCCGGTGCTGGCACTGCTGGCCGGCAGCCTCTGGTTCTCCGTCGGTCCGGTCAGCCTGCTGCTGGACGACCTGAACGTCTTTTACACCCTGGCCCTGGGGCTTGCCTGCGTCAGCATCCTGGACCGGGCTGTCAAGCCCGACCGGCAGCTTTTGCCGCTGCTTGCGCAGACTGCCGCCGTGGCCGCCGTCCTTCTGCTGATCCGCGGCACCGCGGACTACCGCTACCTGGGTGTGGCACTGGTGTTCTCCCTCTCCCTCTGCCGGGACAACCGGCGCTCCCAGGCCGTGCTGCTGGTCATGTGGGCGGCGGTGGAATACCTGCTGGGCGGGATGCGGGTGGACTATTTTCTGGCCGCCTCGCTCGCCGCGGTGCTGGTGCTGCTCTACAAAGGGCAGCAGGGCCGCCCCATGAAGGCCTTTTTTTACTGGATCTATCCGGGCCACCTGGCGCTGATGGGTCTGCTCAACCTGTGCTTTCGCTTTTGCGCATAAGTTTTCCCGGCCGAACCGTGTGCCACGGTTCGGCCTTTTGCGCGCCCGGCGGGGAGAAAGCTGTTGTAAATCAGCGGCGAATATGATATTCTAAGATGAATTGTTATGTGTACTTAAAGGAGATCAGCTCTATGGAAATCAAGCCCTTTGAAAAAAAGATCTACCTGTCCTCCCCCACCATGCACGGGGAGGAGCTGCAATATATGAGGGAGGCCTTCGACACCAACTGGATGAGCACCGTGGGCGCCAACATCAACGAGGTGGAGCGTCTGACCTGCGAAAAGCTGGGCTGTGGGTACTCCGTCGCCCTCTCCTGCGGCACGGCGGCCCTGCACCTTGCGGTGAAGCTCGCGGGTGAGCGGCTCTACGGCCAGCCCCGCCCGGGCCACGGCGCGCTGGAGGGGAAAAAGGTCTTTGCCTGTGACATGACCTTTGACGCCTCCGTCAACCCCATCGCCTATGAGGGGGGCGAGGCCGTCTTCATCGACACCGAGCGAGACACCTGGAATATGGACCCCGTTGCCCTGGAGAAGGCCTTCGAGCTGTATCCCGAGGTCAAGCTGGTGGTGGCCGCCCACCTCTACGGAACCCCCGGCAAGATCGACGCGCTCAGGGCCGTCTGCGCAAAGCACGGCGCGCTCATGGTGGAGGATGCGGCGGAGTCTCTGGGCGCGACCTACAAGGGCCGCCAGACCGGCACCTTCGGTGATTTCAACGCCATCTCCTTCAACGGCAACAAGATCATCACCGGCTCCGCCGGCGGCATGTTTCTCACCGACTGCGAAGCCGACGCCCACAAGGCCCGCAAGTGGTCCACCCAGAGCCGGGAGGACGCGGCCTGGTACCAGCACGAGGAGCTGGGCTACAACTACCGCATGTCCAACGTCATCGCCGGCGTCATCCGCGGCCAGTACCCCTATCTGGAGGAGCACATTGCCCAGAAAAAGGCCATCTACGAGCGCTACAAAGAGGGGCTGAAGGATCTGCCCGTCACCATGAACCCCTATGACGCAGAAAACAGCGAGCCCAACTTCTGGCTCTCCTGCCTGCTGATCGACGAGGCTGCCATGTGCCGCCAGGTCCGCGGCGAGAAGGACGCCCTCTATATCAGTGAGCCGGGCAAGAGCTGCCCCACCGAGATTCTCACGGCCATCGCCAAAATCAACGCCGAGGGGCGGCCCATCTGGAAGCCCATGCACATGCAGCCCATCTACCGCATGAATCCCTTCATCACCAGAAGCGGCAGCGGCCGGGCCCGCAGCAACGCCTACATTGACGAGGGGCAGATCCCCGACGTGGGCGCGGACATCTTCCGCCGCGGCCTCTGTCTGCCCAGTGACAACAAGATGACCCCCGAGCAGCAGGACGTGATCATCGAGGTGATCCGCCGCTGCTTTGACTGAGAGGTGTTTTCATGCAGCATCAAGCCTTCGGGCCCTATGAGCGCTTCTTCAAGCGCCCGCTGGATCTGATCTTCTCCAGTCTCGCGCTGGTGGCGCTCTCCCCGGTCATGGGCGTGACGGCGCTGCTGGTCCGCGCCAAGCTGGGCTCTCCGGTGCTGTTCCGGCAGGAGCGGCCCGGACGGGACGAGAAGATCTTTGCGCTGTACAAGTTTCGCTCCATGACGGACGCACGGGACCCGGCGGGCAATTTTCTTCCGGACGACGTGCGGCTGACCCGCTTCGGGCGGCTGCTGCGATCCACCTCGCTCGACGAGCTGCCGGAGCTGCTCAACATCATCCGGGGCGACATGGCGCTGATCGGTCCCCGGCCGCTGCTGAAGGAATACCTCCCCTACTACACCGAGGAGGAGCGGCACCGCCACGACGTGCGGCCCGGGCTGACCGGCTGGGCACAGGTCAACGGCCGCAACGCCATCGGCAGCTGGGAAGAGCGCTTCCGCTATGACCTGGAGTATGTCAACCATATCTCCCTCGGCATGGATCTGAAGGTGCTTTTTCTCACGGTCTATAAGGTCATCAAGCGTTCGGACATACAGGTCGGCAGTGAAATCAAAGTCGGCAGATTGGATGTGGCAAGACGTGATCATCAGCATTCGACAGTTTGAAAAGCGTGACATCCCCAAAAAGGTGGAGTGGATAAACAACCCCGAAAACAACCGCTACCTCCACTACGATCTCCCCCTGCAGGCGGACAAGACCGAGCTGTGGTTTGACCGCAACCGGGGCCGCACCGACCGCTATGACGCGGTGATCGAGGCCGACGGCGTCCCCGTCGGGCTCATCGGTCTGCTGTCCATCGACCGCAAGTACGGCAAGGCCGAATACTATATCGCCATGGGCGAGAGCACCTACAAGGGCAGAGGCGTCGCCAAGGAGGCCAGCCGTCTGCTCCTCGCCTACGGCTTTGAGGGGCTGGGACTCAACCGTATCTATCTCTACACCGAGACGGGAAACATCGCCGCACAGCGTCTGTTTGAGCGTCTCGGCTTTCAGAGGGAGGGCTGTCTGAGAGGGGACGTGTTTTCCCGCGGGCAGCTTGTCGACCGCTATGTATACGGTCTGTTGAGAGAGGATTGGAGCAAAACACATGGAGCCTAGCATCATCCAGGATTTGGGGGAGCTGGAAGGGAACCGCCTCTTTATCAAGCGGGACGATCTGCTGCCCTACTCCTTCGGCGGCAACAAGGCCCGCAAGGCGCTGCTCTTTTTTGAAGAGATCGACCGGGGCGGCTATGACTGCGTGGTGACCTACGGCAGCGGCAGTTCCAACCTCTGCCGCGTCGTGGCGAATCTCTGCCGCGCCCGGCGCCTCCCCTGCCGGATCATCCGCCCCGAAGAGGCCTCCGAGCCCAGCTACAACAGCCGCATGACCGATCTGTTCGGGGCGGCGTATACCACCGTCCCGGTCAGCCGGGTCCACGACACCATTGAGGAGACCCTGGCCGCTCTGCGCGCCGAGGGCAAAAAGCCCTATTTTATCCCGGGCGGCGGCCACGGGGACCTCGGCACCGAGGCCTATGTCCGCTGCTACCGGGAGATCAAAGACTGGGAAACGGCCAACGGCATTCATTTTGACTTGATTTTCTTCGCCTCCGGCACCGGCACGACACAGGCCGGGCTCGTCTGCGGGCAGCTCCTTGCGGGAGACGCCCGCGAGATCATCGGCATCAGCATCGCCCGCAAGAATCCACGTGGGCGCGACGTGGTGGTTGAGAGCGTGCGCTCCTACCTGGCCGGCCGCGCCGATGAGGAGTCCATTCAGGCCGCCACGGTCTTTCTGGACGATTTCACCGCGGGCTACGGAAAGAACGACCGCCGGGTAGACGAGACCATCCGCTTCGCGCTGGAGCGCTGGGGCATTCCCCTGGACCCGACCTACACCGGCAAGGCCTTCATGGGCATGCGGGAGGTCCTCGCCTCCCGGCGCCTTACCGGCAAAAACATTCTATTTTTGCACACCGGCGGCACGCCGCTGTTTTTTGACTGGCTGGAAAGGAATCAATGACATGAAGCTTCGTTACACCGTTCTGGACAGGCTCCCGCCTCTGGCCTGGCTGGCCGAGGTTCACGGCGGGCAGGCTGAGGTCCTCTGCGGCAGCGCCGTTGAGCGGAAGGAGGACTTCTTTGTGGAGGGTGCCTGGGACGCCCCCTTCTCCGAGGGCGCCTTTGACAGCGCCGAATGGTTCTGCGGGACCGGCGGGCGTGTGACGCCGGAAGGGATCGTGTTCTCTACCCCCACCCACGTGACAAGCGGACTGTTCTATATGTCCGCGGGAGACGGCTGGCGCCTGTCCAACAGCATGTGCTTTCTGCTCGCCCACAGCGGGGACGCCCTCGATCCCCAGTACGCGGGATATGAGCGGGATTTCAACACCATTATGGAGGGGATCCTGTGCTACCGGGATACGCTTCACGTTCTTGGCGACAGCGAGATCAAGCTCTGCTTCTTCCGCACAATCCGGATTTCCGATGCCGGGGAGCTGACGGTCAGCGTCAAGCCCCACGTCAGGCCGTTTTCAGATTTTTCCGATTACTATACCCGCCTTACCGGGGCCATCGCCCGCACGGTGGAAAACGCCGCCGATACGGCGCGGGCGCACCCGCTCGGCGTCGTGACGACCGTCTCCAAGGGCTACGACGCACCCTGCTGTGCCGCCGTTGCACGGCAATGCGGCTGCGAAACCGCCGTGACCTTTACTGCCGACGGCAAGTATGCCGACGACAGCGGCGTTGAAATTGCGCGCGCCCTGGGCTACCCGAACATCATCGAGCGGAGCTCCCTTGCCTACCGGCAGCGCTGCGACCTCGTAGAGGCTGAATATCTGTGTGCCGGTGAACTGGGCGCCCAGATTTCCTTTTCCGCCTTTGACGACGTATTCCGCGGAAACCTTGTCTTCACCGGGGATCGGGGCGACTCCGTTTGGGGCTATTACGCCCCGCACTGCAACGACGTGTTTCATTTCATCGACGGGCTCAACCATCTGGGCAACAGCGAACACAGGCTGTGGGTCGGCTACGTTTCCGTCCCCATGCCGCTCTACGGCGCGAGCGCGTGGTCCAGCCTTCAGGCCGTCTCCCAGTCGGCGGAGATGGAGCCCTGGTCCCTGAAAAACGACTATGACCGGCCCATTCCCCGCCGCATTCTGGAACAGGCGGGCGTACCGAGGGGGAGTTTCGGCATCAGCAAGCACGGCGCCGGTTTCTCATACCGCTATGACTGGATGAAGCGGATTCTCTCCAAGATGTCCGCAGCGTCCGCCGCCTCCTTCGAGGCCTATG
This sequence comes from uncultured Eubacteriales bacterium, assembly GCA_900319835.1. Next base: position 18,363 of record ONPY01000028.1, on the reverse strand, counting down.
TACACGCAAACGCCCGCCCCTATCCGGCGGACACCCTCCGCTATATCTGGAAGACCCGGGGCGTCTATCTGCAGCGGCTCGGGCTGCCGGTCAAAAAGCCCTCCACCGAGGCCCTTGTCGCCACCGCCATCCCAACCGCCGTGCGTTATCTGATCCCCTGGGCGGCGGATACCATATGCAAACGATATACAGACATTTTGGAGAATATCGACCGATGAACATTCTGATTCTGGCCGCGGGGACACGGAACAAAGTGGTGCAGGCTTTCCGGGAGGCCTTCCGGGGCAACGGCACCGTGGTCGCCGCCGACGCCAGTCCCCTCGGCCCCGCCATCTACGATGCGGACAAATACTACATCGTCCCGCCCATCACCGCCCCTGGCTACATCGACCGCATTCTGGAGATCTGCCGGGCAGAACAAATTTCCGGCGTGCTGAGTCTGATCGACCCGGAGCTGAGCCTGCTGGCCGCAAATGAGGACCGCTTCCGCGAAGTCGGTGTGACGGTGATCGGCAGCTCATACGAATTGTGCGAGCGTTCCCTGGACAAGTATCAGATGTACCTCTGGCTCAAAGAGCACGGCTACGCCTGCGCCCGCTCCTGGATGGACCGGGAGGCCTTTTACCGGGCCGCGGATGCCGGGGAGATCGCCTACCCCGTATTCGTCAAGCCCGCCAAGGGCTCGGCCTCCATCAGCATCTCCAAGGCCTTTGACCGGGAGACCGTCGAGCTGCTCTTTACCCACGAGGACGGCCTCATGGTGCAGGAGTTTCTGGACGGCCAGGAGATCGGCGCGGATGTCTATATCGACCTGATCTCCGGCGAGGTGGTCTCCATCTTCACCAAGAAGAAAATCAAGATGCGCGCCGGAGAGACGGACAAAGCCGTGTCCTTCAAGGACGAAAAGCTCTTTGCCCTCATCGAGCGCTTTGTCAGAGAGTCCGGCTTCCGCGGGCAGATCGACATTGACATCTTCGACGTAGGCGGGGAGTATTACATTTCCGAGGTCAACCCCCGCTTCGGCGGCGGCTACCCGCACGCCTACGCCTGCGGCTGCGACCACATGACACTGATCCTCAACAACCTGCGCGGCGAGGCCAACGCCCCCCGCATCGGCGCCTACGACGAGGGCGTCTATATGATGAAGTACAACGAAATCAAAATCATGCGAGACTAAAGGAATCCTCCCGATGCCAGACACAATTCTGATTGTCAGCAACGTCACCGCGGGGCTTGTCAGCTTCCGCAGGGAGCTGATCGAAACCCTTACAAGGGACCACACCGTATATATTCTCGCGGCGGACAACGGCCGCCGTGACGTTCTGGAGTCGCTGGGCGCAATCATAATCCCGGCGGAGCTGGAGCGCCACGGGACCAACCCCGTCAAGGAGCTGCGTTCGGCCGCCTTCTTCAAAAGCAAGATGCGCGAGATCAAGCCAGACATCGTCCTTACCTATACCATCAAGGCCAACATCTATGCCGGCATGGCCGCGGCGTCCCTGGGCATCCCCTATGTGGCCAACATCACCGGGCTCGGCCCGGCGGTGGAAAACGGCGGGCTGATGCAGAAGATCACCGTTCCGCTCTATCGCTACGGGCTGCGAAAGGCCCGGAAGGTCTTCTTCCAGAATACGGCCAACCGCGACTTCATGCTCGCCCGGCACATGGTGCGCGAGGGGCAGTACGACCTGCTCCCCGGCTCCGGCGTCAATCTGGACAAATACGCGCTCCAGCCCTACCCGTCCGGCGAAACCGTGGATTTTCTCTTCATCTCCCGCATCACGAAAGCCAAGGGCATCGACCAGTTTCTGGACGCCGCCCGCGTCATCCGCGCCCGGCACCCGGAGACGCGTTTTCATGTCTGCGGCCGCTGTGAGCAGGACTACGAGTCCCTTCTGCATGCCCTGCAGGAGGAGGGCGTGATCCTCTACCACGGCAGCGTTTCCGATGTCGCGGGGATGCACCGCGTCTGCGCCTGCACCGTGCACCCCTCCTATTATCCGGAGGGCATGTCCAACGTCCTGCTGGAGAGCTGCGCCTGCGGCCGCCCCATCATCACCACCGACCGCCCCGGCTGCGGGGAGATCGTGGACGACGGGGTCAACGGCTTTGTGGTGCGGGAAAAGGACAGCGCCGACCTTGTGGAAAAGATCGAAACGTTTTTAAGTCTGCCCTGGGAAAAGCGGCGGGACATGGGTCTGGCCGGCCGCGCCAAGGTGGAAAAGGAATTTGACCGGCAGATCGTGGTACAGAAATATCTGGACGAGCTTGCCGCCGTTCAAAGTGGGGAGGCGCGCCATGCGCAGACAGTTTAACAATCTCGTCTCCGTCGTCTTCACCTTCGTGAAGTTCTGCCTGATGAAGCTCTCTCTCGGTTCCGCCTTTTCCTTCCACCCCGTGGAGCGCTTCTCCCCCAACGTGGTGACGGAGTTTAACCGCGGCAGCCGCGTAAAGCTCGGGAAAATGGTGCGCGTCCACAGCGGCTGCAAGCTCAAGGCGCGCAAGGGCAGCACCCTCACGCTGGAGGAGGGCGTCAAGCTCAACTACAACTGTATTCTCGCCTGTCATGAGAGCATCACCATTGGCGCGGGGACCGTCTTCGGCCCCTCGGTCTACGTCTATGACCACGACCACGACTATCGTTTTTCTCTGCGGGAGGACCGCTATCTGAGCGCGCCCATCGTCATCGGGAAAACGTGCTGGATCGGTGCGAATACCGTGATCCTCCGCGGCAGCACCATCGGGGACAACTGTGTCATCGGCGCGGGCTGCGTCATCAAGGGCGATATTCCCGCCGGCAGCGTCGTCGTGCAGAAGCGGGAGACCATACTGCGCAGTTTGGAGAACGCAACATGATACGTGTTCTGCAGATGATCGGGACGCTCGATGTGGGCGGTTCCCAGACCATGCTTCTCAATCTCTACCGGAACATCGACCGGGAAACCATCCAGTTTGACTTCGTGCTCGACCACCCCGACGGGCGCTATTTTGTCCCGGAGATCGAGGCCCTGGGCGGGCGGATCTATAATCTCGCCCCCTTCCGCGGCACCAATGCCGGGGAGGTCCGGCGCGACTGGAACAACTTCTTTTACACTCACCCGGAGTACACGGTGCTCCACTCCCATGTGCGCAGCTACGCCTCCCTCTATCTGCCGGTGGCGAAAGCGCACGGACTCAAGACCATCATCCACAGTCACAATACCGCCAACGGCAGCGGCGTGAGCGCCTTCGTCAAGGAAGCGCTGCAGCGGCCCCTGCGCCATCAGGCGGACGTGCTGATGGCCTGCTCCAATGAGGCGGGGGAATGGCTCTACGGCAAGAAGGCCTGTCAGAGTGACAAGTACGTTTTCCTGCCCAACGCCATCGACACTGCCCGTTTTGCACCGAACGCCGAAAAGCGCCGCAAGGCCCGGCGGTCGCTCGGTGTGGAAGATCGCTATGTCATCGGCCATGTGGGCCGCTTCAACGAACAGAAAAACCACGGCTTCCTTTTGGAAGCCTTTCAGCGCGTACACGCGCAGAACCCCAAAGCCGTCCTGCTCCTGGTCGGTGCCGGCCTTGGTCAGGAGGACGCGGTGCGCAGAGCCGTCGAGCTCGGCGTTGCGGAGGACGTGCTCATGACCGGCAACCGGGACGATGTGCCCGAGCTGCTGGCCGCCATGGACGTGTTTGCCTTTCCCTCGCTCTGGGAGGGGCTGCCTGTGACGCTCATTGAGGCCCAGGCGGCGGGGCTGCCCTGTGTGATCTCCGACGTGATCACGACGGACGTGGACATCACGCCGCTCATCACCCGTCTGCCCCTCGGCAGCGCCGAGCAGTGGGCCGAAGCGCTGCTGCAGCAGCGGCCACGCAGAGACGTGCGCGAAGATGTGGTCCGCGCGGGCTTTGACGTGCGCTCCTCGGCGCGCTTCATGAGCGAGCTGTATCAGCGGCTGGACCGCGAGGCGCGGGAGGCGCGCGGCAGATGAGCGAGAAGAAAACCCTGATGTTTTACATCAACTCCCTCAACCGGGGCGGCGCCCAGCGGGTGCTGGTGCAGCTGGCCGGGCGCTTTGCCGCTGCGGGCTGGCACAGCGTGCTGGTCACCTCCTTCGTGTCGAAGGACGAATATCCCCTCCCGCCCGGCGTCGAGCGTGTCTCCATCGAGCAGGAGCAGCTCCGGCAGGGAGCCCTCCGGCGCAATCTCAGCCGCATCCGCGCGCTGCGCAGACTGCTGCGGGAGCTTCGCCCGGCGGCGCTGATCTCCTTCATGGCCGAGCCCAACTTCCGCGCGGTGCTGGCCGCGCGTGGGCTGCCGGTGAAGACGATCGTCTCCGTGCGCAACGATCCGAACCGGGAGTACGGCGGGCGGGCGTCCGGCTTTGTGGGCAGGCACATCCTCCCCCTGGCCGACGGCTGCGTCTTCCAGACCCGGGACGCCATGGCCTGGTTTCCCGAAGTGTTTCAGCGCAGATCTGCTGTCATCATGAACCAGGTCTCCGAGCGCTTCTTTGAGGAGGCCCCCGCGGCGGAGCACCATGACATCGTGGCCGTGGGCCGTCTCAACCCCCAGAAGAACCACGCCCTGCTGATCCGCGCCTACGCGGCGCTGGGGCAGGTGGAGGATCGGCTGATCATCTACGGAGAGGGCGAGCTGCTGCAAGAGCTCTCGGCGCTGGTGCGCGAGCTGAAGCTGGAGGGCCGGGTGCTTCTGCCCGGGCTGAGCGACAATGTGCCCCGGGACATCAAGGGCGCAAAGCTCTTTGTGCTATCCTCGGATTATGAGGGCATGCCCAACGCCCTGCTGGAGGCCATGGCCCTGGGGCTGCCCTGCATCTCCACGGACTGCCCCTGCGGCGGCCCGGGTGAGATTCTGGAAAACGGCAAAAACGGCCTGCTGGTCCCCGTCGGAGACGAGCAGGCGCTTGCAGCTGCCATGCGGCGGCTGTTGGAACATAAAGATCTCCGCGCCGCGCTGGCGGAAAACGCCCGCCGCACGGCCGAGAGCTTCCGCCCGGAGCTCATCTTCCGGCAGTGGGAAGACTATGTCACCGGCGTGATCGCGGGAAAGGAGCACACATCATGATTGCAGCCATTCGTAACTATTTGGGCAGGCCCCACGGCTGGTTCTTTCTGCTGGCCAGACTCGGCTTTTTTGACAAGATGCCGGACGAGAAATATCTGCGCCTGGTCTTCCGATACACACTTGGAACTGAGCCGGATTTTGAACACCCGAAAACATTCAATGAAAAACTCAACTGGCTCAAACTTCATGATCACAATCCCCTATACAGCCGATTGGTTGACAAATATGAGGTGCGCAGCTATGTCGCGGAAAAGGTCGGCATAGAGTATCTGATTCCTTTAGTGGGCGGTCCTTGGGATTCCGTGGAAGATATAGACTTTAACAGTCTTCCCGACCAGTTTGTGCTCAAGTGTACCCACGACAGCGGCAGCTATGTTATTTGTACTGATAAGGCAAAACTCGACCGAAAAGCAGCAAAAAGCAGGCTGGCAAAAAGGTTAAAGAGAAACTATTATCTGACAAATCGAGAGTGGCCTTATCTGGGAGTAAAGCCGAGAGTGCTCGCAGAGGCGTTCTTAAAGGACGATCTGACCGTTGAACTGCTGGACTACAAATTTTTCTGCTTTGATGGCGTCCCCCGGGTATTGTATGTTTCCAACGACCAGAACAAACACCCCCGCACAGATTTCTATGATATGGATTTCAAGCGTCTCCCCTTTAAGATGAAGGATGAGCCCTCTGAAAACGGATACCTAAAGCCCGTGTGTTTTGAGGAGATGAAGCAGCTCGCTAAGCGCCTGTCCGAGGGGATTCCCCATGTAAGGATGGATTTCTATTGTGTCAACGGCAGACCCTATTTTGGAGAATTTACCATGTATCATAACAGCGGTTTTCAATCTATTACTCCGCCCGAGTGGAACGACATCATGGGCTCTTGGATTCACCTCCCCTGTGACGAGGAGCAGCCATGACAACGCCCCTTCTCTTCTCCGTTCTGGTGCCGGTCTACAATGTCGCCCCCTATCTGCGGGAGTGCGTGGATTCCGTGCTCGGGCAGAGTTACCAAAACTTTGAGCTGCTGCTGGTGGACGACGGCTCCACCGACGAAAGCGGCGCCATCTGCGACGAATACGCCGCGAAGGACGCACGCATCCGGGTGTTCCACAAGGCAAACGGCGGCCTCATCTCGGCCCGGCGCTATGCGGTCGCACGCTTTACCGGGGACTACTGCGTCTTTCTGGATTCGGACGACTCCATCGTCCCGGACACGCTGGAAATCCTCGAAAAGGCGATTCGGGAGAGCGGGGCCGACTGCGTGATCTACGGCATCCGCTGGAAGCGGCCGGGTTGGGTGGAGCACATCGTCTGTCCCCCAGAGATCTGCGGCAGGCTCCATACCGACAAGCGGGACGTGCTGAACATCCTGCTCAACGACGACTCCTTCAACTCTCTCTGCCGCAAATGCGTCCGCGCCTCCTGCTTTGACGGGCGGGATTTCAGCGGCTTTTTCCACATCAGCCGCGGGGAAGACCGCCTGCAGTCCGTGGAGATTCTGGAAAACGCCCGCAGTTTTTATTTTCTGCCGGACGAGCTGTATGTCTACCGCGCCAACGACAGCAGCATCACCCATACGATCTGTTACGACGGCTATCAGGCGGACGACACGGTCAACCAGGAGGTGCTCGGCCTGCTGGAACGCCTGGATCTGTTCCGCGGGGAGGACTATGACCGTCTGCGGAACCACCAGCTGGACAACCTTGTCACGGAGCTCAAACGGATCTGCCGTTTCTGTTCCGGCCGCAGCAGCCGGCGCGCCGCCCTGCAGAGCTGCCGGGAGAGCGGTTATTTTCAGACCTTTCTCCGCGACGGCTATCGGCGGCTTCCGCCCTGTCCGGGCGTGCGCCCCGCCTCTTCCGGTGTGCGGCGTTTTCTCAACCGCTGCTGCGTGTTTCTGCTTCGGCGGGGCTGGTTCGGCAGTCTGAATCTGCTCTGCTCGCACATCTATAAAACCGGCTGATCGGCCGGGAGGGCCAGGCATGGACAAGAACAAAATCATCAAATCCCTGTTTTATAAATTCACAGAGCGCTTTGCGGTCAAGGGCGTCGGCATGGTCATCAGCATTCTGCTGGCCAGACTCATTGCGCCCGAGGTCTTTGGCCAGGTTGTCATCCTCACGATCTGCGCCGATCTCTCCCTGACGCTGGTCGAGGGCGGGCTCAACACTGCCCTGGTACAGAGCCGGGAGTGTGATAACCGGGATTATTCCACGGTCTTTTACATCACGCTGGTGCTCTCCGGCGCGGTCATCGCGGCCATGCAGTTTCTGGCCCCCCTCATCGCCCGCTTCTACAAATCCCCCGAAATGGCGCTGCCGCTGCGCGTCTACATCTTCTCCCTGCTCTTCAGCTCCTTCAACTCCATCCAAGTGGCCCAGCTGCAGCGGGACATGCGCTTTCGGGAAATGATGTTCTGCAGTCTCGCGGCCACGGTCGCGGCGGGCTCTCTCGGTCTGCTGCTGGCCTGGCGCGGCGCCGGCGTCTGGGCGCTGACCGCCTATTATTTTTCCCAGGTGGTCTGCTCCTGCGCTGCCATGTTTTTGGTGCTGCGCTGGCTGCCGAAAAGCCGCTTCTCCCGGGACAGCGCCAGGCGACTCTACGGCTTTGGCATCCGGATGCTGGCGGCCTCCCTGATCACGAGCATTTACAACAACATCCGGCCCCTGATCATCGGGCGGCGCTTCACCACCGCCGATCTGGGCTACTACAACCGGGGCCAGACCTTCGCCAGCACGGTCTCCCTCAATCTGGATTCAGCCGTGCAGTCGGTCATGTTCCCCGCCATGGCGCGTACGCAGGATAACCCCGCGCAGGTGTCGGCCATGTTCCGCCGCGCCAAAGCCATGGGCGCCTTTCTCATCTTTCCCGTCATGCTGGGCATGGCCGCCGTGGCCGAGCCCATGGTGCGCCTGCTGCTGACGGACAAGTGGCTGCCCGCCGTGCCCTTTGTGGTACTGCTGAGTCTCGGTGAGGCCCAGGTCCCCTTGACCAGCACCAACCTGATTCTGGTCAAGGCCATGGGCCGGAGCGATCTCTACGCCCGGCAGGAGGTTTTGCGGAGGGCGCTGATGCTGATTGTCCTTGCCGTGAGCGTGCTTGGCTTCCGCTCTGTCAGGGCCATCGCCGCGGGCTTTCTGATCTCGGCCTGGCTGGACGCCTTTGTCACCCTGCTGCCCGTCCGGAAGCTGATCGGCTACGGAATGGGCGATCAGCTGCGGGATGTCTGGAAGTCCGGCGTATCCGCCCTGCTTATGGCCGCCGCGGTCTACGCGCTGGGACGGCTCGCCCTGCCGCTGGCCGTGAAGCTCGCCGCGCAGGTACTGCTCGGCGGCGCGGTCTATGCGCTTTTCAATCTGGGGCTGAAAAACGAGAACCTGACCTATCTTCTCAACACTCTACGCGGCCTGCTGCACCGTCGGGCCGCCGGGAACTGATCACGACGGGAGGCGCGTTCATGCTCAGCGAAGACAGAAGAATCAAAACCCGCGCGCAGCTGAGGGAGACCCTGGCCATCGAGTGTGCCCGCTATCCCCTCTCCGCCCGCCGGATTCTCCCCTACCTGCTGCAGATCAGCGAGGGGGCCATTCTGCGGCGGCACGCGGTGCTGCTGCGGAAGACGGAATATTACCGCAATACCGGCAGACGCGTTCTGGCCGCCCTGTATGAGGCCCGGCTCATGCGCCTGCAGAATCGCTATGCTCTTCACATCCCGCTCAACACCTGCGGCAAGGGTCTGCACATCTATCACCTGTTCCCCGTGTGCATGAACGGCAACGTCACCATCGGCGAATACTGCCGCATTCTGCCAAATGTCAACGTCATCGGGGATGACACGGACAACCTCGCCCCTACCGTGGGCGACCATGTGACCCTGGGGATCGGCTGTACGCTGATCGGCGGCATCACCCTTGCCGACGGCGTCACCGTGGGCGCGGGCGCCGTGGTGACCAAGAGCTTTCCGGAGCCCGGCATCACCGTGGCGGGCGTTCCCGCCAAAAAGATCCGCGGCCCGGAGCAGCGCAAAGAGGAGGACGCCGATGTTACCTGAGGAAAAACGCATCCGCACAAAGGCGCAGCTGAAGGACTGGCTCTCCGTGGAGCTTCAGCCCTATGAGGATCTCGGCCCCCTGCAGGATCTGCTGAATCTGTTCAACGCCAACCAGGGCGCGATTCTGCGCCGACACATGATCCTCCTGCGCACCACCGAATACCACATCAACGCCGGTCACCGCCTGCGCGCACTGCTCTGGAAGCTGCGCCTGCGGCGGCTGCAGAACCGCTATGAGCTGCACGTGGCCCTCAACTGCTGCGGCAGGGGGCTGCATATCATGCACCTGGGCCCCATTCTGATGAACGGCCATGTCACCGTCGGGGAGAACTGCTGCTTTCACTTCAACACCGGCGTGGTCGCCGGCGGCACGGACGACGGGGTCCCCACTTTGGGTGACAACGTCATCGTCGGCTTCGGCGCCGTGATCCTCGGCGGCGTTCACATTGCCGACGGGATCGCCGTCGGCGCAAACGCCGTGGTCAACAAGGACTTCACCGAACCCAACATCGCCATCGCCGGCGTTCCGGCGCGGAAGATCAGCGATCACGGCACCGAAAGCTGGAACAAGGGCGTGCGGGATCGGAGCGGCGCCGCGGAAAGGGAGCTGCCATGAGCAATGCCGCAAAAGCGCTCCGAAAGCTCGGCTGCGGGGACGCCGCCGTGAAGCTGCTCTCCCCTCTCTGTTCCGACAAAACGCCCCTGCCCACGCGAGAAGAGGCCATGGCCTATCTGGCAAGCGTCAGCTCGGACGAAGGTCGTTCGGCGCTGCGGGATAAACCCCTTGCCTTCAACAAGACCGAATATACGCTGTGCGTCATCATCCCCGTTTACAACGCCGAGGCCTGGCTGGAGGGATGCCTGGACTCCGTTTTTTCTCAGGCGTGCTCCTATCCCCTGCAAGTCGTAGCCGTCGACGACGGCTCTGTCGATGGCAGTCCCGCCATTCTCGACGCCTGGCGGGAACGGGGGCTGGAGGTGATCCGCCAGGAAAACGCCGGGGCCGCCGCCGCGCGAAACCGCGCGCTGGAATGCTGCCGGGCCGAGTATGTGCTCTTTCTGGACGCGGACGACGCCCTGGTTCCCGGCTGTCTCGAGCCCGCCATCCGCCTTGCACGCGAGGAGGACGCGGATCTGGTCGAGTGCGCCTACACCACCGTGGACGCCGAGGGCCGTCCCATGCGGGTCTTCTCCCATCCCGAGGGCCCCATGTCCCCACGCGACTGCACCGGCTTTCCCCACGGCAAGCTGTTCCGCGCCCGTCTCTTCACTCGGTTGGGCTTTCCCGCCGGCTACCTCTTTGAAGACAGCGTCCTTGCCCAGCTGGTCTACCCCCTTTTGGAGCAGAGCGGCGGCAAAAGCCTGGGGCTGAACCGGCAGATGCTGTATTACCGCGTCCATGCGGCCAACACAAGCCACAAAAACCTGGTGCGCCCCAAGAGCATTGACTCTCTGTGGATCACGCTCTCCCTGTTTCGGGATCGGCAGACACTGGGGCTTGTCGCCGATGCGCGCTATTACGAGTACCTGCTGAACATGCTGGTGCTGACGATGCACCGCACGGAGCGTCTGGGAGACGAGGTTCGCCGGGCGGAGTTTGCTGTTTTCCGCGAGCTGCTGGGTGAGCTCTCCGGTTTTTCCACCGGCCGCCCTGCCTGGCGTGCTCTGGAAAGCGCCGTCGCCGCTGGCGATTACGGCAAGGCACGGCTCTTCTGCTCCCTGCACTGATAATCATCTTTAGGAAGTTTGCCATGACAAAACGCTTCTTTCTATGGCTCGGCAAAGCTGCCGTCGCAGGCTGTCTCGCGTTTCTGCTGCTGAGTCTGTTCTGCTTTTTCTACTCCAACGTCCCCGTCCACTACGCAAACCCCACCGGGTCCACGGAGTACCGCTGGGAGGCTGGGCGCTTCTACAGCCGCTTTACCGAGGGCTTTGCCCTGGGGAAGACCAACAACGACGGCTTCAACAATCTCCGCGACTACACCCCCGGTGAGCAGATCGACGTGCTGCTGATGGGCTCGTCCCACATGGAGGCCTTTAACGTGGCACAGGACAAGAGCACGGCGGCCGTTCTCAACCGGCTGTTTGACGGGAAGAAATACGTCTACAGCATCGGCACCGCCGGGCACACCCTGCCCTACTGCGTCAAGCATCTGGGCTCAGCGCTGGACACCTATGTGCCGGCGCAGTATGTGCTGCTGGAGACCGCCTCGCTGGATCTGACCCCCGCCGACATGGAGGGCGCGCTGGACGGTAGTCTTGCCGACATCCCCTCCTACACCGGCGGTCTGGTGGGCCTGCTGCAGCGCGTGCCCCTCCTGCGTCTTTTGTACACCAAGTATTTCAAGAACACACTGGCCTTCGGCGGGGATCCGGAGGAGGCTTCCGCCGGTGCCGTCGACGCCGCCTCACAGGAGCGCTATGAGGCGACCCTCGCCGCTTTCATCGGCCATATCGGCCTGGAGAGCGCGGCGCACGGCGTTCAGGCCGTGATCGTCTTCAATCCCGCCGTGGGCATCGCGGACGACGGCAGTCTCTATACGATCACCAGGCCCGAGCAGCTGGCCGCCTTTCAGGCTCTCTGCGCGGAAAACGGCGTCCGCTTTCTGGATCTCACCGACGTCTACATGCGCGCCTACAGCGAGCAGCACCTTCTGCCCAGCGGCTTTTCCAACACAGCCCCGGCCAGAGGGCATCTCAACGCCGTCGGCCACCGGCTGATCGCGGAGACCGTGTACGATACCATCACGGCATGGGAGGGCTGAGCGGATGCAGTTTAACAGTCTGAGCTTTCTCATCTTCTTCTCCATCGTCTGCGTCCTCATGGCCCTGACGACCTCCGTCCCCTTTCGGAAGCTGGAGGCCGCGCGGCGCATGCGCATCCGGCATGTGATTCTGCTGCTGGCAAGCTACGTCTTTTACGGCTGGTGGAACTGGGCCTGCTGCGGCCTGATGCTGGGGCTGACCCTGGTCGCCCACTTCTGTTCCCTGCAGCTGGAGGGCCCGCGGCGGAAGCCAGCCCTGGTTCTGGGCGTGGTGGTGCCGCTGCTGATCCTGGGGATCTTCAAGTACTTCAACTTCTTTGCGGACTCCTTCTGCCAGGTCTTCGGCATCGCCCGGGCCGGGAGCCTGAACATTCTCCTGCCCGTGGGCATCTCCTTCTACACCTTTCAGTCCCTCAGCTATACCATCGACGTCTCCCGCGGCCGCATCGCCCCGGAGCGCGATTTCATCCGCACCGCCCTGTACATCTCCTTCTTCCCGCAACTGGTGGCCGGCCCCATCGTCAAGGCCGGGGATTTCATCCCGCAGCTGCACGAGGAGCGCTGCATCAGTCTGAAAACCCTGGCTCCGGGCGTGCAGATCTTCACCTTCGGTCTGTTCAAGAAGATCGTCCTGGCCGATCACATCTCCGTCTTTGTCGACGCGGTGCACCAGGCACCCAACGCCTACAGCGCGCTGACGCTGCTGCTGGCGGCTTACGCCTACGCCATCCAGATCTACTGCGACTTCTCCGGCTATTCCGACATGGCCGTGGGCTGCGCGCGGATCCTGGGTTACGACCTGCCGCGCAATTTCAATCTCCCCTACATCTCTCGCAACGTCAGCGTTTTCTGGAAGCGCTGGCACATCTCCCTGTCCTCCTGGCTGCAGGAGTACCTCTACATTCCCCTGGGCGGCAACCGGAGGGGGACGGCGCGCACCTACCTCAACCTCTTTCTGACCATGGCCATTGGCGGGCTCTGGCACGGCGCAGCCTGGACCTTTGTGGTCTGGGGCATGCTGCACGGCGTCGCCCTGTGCGTACACAGGTTCTGGTCCAGGCAGCGGAAGGCGCGGGGAAAGACCGGCTCCGGCCCGTTCGGCACGGCCCTGGCGGTGTTTGTGACCTTCACCTATGTCTCCCTGTGTCTGATGGTCTTCCGGGCCGAATCCATCGGGAAGGCCTTCTCCATGCTTTCCGCCATCTTCACCCTGCGCCCCGGCGTGACGCACATCGCCTTCTGGGCGGTGGCCGCGCTGGCGCTGACGGCCCTGGCCGAGGCCGCGGCCTGTCTGCGCAGCCGCCGCAGAGGTACCGCGCCGGAGGGGTATTATCCCATCTTCGACCTCACCACCATCCGGGGCCTGACGCTCTTCTTCGCCTTTCTGGGCCTCACCCTGGCCCTGGGCTATACCGGGCAGAGTCCTTTCATCTATTTTCAATTCTGATTCTTTCGCTTGAAAGCCCGGCAAAGCCGGGCTTTCAAGCGTATATCGCGCCCCTTTTTCACATATCCTGAGACAAGGGGTGATGAACATGAAACCGAACATCAAATGGAAGCCTCTGCTGCTGGCGCTGGCCCTGCCGCTGGCGGTAGGGGGTTTTTCCGCCTTCCTGACCCGGGACGGCATGAAGGCTTTTGCCGCCCTCAAGCAGCCGCCGCTGAGCCCGCCGGCCTGGCTCTTTCCGGTGGTCTGGACCCTGCTGTATCTGAGCATGGGCCTGGCCTCGTATCTGGTGTGGGTCTCCGGCGTGTCCGACAAGCGGCGGGATCGGGCGCTGACCGTCTACGGGCTGAGCCTCGCGGCCAATTTTCTCTGGCCCATCCTGTTCTTTACCGTGCAGGCGTGGGGCGCCGCCTTTGTGCTCTTGCTCCTGCTTTGGGTCCTGGTCGGGATCGCCGCCCTGCTCTTCGGCGCTATCGTGCCCCGGGCAGGCAAACTGCTGCTGCCGTATCTGGCCTGGCTCACCTTCGCGGCCTATCTCAACCTGGGGGTATGGCTGCTCAACCGCTGAACGTCCCCGGCGCCGCTCCTTTCAGGGAGCAGCGCCGGGCTTTTTTACTTTTTCCTCCTTTATGTAAAAACATTTTCCGGTACTTTACACAACGAAATATCCAAAAAATTTCTAATCCGTTCTTTTTAAAGTGTTTATCTTGCATAATTGCCGGGACTATGTTAGAATACTGACGATATTAAGGTAGTGCAACTCTACACTTTTTTCAGACTGGGGGAACGCATATGGGAAATAAGGCCAAGATTATCACCGTAGCAGGCAAGGGCGGCGTCGGGAAAACGTCCATCTGCGCGTCGATAGTCAGGCTTCTTGTTGAGCAGTATCCGGATAAAAAGATTCTGGCGATCGATGCCGATCCCGCCGTGGGTCTCTCCGTGGCCCTGGGCGTGGACGTCAAGCTGACGCTGGACGATATCCGCATGAGCATCGTCGACAGTGTGGAAAACGGCGACACGCGGGAAGCGCTCGAGCTTCTGAGCGAGGCGCGCTTCCGCATCTTCGACGCGCTGGTGGAGATGCCGGGCTTTGCCTTCCTCGCCATCGGCCGGCCGGAGAGCTCCGGCTGCTACTGCAAGGTCAACTCCTACCTCAAGGAGGTCATCGGCATCCTGGCCAACAGCTTCGACTATGTGGTCATCGACGGTGAGGCCGGGATCGAGCAGATCCAGCGCCGCGTCATGGACCAGGTCACGCATCTGATTCTGGTCACCGACCAGAGCAAGAAGGGCGGGCAGGTCATCGGCACCATCAAGCAGGTGGCCGACGAGCTGATCGCTTACGACCGCATCGGCGTCATCGTCAACCGTGTCACCAATCCCGAGCTGGTGGACATGTTCAAGACCCCCGGCGTCGATATCCTCTCCTATATCCCCGCGGACAGCGCCTTTGCCGCAAACGACATCATGGGCAAGAGCGTTCTCGAGCTGCCTGCGGATTCCGCTATGCTCAAGGGAGTGAAGGAAGCACTCCAAAACATAGAAATTCTGTAAAAGAGGTGTAACATTTGAAAGATCTTAAGCATCTTATCTTCTTTGAAAACCTGCTTGAGAACGCCGATAATGAGCTGGTCAAACAGGCTCAGGCCGAGGGCGACATCTGCCTCGGCTACACCTGCTACCATGTCCCCGAAGCTCTGCTCAACGTCGGCAACTGCTTCTCCGTGAGACTACGCGCCCCCAACACCGGCTCCATCGACATCGCCACCTACTACATGTCCAACTACACCTGCGAGTACGCCCGTGCTCTGGTGGAGAGAGGCATCGAGGGCGGCTACCAGTTCCTGGACGCGATGATCGGCGTGGACGCCTGCTCCATGATGAACCGCGCCATGGAGCACTTTGAGATTCTCCGGGTCAACGAGAAGCCCAACTTCTTTGTGACCCACTGCGACATTCCCTTCAAGGTCACCGACTATACGCTGGATTCCTATGTCAAGCAGATGCGCATCCACGTGCTCGACCAGCTGACCGAAAAGTTCGGCGTCGACACCTCCGACGAGGCCATCCGCAAGGCCGTTGAGGAGCACAACGAGGTCTGCCGGATCTTCTCCGAGATCTCCGAGATGCGCAAGGCGGACAACCCCGTCATCACCGGCTATGAGTTCCACGTGCTCAACCTGGTCTCCTACACGTGTCCCAAGCGCCTGATTCTGCCCTACCTGCGTGAGACGCTGGAGGAGCTGAGAAAGCGCAAACCCGACAAGGTCAACCCCTACCGCGCGAGAGTCGCCATCGTCGGCTCCGAGATCGACGATCACCGCCTCACCAAGCTCATTGAGGGTTGCGGCGCTCTGGTTGTCTCCGACCGCTATTGCTTCGGCTCCACCCCCGGCCGCGAGGTTATCGAGCTCAAGGACGACGAGCCCGCCCTGCCTCAGATTTGCCTGCACGTCATGCAGCACTCCGAGTGCGCCCGCTACATCGCCGACGAGAAGGTGCTGCAGCGCCGCGAGACGGCCGACCGCCTCGCCAAGGAGTTCAAGGCCGAGGGCATCATCTACGAGCAGATGAAGTACTGCGATTACTGGGGCTTCGAGCGTGCGCTGGTCTCCCATATCATGCACGATGAGTACGGCTGGCCCGTTCTGTCCATCGACCGTCTGTACAACAACGGCAACTCCGGCCAGCTGAGAACCCGTGTTCAGGCCTTCGTCGAATCGCTTGAGATCAAACGTATCCACAAGGAGGCAGAAAAGAATGGCTAAAAAGGAGAAACTGGTTTACCCGAATCCGAAGTTCTGGAAAGCCAAAGACAATATGGACTGGAAGAAGCAGGGCGCGAACCTCGCCGAAGTCGGCGCCATCGCGTGGGACCTGCTGAAAGCCACCGACTGGAAGAAGTTCGGCCAGGACCGCGTCAACGACTGCAAGGCCGATTGGGAGCGCGTCAAGGGCGAGTATGCCGACTTCATGGCCCTGGACAACGCGGAGAAATGGGACCGCGTCGTCAACGGTGAGAGAAGCCTGGGCCGCCTGTACCGCAAGGGCGCCATGGCCACCGTCCGCCGTGAGTGGCGCGGCGTTAAGGACACTGCCTACGACTTCTGGGAGTGGGCCCGTCTGTGGGGCATGCTCCTGGGCACCTTTTCCAAGGATCTGATCCCCGCCATGAACAGCGCGCTGTGGTACCGCTGGATGATCTCCTACTTCTGCTGCCACGGCTTCATGGACAAGAACATTCTCGGTCTGCGCGGCTCCAACCTGAAGATGAGCCACGAGCTGACCTACCAGATCTTCCGCTACGTGGCGGAGAACCTGGTGCTTCTGAGCAAGGCCGACCGCAAGAACGGCAACAGCGACGAGCTCAACCGTATGATGGTCACCTTCGATGAGATGACCATGGGCCAGATCATGGCCGGCTTCCCCGACCTGTGCGGCATCCCGCACCAGCTGCTGCCCATGTTCCTGGTCTCCGAGATCGACCAGCTGGTCTGCATCCCCTACATCGACGCGGTGGAATCCTACGGTCTGCCCGCCGACACCTGCCCTGTGCCGTCTTCCGAGTGCGGCGCGCTGGTCATCGACGCCCTGCCCGACATGGGCTCCGGTTTCATCTCCAGCTCCATGCCCTGCGACGGCTCCACCATGGCTTCCTCCTACTTCTCCCGCCGCTTCCCCAACATCCCCGTGTTCCACCTCTGCTTCCCCGTCCGCTACCTGGATGAGGAGACCGTGCAGATGGGCGCCGAGGATATCAAGGCCTGCATCAAGTGGATCGAGGAGCGCACCGGTGCCAAGTGGTCCTGGGAGCATTACTTTGAGTGCATGAAGCGCTTCAACCAGGAGACCGACCTGGAGCTGAACAAGTGGGAGATCAACAAGTCCTCCCGCCCGCAGCTCATCGGACCCAGCTATGAGCTGTTCCGCAAGTGGAACTACGAGATGGACGGCGGCATTGACCCGCGCGTTCTCCCCTCCATGCAGAAGGTCGACAAGATGCTCATGAAGGCCTACGAGAACGGTGAGACCGCCTGGCCCGAGCGCAAGATGAAGTTCCGCGCCATCGTCTGGTCCTGCCCGGCCCACTACTACGCCAACTTCTCCAACTGGCTGGCCAACTGCTGGGGCATCGACGTGCTGGTCGAGATGGAGTCTCTAAACTTCACCAAGCACCTCGAGACCGAGGACAAGGAAGAGGCGCTGCGCGACCTGGCCCGCCTGTACGAGCGTATGGTTATGCGCCGTCACACCAACGGCGGCTACCAGAACGTCGTCGACGAGTGCTGGGCCCAGTGCGAGGCATGGAACGCCAAGCTCGTCATCATGTACCAGAACGTGGCCTGCAAGAACATGGCCACCGTGCAGGGCATTCTGGACGAGCAGGGCCGCGCCCGCGGCTACGATCTGATCTGGATCGAGCACGACCTGATGGATCCGCGTACCGTTTCCCGCCGCAGCATGCGCGACAAGGTCAACGAGTACATGCGCACCGTCATGAAGGCCGAGCCCGTCGATCCCTCCCTGGTCGAGTTTGAGGACGAGGTCTGCATGTAAACGAAACGGCAAAGCCGTTTCGTTTAGGGGAATGCAGCCTGCTGCGCGCACTCGTTTCGCTCGCACACTTGCAGGCTGAGACGTGTTTTTCCCGACGTACATGCCGCCGGGAAAAACGATTGGACTTTTTTCATCGCCTGCGGGAGCTGAAATCAGAGGGGAGGTCCCCTCTGAGCTCCCCCACACATCTATAAAACAAACAAGGAGATAATGATACATGAAATACTTCGGCGGTTGTGACGTAGGATCGACCTACACCAAGGCAGTCATTCTGGACGAGAACGGCAAGATGGTTGCCGACACCACGATCAAGAGCAAGATCAATTCCGAGCAGAGCGCCATTGCGGCGATGGACGAGGTTCTCAAGCAGGTGGGCCTGAGCAGCAGCAAGGAGCTGGAGTACCTGAT
Source organism: uncultured Eubacteriales bacterium (assembly GCA_900319835.1). The sequence continues at coordinate 73 of ONPY01000028.1, read as the reverse complement.
CGGCACCGGCTACGGCCGCAACAAGGTTCCCTTTGCCGATGAGAACATCTCCGAGATCTCCTGCCACGCCATG